>CAYPKI010000125.1:0-8440 GCA_964411265.1 uncultured Alcanivorax sp. | reverse complement strand
GGAGCAGTCGATCGACGACATTATGGACATCGACGAGATGGACGAGGAGCGTGCCGGCGAACTCATCATGACGGCACGTGCGCCGTGGTTCGAAAACGAAGAAGCGGCCGGTGAATAAGCCAAGCTGGTTTCCCCCGCCTGGCATGTAGAGACGTACAGGAGCAAGGTTGGCTGAAATGGCAGAAACGACCGTACAAAAACTGGCCGAAATGGTAGGCACCGATGTAGATCGTCTGCTCACGCAGATGAAGGAAGCCGGTTTGCCCCATGAGAGCGCCGGTGAAGAGGTCTCTGACGAGCAAAAGCAGCAGCTTCTGGCGCATTTGCGCAAGGGTAGCGAAGGCGACACGGGGGAGAGCCAGTCCAGCAAGGTCACGCTCAAGCGCAAATCTAGCAGCACCATCCAGACCAAGGGTTCAGAAGGCAAGAACAAGACGGTCAATGTGGAAGTGCGTCGCAAGCGCACCTACAAGAAACGCTCGGCCATTGAAGAAGAGGAACGTCAGCGTCAGGAAGAAGAAGAACGCCGTCAGGAGGAACAGCGCCAGGAAGAGGAGCGCCGCAAGGCCGAGGAAGAAGCCAAGCGCAAGGAGCAAGAGGCCGAAGCCAAGCGCAAGGAGGAAGCCGAAGCCAAGCGCCGTGAGGACGAAGAGGCCATGACTCCGGAGGCGCGCCAGGAGCAGGAAGAGAAGGCTCGTCAGGCGCAGGAAGAAAAAGCCAAACGCTTGTCAGTGCCGCGCACCGGCCGGAAAGCCGAGGGCGATAAGGCGCAGAAGAAAGAAACCGCGGCACAGCGTAAAAAGCGCGAGGAAGAGGAACGCAAACAGCGCGAGGCGGAAGAACAGCGCCGTAAGCAGCAAGAGGAACAACGCAAACAGGCTGAAGAGGAAGCCGCGCGTGCGACCGCCGAAGAAGCCAAGCGGGTGGCCGAAGAACTGGAACAGCGCGATGGCGACGAAGAGGAAAGCGCCTCGGGCGAGCAAGAAGATCAGAACTCCATTGTCGACCAGGCTGAAGAGGCCAGTTATCGCGACGAAGAACGCGCCACCAAAAAGCCGCGTCGCAACCGCCGGGCCTCAGGTGGTGTAGCCCATGGTCAGATGAGGTCCAGCTTGCACAAAGAGCACGGTTTCAAGAGCCCCACGGAAAAGCAGACCCATGAGGTCGAAATCCCCGAAACCATTACCGTGGCTGAGCTCGCCCAGCGCATGAGCGTGAAGGGCAAGGAGCTCATCAAGGCGCTGATGAAGATGGGCGAAATGGCTACGGTCAATCAGCACATTGACCAGGAAACCGCCGTGCTGCTGACCGAGGAAATGGGCCATACGCCCAAGGCGGTGAAGGGCGAAGAAGAGGCCATGGAGGCAGATCTTGCCGAGATGATTCAGTATGACGCGGACCCGGCACCGCGTGCGCCGGTGGTAACCGTCATGGGCCACGTCGACCACGGCAAGACCTCGCTGCTTGATCAGATTCGCCGCACCAAGGTGGCCTCGGGCGAGGCCGGTGGTATCACGCAGCACATTGGCGCCTACCACGTGAACACCGACCAGGGCATGGTCAGTTTCCTGGACACGCCCGGCCACGCCGCCTTTACGGCCATGCGCGCGCGCGGTGCCCAGGCTACGGACGTGGCCATCGTGGTGGTGGCGGCTGACGATGGCGTCGTGCCGCAGACCCGGGAGGCGATCGATCATGCCAAGGCGGCGGAAGTGCCCGTCATTGTCGCGGTGAACAAGATCGACAAGGAAAACGCCGACCCGGATCGGGTGAAAAACGAGCTCGCCCAGATGGATATCATCTCCGAGGCCTGGGGTGGCGATCACCAATTTGTGCATGTCTCCGCCGAGACCGGTGAAGGCATCGACGAGCTGCTGGACGCCATCATTCTGCAGGCAGATCTGCTCGAACTGAAATCGGCCCCGTCCGGGCCGGCCCAGGGCGTGGTGGTCGAATCGCGCGTCGACAAGGGCCGCGGTCCGGTCACTTCGCTATTGGTGCGCGAGGGCGAGCTCCAGCGCGGCGATACCGTACTCGCAGGTTCGTGCTACGGCCGCGTACGTGCCCTGACGGACGAAACCGGCGCGCAGGTGGACGCGGCCGGTCCATCCATCCCGGTGGAAGTGCTGGGCTTGTCGGGCGCGCCCGATGCGGGCGAGCACTTCCTGGTGGTATCGGATGAGAAAAAGGCCCGCGAAGTGGCCGAATTTCGCGAGGCACGCGACCGGGAGCTCAGGCTTCAGCGTCAGCAGGCGTCCAAGCTGGAAAATCTGTTCGAGAACATGGGCGAGAGCGAAGCTTCCCAGGTGAATATCGTGCTCAAGGCGGATGTGCGCGGCTCCTACGAGGCGCTGGTGAGCGCGCTCAACGAGCTGAGCACCGACGAGGTGAAGGTCAATATCATCTCCGGTGGTCTGGGCGGCATCAACGAATCGGACGTAAACCTGGCCATGACATCCGGGGCCGTGCTGTTGGGCTTCAATGTCCGCGCTGATTCAGCCGCGCGTCGCGTCTGCGAGCGCGAGGGCATCGATCTACGCTACTACAGCGTGATTTACGAGCTCATCGACGACGTCAAGGCGGCCATGTCCGGCTTGCTGGAGCCTGAAAAGCGCGAGGAAATCCTGGGTGTCGCCGAAGTGCGGGAGGTCTTCCGCTCCTCCCGTTTCGGCTCTGTGGCGGGCTGCATGGTGTCCGAAGGCACCATTTACCGGAACCGCCCGATCCGCGTGCTGCGCGAGAACGTGGTGGTTTTCGAGGGCGAGCTGGAGTCGCTGCGCCGGTTCAAGGAAGACGTCAACGAAGTGCGCGCGGGCGTGGAATGCGGTATTGCCGTGAAGCGCTATCGCGATGTGCAGGTAGGGGACAAGATCGAGGTCTTCGAGGTGCGCGAAGTCGCACGCAGTCTCTGAAGTGCAGACTTCGTCTTCGAGGTATACAGCATGAGCCGGCACCAGCAGCCCGAAGCATACAGCCGCGCTGACCGGATAGCGGATGAGGTGCACCGTAGCCTGTCCGTACTGGTGCAGCGGGAAATGCGCGACCCGCGCGTGGGTATGGTAACCCTCCAGCATGTGCGCGTATCCAGTGACCTGGCCTACGCGGATGTCTACTTCACGGTGCTGGGCCAGTCCGCTGACGACGCCCGCGAGGCCGAAAAGATCCTGACCAGAGCGGCCGGGTTCCTGCGTAGCCGTCTGGCGGCGGGCATGACGACACGCTATACGCCCCGGTTGCGCTTTCACTTCGACGAACAGAATGAGCAGGCCCGACGGCTCGACTCGCTGATCAGTGAGGCGCGCGAGCAGGATCAAAAGCACGGACCCACGCCGGATGACGACGACGAGCAGGAGACATAGTCTTGGGTAAGCGACGCAACCGCGGCCGCAATATCAGCGGCATCCTGTTGCTCGACAAACCCGCCGGGGTGACCAGCAACGGCGCCCTGCAAATGGCCAAGAAGATGTTCGCCGCCGCCAAGGCCGGGCATACGGGCAGCCTGGATCCGCTGGCCACAGGCATGCTGCCCATCTGTTTCGGTGAGGCCACCAAGTTCAGCCAGTTCCTGTTGAACGCGGACAAGCGTTATCAGGTGCGAGCTCGACTGGGTGTGATGACCGAAACCGGCGATGCCGACGGTGAAGTCGTGTCCGAACACGATGTCAATGTCTCGGAAGCACAGGTGATGGAGGCGCTGGCGACTTTCAAGGGGCCTATCGAGCAGACGCCGTCCATGTATTCGGCCATCAAGCACAATGGTGAGCCCTTGTACAAGCTCGCACGCCAGGGCATTACCGTCGAGCGCGAGCCGCGCGCAGTGACTATCCATGAGCTGGAGTTGTGCTCGCTTGACCGCGACGAACTCGACATCGAGGTGGCCTGTTCCAAGGGCACCTATGTGCGCACCCTGATCGAGGAGCTGGGTGATCAGCTCGGCTGCGGCGCGCACGTGACCGGTCTGCGCCGGCTTAATGCCGGCCCCTATCCGGAAGACAAGATGGTCTCGCTGGAAGCACTGGGCGAGATCAAGGCGGAGCACGGCTTCGCCGGTACCGATGAAAAGCTGTTGCCTTTGTACACAGCCGTGGCAGACTGGCCCCGCGTCGAGCTGGGCGATAATACGGCCTGGTATCTGAGTCAGGGCCAGGCAGTCATGACGCCCAACCGGCCGCGCGACGGCTGGGTCAGTCTCTACGAGGCCTCCAGCGAAACCTTTCTGGGCGTGGGCGAAGTCGAGGAAGACGGGCGCGTGGCGCCGCGTCGCCTGGTCGCCTCGTCCTGAAAACGCGGACCCTCGGGTCCGGAATACGGGCGGTAACTGTAAATATGCACGGTTAGCCGCGACTGCAACCAGGCATATTGGAGAGAAACGAGTAATGGCATTATCAACCGAGCAGAAAGCGCAGATTGTGCAAGATTTCGGGCGCAAGCCCGGAGACACCGGTTCGCCGGAGGTCCAGGTGGCCCTTCTCACGCATAATATCAATGAACTGCAGAGCCACTTCAGTGAGCACAAGCAGGACCATCACAGTCGTCGCGGCCTGATCAAGATGGTCAGCCAGCGTCGCAAGCTGCTGGACTATCTGGCGAAACGGAATCACAGCCGCTATCGGGAACTGATTCAGCGTCTGGGTGTTCGCCGATAACACCAGAAAAAACGAAAGCCCGGCCCCTGCCGGGCTTTCGTGTTTCCGGGACCGTCTTTTCAGCCGGTGCCGAACGGCCGGGGCGAGCCGCTGATCGCCCGCGGATGCAATGATGAAAAAAGGCAGAGATGAGAGATATGTTTAACGTTGTCAGAAAAGAATTCGAATTCGGTGGCGAAACCGTCATCCTGGAAACGGGCCAGATCGCTCGCCAGGCCACCGGCGCCGTCATGGTCACTATTGGCGACACCGCCGTGCTCGCCACGGTCGTGGGTAAGAAGGAGGCCGATCCGGGCCGCCCTTTCTTCCCGCTGACCGTCAACTACCAGGAAAAGACCTATGCCGCGGGCCGTATCCCCGGCGGTTTCCTCAAGCGTGAAAACCGCCCCAGCGAGAAGGAAACGCTGACCAGTCGCCTGATCGACCGTCCCATTCGGCCGCTGTTCCCGGAAGGCTTCCTGAACGAAGTCCAGGTGGTGACGACGGTCATGTCCGCGAACAAGGAGAATGATCCGGATATTGCCGCCATGATCGGCGCTTCCGCCTGCCTGGCCATTTCGGGCATTCCCTTTGCCGGTCCGATCGGCGCCGCTCGCGTGGGTTTCAAGGATGGCGAGTATCTCATCAACCCGACCTACTCCCAGCTCGAGGACTCCGCGCTCAATCTGGTGGTGGCGGGCACCCGGGACGCCGTGCTCATGGTCGAGTCCGAGGCACAGGAGCTCAGCGAGGATCAGATGCTGGGTGCGGTGCTCTTCGGCCACGAGGAAATGCAGAAGGTCATCAATGGCATTAACGAACTCGTCGCCGAGGGCGGCCAGCCGCGCTGGAACTGGCAGCCGCCGCAAGTCAACGACGAGTTGAAGCACCGGATCGAGGCGAAATACGCTGATCAGCTCAAGGAAGCCTATAGTGTCACGGATAAGCTTGAACGTAGCGAGGCCGTGGATACCCTTCGCCATAACTGCGTGAAAGAATTCGCTGCCGACGAGGGCGAGCCGTCCGCGAGCGAGGTGAAGGATCTGTTCGGCAAGATTGAAAAGGCCGTGGTACGCCGCTCCGTGGTAGATGGCAATCCGCGCATCGACGGCCGCGCACTGGACAGTGTGCGTCCCATTGATGTGCAGGTGGACATGCTCCCCAAGACCCATGGTTCGGCGCTATTCACCCGGGGCGAGACCCAGACCATTGTCACGACTACCCTGGGCGGCATGCGTGATGCGCAAATGGTCGACGCGCTGGAAGGCTCGCGTCAGGACCGTTTCATGTTGCACTACAATTTTCCGCCGTTCTGTGTGGGCGAAGCGGGTTTCATGGGACCGCCCAAACGTCGCGAAATCGGCCACGGCAAGCTTGCGCGCCGCGGCATCCAGGCGGCGTTGCCCGACGACGAGAGCTTCCCGTACACCATCCGCGTGGTGTCGGAAGTCACCGAGTCCAATGGGTCTTCCTCCATGGCGTCGGTTTGCGGCACCTCTCTGGCGCTCATGGACGCGGGCGTCCCCATGAAGGCACCGGTCGCCGGCATCGCCATGGGCCTGGTCAAGGAAGACGACAACCGCTATGCGGTGCTCTCCGACATCCTGGGTGACGAAGACCATCTCGGTGACATGGATTTCAAGGTGGCCGGCACGGAGCAGGGTGTGACTGCGCTGCAGATGGATATCAAGATCGATGGCATTACCGAAGAGATCATGGAGAAGTCGCTGGAGCAGGCGCGTGCTGGCCGGCTGCACATCCTGGGCGAGATGAACAGAGTGATTGGCAAGCCGCGCGAGCGGGTGTCGGAAAATGCCCCAACGCTTATCACCCTGTCTATCAACCCGGACAAGATCCGCGATGTGATCGGCAAAGGCGGTGCCGTCATCCGTCAGTTGTGCGAGGAAACCAACGCCAACATCGACATCGACGATGACGGTATGGTCAAGATCTACGGCGAAACCCGCGAGGGCGCCGAACACGCGCAGCGGCGCGTGCAGGAACTCACCGCCGAGCCCGAACCGGGCGAGACCTATGAAGGCAAGGTGATCCGCACCGTGGACTTCGGCGCCTTCGTCGAAATCCTGCCCGGCACCGAGGGTCTGCTGCATATCTCGCAGATTGCCGAGGAACGGGTCGAGAAGGTTACCGACTATGTCAACGAGGGTGAGACCATCAAGGTCAAGGTCCTGGACGTAGACCAGCGCGGCCGCATCAAGCTCTCCAAGAAGGAAGCAGCGGCGGAAGCCACGGTCTGAACCGGGCCTGCCCAAGCGCTAGCGAAAACGCCACCTTCGGGTGGCGTTTTTGTTTTTGCGTCTTCTGGTCGGGAGTGGCCACAGAGAACATCAAGGTGAGATTTACCTCCATTCTGCTGCCCAACCGTTATTGAAGAGGCCAACGGATGATTCGGTGTGTCGCTCTGGTTGGGTTGCTGATCGCGGGATTGACCACGGAAGCAGGCTCGCTGGAGGAGCGTGTTCACGCGTATGTGGAACAGTCGCGGCAGACTCAGGGTATTGCCGTTGCGTTGCTGACACCGGGCGAGGTGACCCGAGCCGTGTCTGGTTGGGCGGGGCCTGATAGAGCGGTTAATAAGGAAACGCTTTTCGAGATCGGGTCGGTGACCAAGGTGTTTACGGGCCTTCTTCTGGCACAACTGAACGAGGACGGTGTTGTATCACTAAATAGCACCGTGGGCGAGTTGATGCCCGGACCATGGGAACTTGATCCGGAAGTAGCCTCTATCCGTTTGCGGGAATTGGCGACGCATACTTCGGGGTTGCCACGCCTGCCTGTGAATGCCGGCATGCTTTGGCGTCAATTGAGCAGCCCGGCGGACCCGTATGCAGGTCTGAACAGGGATGATGTCTTTTCGGATGTGGCTACCTTGGAAGCCTCAGATCTGGCATCCCGGGGTGAATTTGCCTACGCCAAGCTGGGGCCGGCCCTGCTGGGCCGTCTGCTGGGGACGGTTACCGATGAGTCGTACGAAACTATGATCAAAACGCGGGTGCTGGCACCTCTCGGATTGGAGGATACTGCCTTCACGGATACGGTTCTGGATGATCCCCGCTTGGCGAAACCGCATCGAGAGAATTTGCGACCAGCCCGGAATTGGCGGCTGGATGGCTATAATCCGGCGGGCGGTTTGAGTTCCAATCTTGAGGACATGATTGCTTTTCTGCAAAAGGCAATGACCGCTAGAGCGGGTACGTCCCTGGCCAAAAGCATGACGGAGCACTGGACCCGGGAAAACGGAGAAAGGGGGGCAGGCTTGGGCTGGGTCATCAATGAGCGGGATGATGATCGGATGGTCTGGCATAACGGGCGCACCGGGGGTATTACGCATTCATTGGCTTTTTACCTGACAGGAACCGGGGGGTGGTCATGCTCAGCAATACAAGCCATTCCGGTGATGGTTTTGCGGTCAGCCTTTTGCGGGGTAATGAATCGCCACCGGCACCCGAGCGGGACTGGTTTTTTCTGGGATTGACTATACTGCTCGTACCGTTGGCGCCCTTTGTGGCCCATGGTTTCCGACGCCGGGCTCGGTGCACCCTGGATAACACCGCAACGAAGCCGGCCGACCGCCTCCAGTTTCTGGTAACTATCATAGAGCTCGTTTTCGTGATTGCGCTGGTCTGGAAAATAGGCGTCTGGAACATGGTGTCAATTGCCTACTGGTGGGCCGGCCTGCTTGTCACTTTGGGTTTGCTGGTCGGGGTCTGGCCGTATGTGGTTCGCCTTCCCTGGTGGCCGCGGCTAAGCAAGGGGAGGTTCGCCCTGCGTTTGCTGGGCCTGGGTGGCATGCT
>CAYPKI010000124.1:0-8468 GCA_964411265.1 uncultured Alcanivorax sp. | reverse complement strand
GAGCGCCTTGAGGCGGATCACTTCGCGCAATACCCAGGGTGGTTTGGGCTCGAAGCGCGTGTGGGGGCGGGGAGCGTCCGGTGTCTGGCCGGGCGTGCCATCTCTGTGCGCTCGCTGCTGCCGGCGATAAGCATGCTTGCCTGGGCGTGGCCGTATAGCGAACAGCACGAGGAGCAATACGAAAACCATAGGCCTTCCCTGGACATGATTATGAAGTATTTTGCGCAGTGCATGGCGCGTTGCGCTGGGAAGACGGCCGGCGCCGCGGGGTCAGGAGCGAGGTATTTCAGTGTCCAAGCTGGATCAACTCAATGTCCTTCTTGAGCAGGGCATTGACCAGTGTTGGCAGATCAACGTCCTTGGCTTCGGCGAGCTCGGTCAGCGCTACCTGAATCTTGGCATCAAGATAGATTGGCAGGTTCAGGGTCGCATCCTCGCTGTAGAATTTTCCTCTCGTTCGCTGGCTGAAGTCATACTCATCTTTCATAAGCCACCTTCGTATTGCTTGGTCTCGCGCGCGGTTGCTTTTCGGGTACCGATAATTCGTATCTCGCATAGCCGGGTTTCAGGTAACGAGGGGAATTTCGTTTACTGCAGGCCTTCCCGAAGAAGCGCTTCAATTGATTCGATGACGCTACGCCGGGTGCCCTGATCCAGGGTGCCCACGGTCCGGGCGATGATGCGGTCATTGGCGGTGAACAGCTTGGCCGGTCTTATGTAGCTGACCCGCTGCAGACCGCCCTTGCGGAACTGGTGATCTTGGACTTCGATAGCTCGCGGGTCAGTGTACGGGTTGCTGGTGATCTGGCACAGAACGTAATCGTCACGCCCCGCATGGGCGACGATCACTGCCGGTCGCAATTTCGCGTTGGTCAGATCGGAGAAGGGGAAGCGGACAAGAACCACCGCGCCTACTGCAAATGATTCCATGCGTCGTCTTCCTCATCCCTGTTCCAGTCCTCCGCGAGAGCCTGCTCGCTGAATAAAGCCTCTTCTGGTGCTTTTTCCGTGGAGGTGTCCTCGTCGAGAAAGGTCACCAGAACCCGCCTGGTATGACTCAGATCAATGTGCTCGAGCGGAGAAAGACGGCCATCCTTGTCCAGAACCGCCTCAATGGTCTTCAGCATGATGCTATCCACGATCGGTACCGGTTTCATCCAAGTATAGCGCTTACCCCGTGCCAGCCCAAACGGGAACCTGTGGATGCTGGTGAAGCCGTGGCCTGGGCTGCTACGCTTGAGCCGGAATACCCGCAAAACCGGATTGTCCAGTGCGAGGACGCCTTTCCCGCGCAGACCCCGTCTTCCCGGCATCGGAGGCTCACGTCCTGGCAGCCTGCCTGTTGGCGCTGTTATCGGCCCTGCCGCGGGAAGCCATCGCCGCAGCGGACGCCGCCAGCCCCACCACGGGCCTCACGGCCCCGGCCGAGGCCGAGCGCGTCACCGCGCCCACGCTGGTTAGCGGCACCGCCGACGCCACCAACTTGGAACACTGGCGCCGGGGCTATCGCAGCACCCGTGACGACGAGCTCACCTGGCTCAGTGAAGGCAGCAGCCCTGTGGTGGACGGCGAGGTAGGGCAGTTCGACCCCACCCTGGTCACCAACGGCCAGTATCGATTGGTGCTGGAGGCCTGGGACAAAGACGGCGCCCTCGAGCGCACCGTCCAGGTGGCCGGTGCCATGAAGATCGGGCATTTCTCGATCCTCTGCTGGAATCGTGGACATCCATAAATTTTAAGCCTTTTCGCACACCTGCCTGAGAGTTGGCTTGCACATGGCGAAGGCGGGACCTGCGAAGGCTGCCCATCCCCGTCATGCCGCCATAGACCATTGCCATTAACCCCGTTCAGCGGGAGATTGCCAAGAAGGCGAGACGGGGTGGCCACCCTGCCGACCGCTGCCCGCAGCGGGGGCGCTGGCGGCAGCGCGCAGATTGATTACCAGCCCCGTTTGCGTGGAATGAGGGTTCGGGTTGGTACAATTTTGGTACAGCAAGCTCGTAACACGGGGATCAAACGCGTTTAGACGCGTTTCATGATGATTGGTAAAACCAATAAGTTAGCGAATATGAGACCGTCATATCGGGCTCTCGGAGCGATTTAGGTACCAGTGCCGTAAGGCATGCAGGTTCAAGTCCTGCCTGGCGCACCACTTCCCCAACCCTTACGCCATCGTAGCGGATCAATAGCCCCACCCATTTATCCGGTATGGGCAATCTTGCGTGTCCATGATTCGTCACTGGAGCTGGGTAAATCCACGTGGCCGGCGGTCGCACTGACGGGTTGAAGCGTTTCTTTTGGGGCCGTCGCTGAGGGATGGTTTTCGGCGCAGCCGGGCCGGTGTGGCATAATGTCCATTGAAGTTCGACGAGCTTGCCGATTCGCCCGGCAGCGTTGTCAGGAGGTCAGTATGGCGCAACCCAAATTCAGCCCGGGTGATCTGGTGCACCACAAAAAGGTGGATTACCGTGGTGTGGTGGTGGACGTGGATCCGGAGTTTGCCGGGTCCGAGGAGTGGTACGAATACATGGCCAAGAGCCGCCCGCCGAGGGACAAGCCCTGGTATCAGGTACTCGTGGACGGCGCCGAGCACCGGACCTATGTGGCCGAGCGCCATCTGGAGCCGGATGAATCCGGCCAGCAGATCGAGCATCCTGAACTGGGGCAGTTTTTTAATCGCTTTGACGGCCGCCGCTATCTGCGTCTGAAACACTGACGACCTGGTTGAGCGCGGCCATCCGCCTCGGAAGAGCGGGTGCTCGTAACACCGCCTTCATGCCGGATTCCGTTATACTCTCGGACTTTTATGCTGGAGCCTTCCGGCTTCATGAAGTCCTGCAGGATCCGTAATGTCCGAAGATGTCATCCGCCTCCGGGGCGCGCGCCAGAACAACCTCAAGAATCTGGACCTGGAATTGCCGCTCGGCGAGTTGATCGTGATTACCGGGCCCAGTGGGTCCGGGAAGTCCTCACTCGCCTTTGACACCGTCTATGCCGAAGGCCAGCGCCGCTATGTGGAGACCTTCTCCCCCTATGCGCGGCAGTTCCTGGACCGCATGGACAAGCCCGCCGTGGATTCGATTGAGGGCATTCCGCCGGCCATTGCCATCGATCAGACCAATCCGGTGCGCAATTCCCGCTCCACGGTCGGGACCATGACCGAGCTCAACGACCATCTGAAACTGCTCTTTGCCCGGGCGGCGCGGCTATTCTGTCAGGGCTGCGGGCGCGAGGTGCGCCGGGATACCGAGGACTCCATTGTTGCCGACCTGATGAGCCGGGGGCAGGGCGAGCGCGCGGTCATTGCCTTCACGATTCCGTTGAGCGGCGATGTCACCGAGGACAAGATCCGGGCAGAGCTGGAGCGCCAGGGTTATACGCGGGTGGATCAGGTGGACACCGAGACGCTGCGTGTAACTCAGGACCGGGTGCGACTCGAAGCGGACCGTCGGGATCGGATCACGGAGGCGGTCGAGGGTGCGCTGCGGGGCGGTCAGGGCCGGATGAGCGTGCTGCCGCTGGACGATAACCGCGAGCCCAGAGACGAATGGCCCTATTCCGAGGGGCTTCATTGCCCGGACTGTGATCGCGACTACACCGATCCCATTCCCAATTCCTTCTCGTTCAACTCGCCCATGGGCGCCTGTGACCAGTGCCGCGGCTTTGGCCGGGTCATGGGCATTGATTACCGCATGGTGATCCCGGACGAAAACAAGAGCCTGGAAGAAGGCGCCATCAAGCCCTGGCAGACAGACAGCTATGAAGAATGTCAGCGCGATCTCATCAAGCATTGCCGACGCTATGGTGTGCCTACGGATCAGCCCTGGAAAAAACTGAACAAGACGGACCGGCGCTGGATCATCGAGGGCGACGAGGATTGGAGCTGGCACTCGAACCGCGGTGGCTGGTATGGCATCCAGCGGTTTTTCGATTTCCTGGAGAGCCGTTCCTACAAGATGCATATCCGGGTGCTGCTGTCGCGCTATCGATCCTATGATCAGTGCCCCACCTGTCACGGCGCCCGGCTGAAACCCGAATCCCTGCTCTGGCGGGTGGGCACGCAGGACGATGCTCAGGCGATGCTGGCGCCGGAGCAGCGTTTTCTGCCCCTGGGAGCCGGCTTCGACCGGAAAACGCTGGAGCAACAGCCCGGCCTTAACATCGCCGATGTCATGGGCCTGCCCCTGGGCCGCACCCGGGCGTTGTTCGAGCGCATTCAGCTGCCCGCGCCACTGGATGAGGCTTCGGATCTGCTACTGGATGCTATTCGCTCGCGGCTGGGTTATCTCTGCCGGGTGGGACTGGAGTATCTGACCCTGGACCGGCAGTCGCGCACTCTGTCCGGCGGCGAGGTGCAGCGCATCAATCTCACCACGGCCCTGGGCACCTCCCTGGTGAATACGCTCTTTGTGCTGGACGAGCCCAGTATCGGCCTGCACCCGCGGGACATGAACCGGATCATCGGCGTCATGCACCGGCTGCGGGACGCCGGCAACTCCCTGCTGGTGGTGGAACACGATCCCCAGGTGATGCATGCGGCCGACCGGGTGCTGGATATCGGCCCGGGTCCCGGTGAGCGCGGCGGCGAGCTGGTCTTCCAGGGCACGCCCAAACAACTCATGCGCTCGCGCAAATCCCTGACCGCGGACTATCTCACCGGCCGCCGGTCTGTGGTGGCGCAGACCGAAGCGGGCGAAGCGCTGGGCGAGCCGGAGCCGAAAGACTGTATTCAGGTGCTTGGCGCCTCGGAGCACAATCTCCAGAACATCGACGTATCCCTGCCGTTGAACCGCATGGTGGTAGTCACGGGCGTGAGCGGCTCGGGCAAGTCCACGCTCATGGAAGGCGTTTTCTACCGCGCCCTGGCCGAGATCAAGGGTCATCCGGGCGAGGTGCCGGGCGCGCACCAGAGCATACGCAATCATCAGAAAATCGATGATGCTGTCCTGATTGATCAGTCCCAGATCGGCCGCACTACAAGATCCACACCGGCCAGCTATGTGGGCGCCTTTGACGCCATCCGCAAGGTCTACGCGGCGCAGCCGGAAGCCAAGGCACGCGGCTACAAGCTGGGCACCTTCAGCTTCAATGCGGGCAACGGCCGCTGTCCTACCTGTGGTGGCAATGGCTTCGAGCATCAACGCGATGGGCGCCTGCTTCCAAAAGGTGCCGCGCGGACTGGAACCATTACAAGCAGTGGGCCTGGGTTATATGGGGCTGGGCCAGCCCGTTCCCACCCTTTCGGGGGGCGAGGCGCAGCGTCTTAAGCTGGCCGGGCATCTGGCAAAAGCGGGGAGCCGCAAGGGCGAAGACGAACATCTGCTCTTTCTTTTCGATGAACCCACCACGGGCCTGCACATGGATGACGTGGCCACACTCCTGCAGGCCTTCCGCCGCCTGATTGCTTCGGGCCATTCCCTGGCCGTGATCGAGCACAATCAGGATGTCATGGCTGCGGCCGACTGGATCCTGGATCTGGGGCCGGAAGGCGGTGACGGCGGCGGTGAGCTGGTAGCTGAAGGTACGCCCGAAGCCGTCATGACGGTCGAGGCCAGTCATACCGGCAAGGCCCTGAAAGACTATCTGGGACATACGGCAGAACCGGCCGAGAGTGCCGAATCGAAAGCAGTGGCGGAAACCAAGGCATCCTATGCGTCGTCGAAGCGGCATCCGGATATCGCCATCCATCATGCCCGCGAGCACAATCTGAAGAACACGGATATCCGGATCCCGCGCAACAAGCTTACCGTGGTTACGGGGCTGTCCGGTTCGGGCAAGTCCACTGTGGCCTTCGACATTGTCTTCAACGAAGGGCAGCGGCGTTATCTTGAATCCCTGAACGCCTATGCCCGGCAGTTCGTGCAACCGGCCTCGCGGCCGGATGTGGATGCCGTCTTCGGCATTCCGCCCACGGTGGCGATCGAACAGCGCACCAGCCGGGGCGGGCGCAAGTCCACCGTGGCCACCATGACGGAGGTCTATCACTTTCTGCGGCTTTTGTTCGTCAAGCTGGGCACGCAGTACTGTCCCGAATGCGAAGTGCCCATTCAGGAACAGACTGCTGAAGCGATCCGCGCTCAGATCATGCGCGACGCGCGCAACCGCAAGGCGACCTTGTTGGCGCCCATGGTGGTGGCGCGCAAGGGCTATTACACCGATCTCGCTACCTGGGCGGGCAAGAAGGGCTTCGCGACGTTGCGCGTGGACGGGGAATACCGGCCCACGGATAACTGGCCGCGCCTGGCGCGGCATCACGAGCACGATATTGATCTGCCCGTGGGCACGCTCAAGGTGGAAGCCGGACAAGAAGAAGAACTGGATGAACTTATTGCCCGGGCGCTGGAGTTCGGCCAGGGGACCATGAAGCTGGTGACGTCAAAGCATGAAACCATTCTGTCCACGCAACGCGCCTGCCCGGGCTGCGGACGCAGCTTCCCCGAGCTGGACCCGCGGTTGTTTTCCTACAACTCCAAGCATGGCTGGTGCCCGGGTTGCTTTGGCACCGGGCTGAAACTTCGTGGCTTCGACGAGGATCAGACCGGTGAGGAATCCGACTGGCTGGAAGACGAGAGCGACGAAATCCGTGTCTGCCGCCAGTGCGATGGCCGGCGCCTGAAACCGGAGGCGCTGGCGGTGCGTCTCAAGGACTGGAATATTGCCGAGTACACCGAACTTTCGGTGAAAGAAGCGGAGAAGCTCTTTGGCAAGCTGCGCCTGAAGGGCCGCGAGGCGGAAATCGCGCGCGACATTCTGCCCGAGATCCGCGCGCGGCTGGATTTTCTGCAGCAGGTAGGTCTGGCTTATCTGAGCCTGGATCGGGCCGCGCCCACCTTGTCCGGCGGCGAAGCCCAACGCATCCGGATCGCCGCTCAGCTGGGCTCCAATTTGCAGGGCGTGTGCTACATCCTGGATGAGCCCACCATTGGCCTGCATCCGCGCGACAACCGCATGCTCCTGGACACGCTCGCGCGGCTGGAAGGCAAGGGCAACACCATTGTGGTGGTGGAACACGACGAGGACACCATCCGCCGCGCCGAGCATGTGATTGATCTCGGTCCCGGTGCCGGCATCAATGGTGGCCGCGTGGTGGCCGAAGGCAAGGTGAAGGATCTGACCAGGAACAAGGATTCCATTACGGGGCAATGCCTGCGTGATCCCATCCGCCATCCACTGCTGGAAAACCGTCGCACGGAAAAACCCGAACAAACCCTTCGGGTGGAAGGCGCGGACCTGCACAATCTGCAGGGCGTCAATGTCGAGGTACCGCTGCAACGCCTGGTCTGTGTGACGGGCGTTTCCGGCTCGGGCAAGAGTTCGCTGGTGCGCGGTGTGCTGCACGACAACCTCAAGCGCCTGACGCAGCATCGCAAGGGCCGCACGCCCCATGTCACCGGTTGCGACAGCATGGACGGCTGGCAGCACCTGGACCGGGTGCTGGAAGTGGACCAGACCCCCATCGGCAAGACGCCCCGTTCCTGTCCCGCCACCTATGTGGGCTTCTGGGACAACATCCGCAATCTCTTTGCCGGCACCGAGGAAGCGCGCTTGCGTGGCTACACGGCGCGGCGTTTTTCCTTCAATACCAGCGAGGGCCGCTGTCCCGCCTGTGAAGGCCAGGGCATGAAACGCATCGAGATGAACTTCCTGCCGGATGTATCCGTGCCCTGCGAAGTCTGTGGCGGTGATCGCTTCACGCCCGAGACCCTGGCGGTCACCTATGGCGGCAAGCATATCGGCGATGTGCTGAAAATGAGCGTGGACGAGGGCGTGGATTTCTTTGCCGCGCATCCGAAGATTCATCACGCGCTCGAGCTGATGCGCGCCGTGGGCCTGGGCTATCTCACGCTGGGCCAGCCCAGCCCGACCCTGTCCGGCGGCGAGGCGCAGCGCCTCAAGCTGGTCACGGAGCTGGCCAAGGCCCGGCCGGACCTGCGCAAGCAGACCCAGCCCCATACCCTCTATATTCTCGACGAGCCCACGGTGGGCCTGCACATGGCGGATGTGGAACGGCTGATCCGCGTTCTCCACCGGCTGGTGGACGCGGGCCATTCGGTGATCCTGATCGAGCATAACCTGGATGTGATTGCCGAAGCGGACTGGGTCCTCGACCTGGGCCCGGAGGGCGGCGACGGCGGCGGCCGGATCGTCGCGGAAGGGCCGCCCGAGAAGATGGTCAAAACCCGGCGCAAGAGCGAGACCGCGCGGGTGCTGAAAGAGTTTCTCGCCGAGCGGGCGGTGCCCGCGAGTTAACAGGCTCTTGAAAACCCGTTGCGCACTCAGGCTGCCAGGCTCGTTCGCAGTCAAGGCGACATTTTGAAGGCAGCCGTTTACGGCTCTTTCCATACAACCGCGCGGCGGTCGCGCGCGTCACAACCCGAAATACGGCGCCATAGCAACCCGGATTGAATTCGAGCTCCCTTTGCTGACCGTCTGGTAAGGAACCTTCGGTGAATACGGCGGGGATAAAG
>CAYPKI010000123.1:0-8529 GCA_964411265.1 uncultured Alcanivorax sp. | reverse complement strand
TCCCTTGCCCCTTGCCCCTTTTCCGATTAGCGCAAAGCGCTAATCGGAAAACCAACTCACCTTTCCCTCACACAGCGTCAGCCGGACCCGGCCCGGCAGCTCGGTATCGTACCAGGGGGAGTTGCGGCCGGCGGAGAGCCAGTCCTCGCCCGGGCAATCGCGCTGATGCGGATCCACCAGACAGAGACTGGCCGCCCGGCCCGGTTCCAGGCCCCCCGCGGGGCGGTCCAGGCAGCGTGCCGGGGCGGCCGTCACGGCGTCCAGGGCGCGTTCCAGCGGCAGTTGGTCGGTTTCTACCAGGTGCAGCACCAGCCCCAGCAGGGTGTCCAGTCCCGATATTCCCGGCCGGGTCTCGGGGAAAGGCGCCAGCCGTGCGGACGAGCCCAGGGGCGTGTGCCGGGAGCAGACGACATCCAGGGTGCCATCGGCCACGGCCGCCAGCAGCGCCTTGCGGTCGTCCTCATGGCGCAGCGGCGGCTGGAGGTGACAGAAGCTGTTAAAGCCCGCCAGCGCCTCCTCGTTCAGCAGCAGGTGATGAACGCTGACATCAGCGGTGACGGGGAGCCCGCGCTCGCGGGCGTCGCGCAGCAACCGCAGGCTGGCCGCCGCCGAGATCTGGTGAAAGTGCGCACGTACGCCGGTCGCTTCCACCAGCTCCAGGTCCCGCGCCAGGGCCACGGTTTCGGCATCCACGGGCACCCCGGGCAGGCCCAGATGGGTCGCCACGCGGCCGTCATGGGCGCAGCCGTT
This sequence comes from uncultured Alcanivorax sp., assembly GCA_964411265.1. Taxonomy (GTDB): domain Bacteria; phylum Pseudomonadota; class Gammaproteobacteria; order Pseudomonadales; family Alcanivoracaceae; genus SLJS01. The sequence goes on along the minus strand of CAYPKI010000123.1, from coordinate 7,779 downwards.
GCCGGTCAGGGCCGCTTCCTGGGGGCGGAAGATCACGGGCAGGTCAAAGTTCGCCGCGTATTCCAGGCAGCGTTTGAGCACCAGGGCATCCATGGTGGCATGCCCGGCATTGGTGAAGGCCACGCAGCCGGCTTCATACAGGGTATGCATTTCCGCCAGCCGTTCGCCTTCGAGCTGATGGGTGAGCGCGCCCATGGGCAGTATCCGGGCGAAGCCGGCGTGGTCCGCCTGCTCGCGGATCAGCCGCACGACCGCGGCGTTGTCCATGACCGGGTCCGTGTCCGGCAAGCCGCCCAGATGGGTAATGCCGCCCGCGGCCGCGGCACGGGTTTCACTGGCGATGGAGCCGGCACGGGTGCCGCCGGGCTCGGACAGCCGACTGCAGCCGTCCACCAGACCGGGCAGCACCCACAGGCCCTCGGCGTCGATGAGCTCCGCACCTGGGGCATCCAGACTGGCACCGATACGGTTCAAACGCCCGTTCTCCACCAGCACATCGGCGATTTCGTCGCGGCCGGCAGACGGATCCAGTACCCGGCCCTTGCGGATCAGCAGATGGGCGTCCGGCTGCATCAGACCTCCCCGCTTTCCTGGCCGCTGACGCACATCGACATGATCGCCATGCGCACGGCAATGCCGAAGGTGACCTGGTGCAGGATCACCGAGCGCCCGCCGTCGGCCAGTGCCGAGTCGATTTCCACGCCCCGGTTCATGGGCCCGGGGTGCATGACGATGGCATCGGGATGGGCCGCGCGCAGGCGTGCCTCGTTAAGGCCGTAGAGACGGTAGAACTCGCTCTCGCTGGGCAGCAGGGCAGAGTTCATGCGCTCGTGCTGCAGGCGCAGGGCCATGACGACGTCCGCGTCCTTCATTCCCGGTTCCAGCTCGGTGAACACGCGCGCGCCCAGCGCTTCCACATCCGCGGGCAGCAGCGTGCGCGGCGCGATCACGCGCACCTCCTCGGCGCCCAGGGTCAAAAGGGCATTGATCTGCGAGCGGGCCACGCGCGAATGGAGCACATCGCCGACAATGGCCACGGTCAGACCCTCGAAACCGCCCTTGTAGTGGCGGATGGTGTACATGTCCAGCATGGCCTGGGTGGGATGGGCATGGCGGCCATCGCCCGCGTTGATGATGGCCACATTGGGCGTGACATGGCGGGCGATAAAGTGTGCCGCGCCCGAGTCCGCATGGCGCACCACGAAGAGATCACTGGCCATGGCTTCCAGGTTCTGCAGCATGTCCAGCAGGGATTCGCCCTTGCTCGTGGCAGACTGGGCGATGTCCATATTGAGCACGTCAGCGGACAAGCGCTTGGCAGCCAGTTCAAAGGTGGTGCGCGTGCGAGTGCTGGGTTCAAAGAAGAGGTTGACTGAAGTCTTGCCGCGCAGCAGCGGCACGTTCTTGACCGAACGGTCGCCCACACTGACGAAGCCGGCGGCGGTGTCGAGAATCTCGGTCAGCAGGGAGCGGGGCAGGTTTTCAATGGCGAGGAAGTGGCGGAGCCGGCCGCCGGTTGTGAGCTGAACTTCGGATGAAGGCGGCTCTGTCGTCATGAAGGCTGCCGCTCCCTTGGTTCCACGATTTCCGCCTGCAGGGGCGAAGGTCCATTCAATTCTACCCGTTTATGCCGCGCGAGTGCCAAGGTTTCCCCGCACAGATCAGGCCGGATGGGCAGCTCGCGGCGGCCCACGTCGAATAGTACCACCAGCTGAATGCTCTCGGGCCGGCCATAATCGAAGAGTTCGTTCATGGCCGCGCGGATAGTGCGCCCCGTCATGAGCACATCGTCGACCAGCACGAGATGGCGGCCGTCCACATCGAACGGGAGCCGGGTGGGTTTGACGCGCGGGTTGAGCCCGTGACGGCTGAAATCATCGCGATAGAAGCTGATATCCAGCATGCCAGCCTCGGCCCTGAGGCCCAGCCGCTGGCGCAGGGCCTCGGCGATCCAGGCGCCGCCGGAGTGAATACCCACCAACGCGTACTCCCGGATGCCCTGGTCATGGAGCCGGGTCTCCAGCTCCCCAGCCAGGCCACTGAGCATTTGCTGGATATCGTCATCCGTCCAGTTCACGACTGCTCCGTTTCTTCCGGGGACCAAGTCTCGGCACCGGCAAAACAGGATTCGATCAGCAACACGGCGGCAAGGCTGTCCACGCGCGGGTCCGGGCCCTTGTGCGCGGCCGGGCCCAGCCGTTCCCGTGCCTCGCGCGTGCTCAAGCGTTCATCCACCATGCGTGTGGGTCGCTCGAAGCGCCCCGCCAGCTGGCGGGCGAACCGACGCGCCTTGCGGCTGGATTCGCTCGCCGAGCCGTCCATGTTCAGCGGCAGCCCTACCACCACCAGCTCCGGTCTCCATTCATCCAGCAGTGCCTGGATGCGAGCCCAGTCCGGACCGCCGTTGCGGCAGGGCACCGCCTCCAGAGGCGTGGCACTGCCTGTAAGCGCCTGACCGGCGGCCACACCAATCTTGCGCGTGCCGAAGTCAAAACCTACTACAGACTGCTCGTTCAACCCGGATCCTGTGCCCCGCCCGTAATGTGGAGTTGCCATTGTCCATTTTCGTCTGGGCCCATGGGCCAGCACACCCAGCGCGTCGACGCCGCCGTACCACCTGTACGGGTAGGAGGCGTAACGCCGAGCCAGGCGAAAAGGGCATGGCCCGGAGGGCGATGCTCAACATCCACCCAGTCTTTCGTGAAGACTATTGCGTTCCCCCTCACTGACAATCCACACCAGCCCTTTCACTGTGGATTTTGAGCATAACAAATCCATATTACGGGCGGGTCAGGGTCAGACGGTCCCTAGCCATGTCCGGCCTGGGTGGAGATCAGGCTCATATCCACACCCAGCTGGTCGGCGGCGGCCTGCCAGCGGTCGGAGAAGGGCACCTGAAATACCAATTCCAGGGACGCGGGTGTGGACAGCCAGGCGTTGTCGGCCATTTCCTGCTCCAATTGTCCTTCGTCCCAACCGGCATAGCCCAGCGCCGTAAGCGACCGCTCCGGGCCCGTGCCCGCGGCAATGGCCTCCAGAATATCCCGAGACGTGGTCAACCAGAGCTCATCGTGGAGCGCCACGCTGGATTCCCAGGGCTGTTCGGTGGGCGTATGCAGAATGAATCCCGCCTCGGGCTGGATGGGACCGCCCGAGACCACCTGATGCTCACGTCCCAGCGGCACTTTCAACTCGATATCCAGATCCTCGAGGATGTCGTCAATTTCCAGATCCACGGGGCGGTTCAGGGTCAGCCCCATACCCCCTTCGTCCGAGTGCTCGACGATATAGGTAATCGTCTGCTCGAAATTGGGGTCATGCATCTGGGGCATGGCGATCAGCAACTGGTTTTTCAGGCTCTGGTTTTCCATCACGCTAGTATCCGGGGTCGCCCCCTTTTCACGCAACCAGCGCACGCGTTGGCTTCACTCGCTGGTCATGACTTCGCGGGGGTTGAACTTCCAGGTGCGGATGATTTCCAGTCGATCTACCTTGCCGCGCATTTGCTCGGGGAAGCCGCCAAAAGGAGCGGCCAGGCGCACGCTGCGCATGGCCGCTTTATCCAGGAAGTCATGCCCGGACGAACGCAGGACCCTCATGTTGGTAACGGCCCCGTCGTCTTCCAGGGCCACCATTAATCGCACATTGCCAAAGGCCTGTTCGGCCAGGGCCCGACCGGGGAAATTGCGGGTGCCTGCGGTCTCCACCGAGCGGCGGAAACTGTCAATGTACTCCGCTTCATAGCTGGCCTTGGCTGATACCGAGGTAACGCGCCGCACGCGCGGACGTTCGGCATAGGCCTGCTTCTGGTCGTCCAGCCGCGCCTGGAGGCTGGAGATATCGCGGCTCAGCTTTTGCAGCGACTCACGCTCAGCCGTCTCCTCGGGCCGGGGCGGCTGGTCCTCGCGTTTTTCCTGCTGTTCGCGCTGTTGCGACGATACGGCGCTGGTGGTGACTATCATGGGCTGAGGGTGGCGCTGTTCCGGTCGTTGCAGCGCTTGCGGCTTTTTCTGCACGCGCTGGACCTGCTGGTCGGAAAACTCGGCCTGTTCGGTGGTGGTCAGTTCCTTTTTCTCATCCTGATCACCGGACCCTTTCTGATCCGCCTGAGCAATGAAATCCGCGTCCTCGGGCGCTTCGTCACTTTGATGGTGGGTAATGGTGACATCCATGGAGCTTGCGGGCTCGGACGGCGGTTCCGGGGCGAAGCCCAGCCCCAGAATCAGGGTGGCGTGCAGGGCTACGGCCAGAAAGAGCGTAAAACTGAGCCGATCGGCAGGGGTTACGGGCGCGCGCTGCTCCGCCATTCAGGTTCCGTAGGCCGTGCCCGCACCGCGGTGCAGATCCAGCAGGTAGTCCATGAGGTCGCCGGCAATGTTGCGTTCGTAGAGCTGATCCAGCTCGCGCACACAGGTGGGGCTGGTGACATTGATTTCGGTGAGGTAATCGCCGATGACATCGAGGCCGACGAAATGGAGCCCGGCGCGTTCCAGCGTTGGCGCCACCTGCTCGCAGATCCAGTAGTCGCGCTCGGTGAGTTCACGGCCCTCGCCGGAGCCGCCCGCGGCCAGATTGCCCCGGAACTCGCCCTGTCCGGGGATGCGCGCCAGAGCCTGTCGCACGGGCCGGCCGCCGATCATCAGGATGCGCTTGTCGCCCGCACTGATCTGCGGGATATAGCGCTGCGCCATGATGGGCGTACGGCCCTTGTGGGTCAGCAGGTCGATGATGACGCTGATGTTGGCACTGTCCGTTTCCACCCGGAAGATGTTGTTACCGCCCATCTCGTCCAGCGGCTTCATGACGGTGTCACCCTGTTCGCGGGCGAAGGCACGCAGCTGGTCCTTGCGGGCGCTCACCAGGGTGGGCGCGCAGCACTGCGGGAAATCCGTGGCAAAAAGCTTTTCGTTGCGATCGCGCACGCTGGCCGGGCGGTTGCTTACCAGCACGCCCTCGCGTTCCACCTTTTCCAGCAAATAGGTGGTGTAGAGGTACTCCTGATCAAAGGGCGGATCCTGGCGCATCAGAATCATGTCCATCTGCGCCGGGTCTTTTTCACGGGCTTCGTCGCGCTCGAACCAGGCCTCGGAGCTGTCGAATACCCGCAATTCGCGGGCCAAGGCCCGCACGCGGCCGTCGCGCAGGAAAAGATCGCCGGGCTCCATGTAAAGCAGGGTCCAGCCGCGCCGCTGCGCCTCCAGCAGCAGGGCGAGGGTGGTGTCTTTCCAGGCTTTGATGTGCTCGATGGGGTCCATCACGACCCCGAGAACCAGATTCATGGGCCCTCCGCTCACAGGTTTCGTCATGGTATCAGCGGCCCCACGGGGCCGCCAGACGCTCGCCTGCGCAGGGCCGCCTCATTCCGGTTTCGTAGATTGCGCTGATAAACTGTGTTAAAAACAGAACCTTGAGCCGGGAGCGGGCCCGGACAGTGCGGGGCGGACCGGCCGGTGGAGTGCTTCAGCGGCGCTTGCCGGTGAGAAAAAGAGTACCCCGAGCGGCGCGGCCCCACGGGCATTCATGACGCCCAAGGCCTTGTGTTCGGATTATAAATAATAAGGCAGTTCTCCATGGCGGAAGACAATTTCGAGGATATGAAGATCATGGTGATCGACGATTCGAAAACAATTCGTCGCACCGCTGAGACCTTGCTCAAAAAGGCAGGCTGTGAGGTGACCGTGGCTACGGATGGTTTTGATGCCCTTGCCAAGATCGCGGACACCAAGCCCAATCTGATTTTTGTGGACATCATGATGCCGCGACTGGATGGCTACCAGACCTGTGCGCTGATCAAGAACAACAGCGCGTTTCAGGAAACGCCGGTTATCATGCTCTCGAGCAAGGATGGTCTATTCGATAAGGCCAAGGGTCGGATTGTGGGTTCGGACGAGTATCTGACCAAGCCGTTCTCCAAGGAAGAACTGTTGGGTGCTATTCGTCAGCACATGAAGTAGACCGAGACTAACCGGGAGTAGCTATGGCTCGAATACTGGTAGTGGATGATTCTCCAACGGAGTGCTACAAGTTCCGGGAAGTGCTGGAGCGTCATGGTCATGAAGTGGTGGAAGCCGCCAATGGCGCGGATGGCGTGGCGGTAGCGCGTTCCGAGCAGCCCGAGCTGGTATTGATGGATGTGGTCATGCCCGGGTTGAATGGTTTTCAGGCTACCCGGCAACTGAGCAAGGGCGAGGACACGGCCCATATTCCTATTGCGATCATCACCACCAAGGATCAGGAAACAGACCGGGTCTGGGGCAAGCGTCAGGGAGCGAGTGATTACCTGACGAAGCCCGTTGACGATGATGTGTTGATGGATCTAGTGAATCGGATGCTGTCGGGTTGAGCAGTCAAGGGAGCAGAACATGAGTGCCGCTTCCGCCGCCTATGCCCGGCTCGTGGACTACATGGAGCGTTGCCGGGCCAACGCACGCGCTCTTCCCTCGCAGGAAGATCTGGTGCAGTACTGGAGCGGCATCGGGTTCACGCTGGATGAAGTGCAATATGTCGCGCCGCTGGACCAGGTTTCGGAAATCCTGTCGGTGCCCGAATACACGAGGGTGCCCGGTGTGCTGAACTGGGTGAGGGGTGTGGCCAATGTGCGCGGGCGCTTGATGACGGTCATGGATCTCATGGGGTTTCTGGACAAGACACCCGCGCTTAAGGAAAAGGATCGTCGCCTGTTGGTGCTGGATGAAGGCGAAATCTACACGGGTTTGGTGGTGGATTCCGTGCTGGGTATGCAGCATTTTCAGGAAGACGGTTTTGTGGCGGAACCGCAAGAGCTCGACGAAGCGGTTCAGCCGTACATCGAGGGTGCGTACACGCGAGATGGTGAACAGTGGGCAGTATTCAGCCTGTTCCGGCTCGCCGACGACCCCCGGTTTTTGCAGGTAACCCGCGCCGGCTGACGGCGCGCCGGCCGGCTCGGCTGCGCCGCTGTACCAGGGCGCGCGACAACAACGAAACGGGGGAACGGCTGGTTCCCCAGAGAACACCAGGCCAGGAGCCATGTTATGAAGTTCAATCCGGGAGAAGTCTTTGCGAGGGTACGCGAAGGCATCAGCGGCAATCCTCTGACGCTGTCCCTGTACGTCGGTGTCGTGGTGGCCGTGCTGCTGGCACTGGCCAACTTCACCTGGTTGGCGGTTCAGGCGGGTCAGTCCAAGGCCAATATCACTGAAGCGTCGAGGATGCGGGTGATCTCGCAGCAGATCGCCAAGAACTCGCTGGAGGCGGCCGCGGGCAACGAGGAGGCTTTTGATCTCCTGGAGCAGTCCCGGACGGATTTCCAGGAGGCGCTGAACCGGGTCAAGGATGAGCCCGTAGACGACCCTCAGGTCCAGACGCGTCTGGTGAACGAGTGGGAGACGGCTCGTGGGCACGTCAATACGGTCCTTAACGGCAAGGATACGGTGCTGGACTTGAATCAGGTGGCCGACACCCTGAGCCAAACCATACCCAACCTGCAGGCGGAATACCGCGGTCTGGTGGATCTGCTGGTGCAAAACAACGCTGATCCGCAGGTGGTCTCGCTCGCCCAGCGTCAGATTCTGTTGGCCGAGCGAATTCTTCGTTCCGTCTCGCAAGTGCTGGAAGGCGGCGAGGGTGCCGTGGTGGCCGCCGATTCCTTCGGTCAGGATGCGGCGCGCTTCGGCGAAGTCCAGGATGCCATGATTGAAGGCAACGACGAGATGGGGGTTCAGCCCATTCAGGATCAGATGGCGCTGGATTATCTGGGCGAGGCCGCGTCGCTCTATGACGAATTCGTGGCTCAGTCGG
>CAYPKI010000122.1:7506-8531 GCA_964411265.1 uncultured Alcanivorax sp. | reverse complement strand
GGACCGTGCCGTTTTTTGTGCTGGTCGCGCTCTGGTATGGGCTCGGTGTGGGACGTATGCGCGCGGCCGGCCGGGCGCCGTCCGTGTGGCGACAACTGAGTTTCTGGCTGGGCCTGGTGCTGTGTTACGCGGTCCTGCACACGCGCTTTGATTATTTCAGCCAGTACATGTTCTTCATGCACCGGATCCAGCATCTCGTGCTGCATCATCTGGGCGCCTTTCTGATTGCACTGGCCAATCCCCTGCCAGTCTTGGGTGCCGGTGCCCCGCAGCGGTTGACGCCGAAGCACCCACTGATGCGTGCCTTGCGCCCGCTGGCGTTGATCCTGCAGCAGCCGGTGGTCGCGGCGCTGTTGTTCGTGGGTCTGGTCTTCTTCTGGCTGATACCGGACATCCATTTCGAGGCCATGCTCAGCCATAATCGCTACATGCTCATGAACTGGAGCATGTTCCTCGATGGCGTGCTGTTCTGGTTGTTGATTCTTGACCCACGCCCGCCCGGACAGACGCAGCATATGCCGGGTCATGGTGTGCGCTTCGCCATGCTCTGGGGCACGGCCTTTCCCCAGATTGTCCTGGGTGCCTGGATTACGCTGGGCCCGGCGGACATTTATGATGTGTATTCGGTGTGTGGGCGGGCCTGGACCATGTCGGCGCATACCGACCAGGTGCTTGGCGGCGTCTTTACCTGGATCCCGCCGGGCATGACGGTGCTGGCGAGTCTGCTGGTGTTGCGCATGGCGCTACGCGACTCCGAGGCTGCGGCAACGCCCCCTCGGCAACGCAATGGAGAACCGGATCATGAGTAAGCTGTGGCCAGGCCTCGTCGGGGCCATTCTGTTGCTGATACTGGCTGGCTGCGAGCAGAAGCCGGAATGGAACGGGCGGGATATCAGTGGTCTTATGCCGCCGCTGGAATTCAAGCTGACGGGCGAGGATGGCGAGCCCATGACCGAGGAGGCCCTGGCCGATGAGGTGGTGGCGCTGTTTTTCGGCTACACCCATTGCCCGGATGTTTGTCCGCC
>CAYPKI010000122.1:3399-7414 GCA_964411265.1 uncultured Alcanivorax sp. | reverse complement strand
GGACCCGCAACGGGATACCCCGGAGCGCCTGAAAAAATATACCGATTACTTCGGTGATCAGGTAACCGGGGCTACCGGCGAAATTCCGCAACTGCGCAAACTAACCCAGCGCTATCGCACTACTTTCAGCCATGGACAGCCGGACGAGGACGGCAACTATACGGTATCCCATGGCCAGGCCGTCTATCTGTTCGACCGTGCCGGCAAGGTAAGGCTGATGGTGCGGGATGACATTTCGGTGGAGGAACTGGCGTCTGATCTGGAAAGGTTGCTAAAGGGATGAGATCGCCGCGCTACCTTGCGTGAAAGCGACGGTGGCAAGAAGCACCCGGGTCAGCTGTCCCGGTCCCGTTCGTGGAAGTGCTCCAGAACATTTTCCAGCCGGTCCACCAGCACCTTGGAGATAGAGCGATCGAGCACGCGTGAGAGTTCCGTGCTCACCACCATATCCGCCAGCGGTCGCACGCGGGTAATGAAATCCGCGAGCCAGGGTACGTCCTCGCCTTCGGGCAGGCCGTTGTCGCCGTATTTTTCGTCCACCAGGTGGTGCACGATCATGCCGATAAAGCGGTCGGCGAGCTTGTCCACGTCCTTGCGCACCAGATTCACCTGGGTAAGCAGGGAATCGAGCGGAATGCCCGCTTCCACCAGCTCTTTGCCGGCGTTGTAGATGCGCGGGTAGGGCACGCGTAGCCGCATGCCCTCGGGAATGATATAGCCCAGCTTGACGGCCTTGGTCATGGCATCCGGCGTGACTTCTTCGCCGAAATCCCGCAGCAGATCCTGATAATCGACATAGTCGGGAATCTCGCCGGATTTCCAGGACGTGGCGGCTACTTCCAGGCCTAATACATCGTCGAGGTTACGGCCTTCCTCCCAGGCTGCTACGAGGTCATGGATGTTCTTGAGGGTGTAGCCGCGCTCAAGCAACTGGCCGATAATCTTCAGCCGAGCTAGGTGAACATCCGTGTAGATGCCGGTGCGGCCCCGCTTTTCCGGGGGTGGCAACAGCCCGCGATCCTGATAAGCACGTACGTTGCGCACTGTAGTGCTTGCTTCGCGAGCCAGCTCGTCAATCGTGAACTCGCGACGTTCTTCCAGTGCCTGCCGTTCGTCCTCCGGCGCATGGTGGCGCAGGTCGTCCAGCAGGCCCTCGGGCGTATTTGAGCGGTCCGTGTCAGCCATGGTCATGATGATAGTCCCGTTGACGGGGTATGACCAAACCAGTCCCTGGACACGGAGTCGGTTCATTTACGCGGCGTCGCGCTTATCCAGTACGTCTGTTACCAGGGTATCGATCTGCTCCAGGAAATGCTGATTGTCGTGGTCCCAGGGATGGAAACCCGGGCGGAACCAGTCAAACCAGTTGGGCGTCATGAAACGAAAGATGCCTTTCGGGCCCCAGGTATGGCGCCAGATGGAGCGCCAGCCCTGCAGGCTGAAGAGTCCGCCCTTGATGCGCACATTGTGCAGATAATAGGGAATGAAAATGGCGAAGAAGATGCCCGTGGCCAGTAACAACGCACTCGAGCGCAGGGCATAGGAACCCGGGTTGCTGTCATCGCCCATGACGGTGCGGTAGACGTCGAAGGCCACCGCCTTGTGTTCGGTTTCTTCCAGCGCGTGCCAGTTCCACAGTGCCTTGTAGTCTTCGTCGGCGCCATCCATGATTTCGGGCAGATTCAGCAGACCGTCCGCAAGGATGGCGGTCAGGTGTTCCAGCGCGATGGTCGCGGACAGCTGGAAAGCCTCGGGCGTGGTCTTTTGCAGGAACTTGAGCAGATCATCCACGAACTTTTCCTGTGCCTGAATGGGCACGCCCTGGCCCGAAATGGCCTCGTTGTATTCCTCGTGCTCGCGGCCATGCATGGCCTCCTGGCCAATAAAAGCCTTGACCGCTTCTTGCAGTTCCGGATCGTCGACCTGATCCCGGAAGGCGCGCACGCTGTCGATAAAAAAGCGCTCGCCCACGGGGAAGAACAGGCTCATAGTATTCAGGAACTGGCTTACATTGAGCCCATCCTGGTGCCAATCCAGAGCCCGTTCGGGGCGCAGCTTGAACTTCAAATTGCGTCGGGTCGGCAGAATCTGTTCAACCATGATGCTTCTTCCTCGCTAACTGTTACATCGGTCAGTGTTACAGTGGGGTCACCAGAAATCAAGTCAGAGGCCGCACAGCTAAGATCGCGTAAGTTTCTGTTTTTTTTGATATTATTTCGTTTTTGGCCGTGCCGCCCGACGGGATTGTCACGAATGTCAATCCGTTTGGGTCGCAGCCTGCCTGAAGGTCGACGGTGGATACCCGGCGGCCTGGGTTGGGGTAGCCCGAAATCGGCCATTGTGAGTTTGTATAAGGATGAGCGAGAATCAGAGTCTCGATGACTACTATGAGATGGGGTCATGATTGAGCTACGCCACCTGCAAAGCCTGAAAGCCATCCAGGACACGGGCAGCCTGGTGGAAGCATCCGAACGGTTGCACATTACCCAGTCCGCGCTATCCCATCAGTTGAGGGATCTGGAATCCAAACTGGATCTGTCCCTGCTGAATCGTCGCGCGCGCCCACTGCGCTTTACGTCGGCCGGTTTACGGCTGCTGGAGCTCGCTGAGGAGGTGATGCCCCGGGTACGGCTAGCGGAGCAGGAGCTGCAGCGCATGGCGGCGGGCGCGGCCGGACGCTTGCATCTTGCCATTGAGTGCCATTCCTGTTTCCAGTGGCTCATGCCGGCACTGGATCAGTTCCGTGCCCGTTGGCCCGAGGTGGAACTGGATCTGTCCGCCGGCTTCAACTTTGCGCCCCTGCCGGCGTTGGCCCGCGGTGATCTGGATATGGTCATTACCTCGGACCCGGTGGAGGACGAAGCGGTGATCTATATTCCGCTATTTCGTTATGAGCTTGTGCTGGCGCTGGCCCGGGATCATGCGTTGGCACAGCAAAAACAGGTGGAGCCGGACGAGCTCGCCAAGCAGACCCTGATCACGTATCCAGTCGAGCGCGAGCGTCTGGATATCTTTCATGCCTTCCTGGATCCGGCTGGCCGGGAACCGGCGGACGTGCGTACCGCTGAGCTGACCCCCATGATGGCTCAGCTGGTGGCCAGTGGCCGGGGGGTGGCGGCGCTGCCCAACTGGGCGCTGACGGAATACCTGGATGCGGGTCTGCTCACCAGCCGGCCCCTGGGCGGTGGCGTCTGGCGCACCCTGTACGCCGCGGTGCGAACCGAAGAAGCTGATGCCGCCTACCTGCGACAGTTTATCGAGCTTGCTCGAGAGCAGTGTTTTCAGGATCTGTCCGGCATACGTGAGCCCAGCACACGCTAACAGGCTGTCGAAAAAAACCTTGCGTGCTCAGCGTGGCCTCAAGCGTGCAGCAGGTGCGCTTCAGGTCTTGCCCTGCGCGGCTTTCAGATTGGCCCGCGGTCATCGTTGCCATATTCGACGGGGACAGAAACACGCCTTCAAATGGCGCCTCGCTTGCAAAACAGGCTGAAAGCCCGCGTACGCAACCTTTTTTAACAGGCTGGCACCCCTTATTGCTCGGCTTCGGACCAGAGCGGCCAGGGATTGCGGCTCAGCTCGCTGTTGTAATAACGCGGGTCATGGGTGACTTCCTTGCCCAGCCAGTCCGGGCGTTCGAAGGGCTCGTTTTCGTCGCTTAACTCGATTTCTGCGACGACCAGTCCTTCATTGTCGCCCGCGAACACATCCACTTCCCAGACATGGGGCGGGGCCTCGATCCGGTAACGCGTTTTCTCGATGCGCCCGACGGGGCACATTTCGTTGAGCATGACGCGGGCGTCAGCCGGCGGGATGGGGTATTCGAATTCGCGCCGCGTGGCGCCCTCGGTAATGCCCTTGAGGGTCAGCCAGGCCCCGTCATCATCCATGCGCACGCGTACCGTCGCCTCGGCCTGATGGCTAAGATAACCCTGACATAGCCATTGCCCCGTAACGCCGGCAAGGAAGTCTGTATGTCGCACCCGAAATTTGCGTTCGATCTCCATGCCCATCAGTG
>CAYPKI010000122.1:0-3364 GCA_964411265.1 uncultured Alcanivorax sp. | reverse complement strand
CAGATTCAGAATTTCATCGTCCAGATCCGGTAGCCCGGCAGCACTGGGCACGAGTTGATCAAAGCCTACATCCAGACCCAGTTCATGGAAAGCGGTAATCAGGTCCTCCGGCAGATAAAAACGCGGATCATCCATGTAGAAAAACCGTGAGACGCCGATACCGCAGCGGTAATCCTCCAGCAACCGGGGCAGGCGGTCCGCCAGCGGCCGAAGCTTGTACAGCAGTCGCTCAAAGTGGTCCCGGTGGCTGGCGTCCCGGTCCAGTCCGCTGGAAAGGATCCAACGACTCTCGCGGCGGCGGGCTTCCGGCATGACATGGGAAAAGGTCTCGCCTTCTACCCAGTAATCGTCTGCTTCGATGCCCGTGATCAGGCTGATGTTGCGCGGATGCTCCGAAAACCGGACCACCGCGAAAAAGACGTGATGTTCGTCAGCTTCCATCTTCGGGTACCAGATTGCGGTTGCGCTTGAGCTCTTTCACGGGAAAGCCCAGTTCCCGGGCCCGAGCCACCAGCTTTTGATAGCGTGCATCGGCCAGTTTGCGCTGATCAGCGAGGATCCACAGGTATTCACGTTCCGGTTCGCCGATCATAACCACGTCATAGTCGTCGGACAGATGAATGATCCAGTAATCGCCCTCGGCGATCGTGGGTAGTAGCCGCGAAAACCAGTTGTCGAAACGCACCTTGAGTTTGGCGTTGTTCGAGCCTTCCACTACACGCGCCTGGCCCTCGGCCCGGCTGGCTTCGCCGTCCATCTTGGCACACCGGTTGATGACCCGAAGGCTGCCATCGTCCTTCAAACTGTATTCGGCAGTGGCGTTGTAACAGCCGCGCTGAAACCATTGCGGCAGCCGCGCGATCTCGTGCCAGGTCCCGGTGTAGCGTTGCAGATCCACCTGATCGACCACAGGTAGCGGTTCGGTCTTGCCACCGCAACCCGCCAGGATCAGCGCCATCATCAGCCCCGGGATCAGTGCACGCATACTCGTTCTCTCAGTCATGGATCAGGGCGTCCATTATGAACCCCTACGCGGGTCAGCGTGCAAAACGTTCATCCGCCCAGGGCACGACGAAGTCCATCAGCCGTTCCACATCCGGAGCGGTTTTCGCCGCGTATTCCGGTTCAAAGTAGTGCTCCGCGTCGAACCATTGCAGGGTGCTGTCCCGGCTTTTTACCGCCTTCCAGATGGGCTCGGCATCGGTTTCGGGATGAATTTCGCGGTCGCGCTCGGCAAAGGCGCAGAGCACGGGCCCGTCGAAGGCGGCGATATTGGCTTCCAGATCCGCTCGCGAACTCAGACCGGACCAGGTGGATAACCAGGCTTCGGGTGTGACCACGCGCGCGAAGCCCGGGTACTGATGATTCATCAGATCCGGACGCTCGCTGAACAGGGAACCATAGCTGCGTTTGGACGGATCCAGATCCGGCGCTACATAGTGCGGGTTGGCCATGGTGCGATAGACCACCATGACGTTTTCCTGGGCAGCGCGCCGCCCGATGCGCTGGCGCTGTTCGAAGGGCAGGGTGTTTTCGGTTTCCTTGTAGAGTTGCTCGTAGTGGCGGGCCTCGCGGATGAGCGCGTGTGCCCGGGCGTCCAGTCGCTCTACCCGGGCACGCTGAGCGCTGCGAAATTGGTCCAGAAAGGCCTGTGAGTAACGCGACGGATTCGGCGGTTCGTCAAAGCCATTGCGCGGATCATAGAGATCGAGTGCCGGATCACTGACCGTGGGATCGTTCTCGTCGGTCACGGCCGGATCGATGCAATCCATGAGAATGCGCCCTTCGCCCTTGTGCGCGGAGCACGCGATCAAGGCATCCGCCGGCGGCATATCCGCTTTCGCCAGCCGGGTGGGACGGCCCGAGGGAGCGTGTTCCAGACGCTGTGCCGGCGCCAGAACGGCCTGGCTCTGGTAGAAGGCGAAGAGCGAGCCACCACCGGAATTGCCGAAGAGGATGACGTGATCGATACCCCGCTGGTTCTGGAGAAAACGCATCCCCGCGGCCACATCCAGGAGCAGATCCTCGTGTACGGCCGTAGTATCGTTATTCAGGCAACGGGTGGTCAGGCCCAGACAGGAATAGCCGGCAGCGGCGAAACGGGGTATGCAGTAATGGCGCTGAAAATCCGCGCGCGGATGCATGACCAGCACGGCGGTACGCGTGCGGTTGCCAGGCGGGCGATAGAACAGCCCGTTCAGATCCCGGTAGTCCAGCGCCTTGAGCCGAACCGGCTCTACCTGCACGCCCTGGGGCAGTTCGCCCTTGTACTCAAAGGGCAGGCCCAGCCAGTAGGATTTCGAGATCAACAGCATCAAAAGTCTCCCCGTTTTGATCCCGATCAGCATAGGTGTAAAAAGGCGCCGGCTGCCATGATGAGATCGCTCGTCGCCGCGGGCACCGTGCTATACTGCTCAATTGACAACCCAACTGACGGGAGCCTTGGTGCCGAGCGAGCATTGCCTGCTTCAGGCGCACAATCTGGCCTGTGAGCGCGATGATCGGCAGCTGTTCCGCGACCTGTCGCTGACCGCCCACGCTGGTGAGTGCTGGCAGGTCGTGGGCGCCAACGGCTCGGGCAAGACCACGTTGCTGCGCATGCTGGCCGGGCTGTTTACGCACTATGACGGCGAGCTGCACTGGCATCTGCCGGGCGACATCCGCGAACACCTGCTCTTTATCGGCGACCGGCCCGGCATGCGGGCCGAGTTGACGCCGCTGGAAAACCTGAACTGGCTGAATGCGTTGCACGGGCTCCACGCCGCCGATGCCTGGACGGCGCTGGCGCGCGCCGGATTACGCGGGTTCGAGGACGTGCCCCTGACGCAGCTGTCCGCCGGACAAAAACGCCGCGCGGCCCTGGACGCCGCCGGCGTGGCCACCGTGGAGACGCGGCTGGCTGATTACGTAGCTCGGGGTGGGCTGTTGCTCTACACCTCTCACCATGCCGTGGGCTCGAACGTGCGCCGGCTGGAGCTGGGTGCATGACCGGATTTGCTACCACGCTCGCGCGCGAAATGCGGCTGGGTCTGCGCGCCCGGGCGGAAATCATCAACCCGCCGTTTTTCTTTCTGATGGTGGTTAGCCTGTTCCCGCTGGGGCTGGATCCGGAGCCGGAGCTTTTGCGCCGCATCGGGCCGGGTGTGGTCTGGGTGGCGGCCCTGCTCGCGGCCATGCTGTCGCTGGATCAACTATTCCGTCGGGATCATGAAACCGGCGCGCTGGAACAGCTTCTGGTTGCGCCGGTGGCCCTGTATTTCCCGGTGCTGGCGCGCTTGCTGGGTCACTGGCTGCTCACCGGGCTCCCCCTGGTGGTGCTCTCGCCCGTGCTGGGTGGATTGTTCGCGCTGCCGGCGAGTGTGCT
>CAYPKI010000121.1:0-8566 GCA_964411265.1 uncultured Alcanivorax sp. | reverse complement strand
TGCACTGACCCCACAAAAGTGGACACCGGTTTTAAGCAGCCTGCAGCTGCTCGAATTCGGCGGGGGTGACCCCGCCGAGGCTGCCATGGCGTCGACACAGCGGATAGAAGTGATCGATATAGTATTCGATCTCGCTCTGCATCTCCTCCCGCGGCAGCATGCCCAACGGCTTGATCCACTCTTTTTTCAGTAACGAGAAGAAGCTCTCGGCGCAGGCATTGTCCCAGCAATTCGCTCGCCGGGACATACTGATCGTCACACCCCGGCGCGTGAGCCAGCCCATCACCTCCTCGCTGCAGTACTGCACGCCCTGGTCGGAATGGAACAGCAGCTGTTCGCCGTCCGGCGAGCGCCGCTGCCAGGCCTGTTTCAGCGCACGCAGCACCAGCTGTGCGTCATTGACCACCGCTGTCGCCCAGCCAATCACGTCCCGCGAGTGCAGATCCAGCACCACCGCCAGATACAGCCAGCCCTCGTAGCCGCGCATCTGGGTGATATCCGAGACCCAGACCCGATTGGGCTGATCGACGGCAAATGCTCGATTGAGCAGATTCGGTGGCACCGGCAACCCCGGTGTGGGCTTGCGATAGCCGGGCCTGGGCGCCACGCACGAGCGATACCCAATCGACTGCAGCAGCCGCTGCACGCGGTTCTGCGAACACACAAAGCCCGCCTGCTCCGCCTCAAGCCACAGGTTTCGATAGCCGGGAACGCCGTGCAAATCAGCCGCTCGCTGGCGCAAAAACGCCAACAGCACTTGATTGTCGCACTCACGCGGCGACGGCGCTCGCTCGAGCCAGTGATAAAACCCCGATCGGGAGACGTCGAGTACTTCACACATCACCTTCACCGGCCACGCACCGCCTCGGTGCGCGTCAATGAAGGCGAATTTCAATCGGGGTTGTCGGTGAAGTACTCGTTCGCCTTTTTTAGGATGTCCTTCTCCAGCTCGGCGCGCTTGAGCTGCTTCTTCAGCCGCGCATTCTCGCGCTCGAGCTGCTTGTGGCTCTTGTCCGGCCCCTTGTTCTCCACGGGCGCGGGCTCATCCTCGCTGCTTCGGGTCAATTCTCGCCTCCAGCGTGAAAGCATTTTCGGGCTCACCCCCAGGCGCGCGCCCACTTGCTCGAGCGTCTCCGCCGAGGCCAGCGATTGCTCCACCGCACGGCGCTTGAACTCCGCGCTGTAGCGGCGACGACGGTTGTATTGCATAACACCTCCCTCAGATCAGTCCAGAGAGGTGTCCACTTTTTCGGGGGCAGTCCAGCGGCCTGGGGCTGCCTTGGACAGCAGGCGGAGAGCTTTTGGAATACAAAGTCGATGGTAAATCCGTTCTTTTTAATTCTGGTTACAGAGTTGATTTTGAGTGGCCCGTACTCGAAGTTGCTGACTGTGATCCCGTGTTAATCGTTATGGTTCAGCCTGATCCTGGCCACGTCTGTAATGAAAATGTTTTCGGTGTAAAAGATGGGCGCGGTGTAATCTGGACGATCGGTCGGAGGTCACATGTCTATGAGGACAGCCCCTATACCGGGCTCCGAAAGTTGCATGGGAAAATCAAGCTATTTAACTGGGACGGGGAGGACCTGACGCTGGATCCTTCAGACGGAACAGTTTTAGAGGTGGCTTATGGGAGGTGATGACATATTCTGATTCTGTTGTTTTGATGCAATAACCTTCGGGGCGATTTTTTTGCACCTAGCACCTAGCACCTAGCACCTAGCACCTAGCACCTAGCTCCTAGCTACTGCGCCGGCCTTGGCGTCTCCCGCTCGCCTTTTAGCCAGCGCCAGCTGTCCAGCGCATCAAACACCAGACTGATGCCGTTGATGATCAGCAGAACGACGATCAGGGCCATCTCCGCCGGTTCGGGCGCGCCATTACCCGCCATGCTCAGCGCGCGCAGCACCAGGGCGGTTTCCAGTGGAATCCACACCACCAGATGGGGCAGGGACAGGGCGCGGTTCATGCCCTGATACCAGAGCATGATGGGGCCATTCGTGGCGATCACTACAACGGCCGCGATGGCGCCGGCCATGCCGGCCCACGTATTCAGGAAGAAAAAGGGCAGGGCATTCGCTGGTACCAGAATCAGGCCCACCCAGATCTGTACCCAGCCGGGTAGGCTACGAAACGAATGCCAGCTTGCCTGCATCTTGTTCATCATGCGGTCACCTACTCCAGGTTTTCTCGACTGTTGAGGTTCCAGTCATAGTCGGTATGACGGACCTTGACTTTTTGTTTCTGCAGCGCCGACGCCTGCTTTTCGTTGTCCGCCAGCAGGCTGGCGTGGTCGGCCAGATAGGCGCGGACATCGCCGTTGGCAAAATCCTCGTCGTACCATTTGAAAATCGGTGATAGGTAGACCTTGCCAGCCTCCAGGTCGACACGATTGCGCTGCCGATCCCCGAGAAAACGCTGTGTGCTGTCCTCAAGCTGTTGTTCCAGCCCCTCCGCAGTGAAGGCCTCGGGACGCAGCGCCGGACAGCCCACCGAGGCGCAGTTGACCGCAAAGTGAATACGGGGCTCGTCGAACCACTCCCGGATCATCTCGTGTTCCAGTTCATCCAGCGTCCTTTTCTCGCCCAGCAGCCGGAAAAAATCCTTGTCCCAGGGGCCGCTGAAGAAGTTGCCGATATCACGAATCGATGCAATATCCGGATAATGACGCAGGATGAGCTCAACCGTGAACGCATTGTAGGCATTGATCAGGAAGGCCAGTTGGCGCTGGTCCGACCAGTTTTCGTATTCCGGGCGCTTCACCGATGACAGGCGATCCAGATAGTTGGTGAGCTGGTCCCGGTTATCCTGGAAGCCGTCATAGTCCACCACGGACGCGTGGCCGTCCTGAACCCAATCCACGTGCCGGTCCAGCAATTGTTGCCAGCGGTCATGTTGTGTTGCCTGGCTGACCCCGGTCAGCCCGATCGCGATAATTGCGATGATCACTCGCATAGCGTAATCCCCCGTTCCCCGTCGAGGCGAAAATTTGACACCCGGATGGTTGCCGCCGCGCCCGTGGCCGTCGAAGTTGTAGATGCGTACCGGATGCAGGCGTTACATTTTTGCAAATGCGTAACTCTGCCGGCGCAGCGGTACCGCAATGCCACCCCGGGGCTGGCTCTTACTCCCGGGACGGCTCCAGCGCATACTCGCGCGTGTTGAGATTCCAGTTGTAACGCTGATAGTCCAGTTCGTATGCCTCGTCGCGAATGCGCTCGCGTTCGCCCGGGGTGTCGCCGAGTTGTTCCGCGTAGTTGGCCAGGAAGCCTTCCACACCGCCGCTGTTCTCGAAATCTTCCGGGTACCATTCAAAGATGGGCGAGACACGCATGACACCGGCGTCAAAGCGGTTGCGGGTCTTGTCCCGGAGAAAGCGCCGGGCACCGTCCTTCATCTGTTCCTCCAGGCGTGCCCCGGTCAGCGCCTCGGGCCGCAGGGCCGGGCAGCCCACCGAGGCGCAGTTGACGACGAAGTGGATCAGCGGCTCGTCGAACCAGACCCGGATCATTTCGTGCTCCAGTTCATTGAGCTTGCGTTCCTTGCCCAGCAGCGGCACGAAGTCGATATCCCAGGGCTGGGTAAAATGGTTGCCGATTTCCTTGATGGAGTCGATGGCCGGATAATGGCGGAGCACCAGTTCCACGGTGAAGGCGTTGTAGGCGTTAATGAGAAACGCCAGTTTCTCGTCGCGGTTCAGCTCGTCGTAGGCGGAACGGGACACACCCGAGAGGTAATTGAGATAGCTTTTCAGCTTTTTCCGGTCTTCGTTGAACCCACCGTAATCCACGACTGAAGTCTGGCCATCACGGACCCATTCGACGTGTTCAGCAAGCAGTTGATCCCATTCGGAATGATCCAGGGCATGCGCCGGCGCTACCGCAAACAACAACAGCAGAACGTATTTTTTCATTTCGGGTTCTCCTCAGCGCAACCAGGCATGGAACTTTTCCAGCCAGGCGAGCACTTTCTCGGGTGCGTGGGCTTGCTTCCACTCCCCGGCGGCGAACTTGTTCGCCTCGGAGAAGGTGGGATACACATGGATGGTGCCCAGAATCTTGTTCAGGCCCAGACCGTGTTTCATGGCCAGGATGAACTCGGTGATGAGTTCACCGCCGTGTTCGCCCACAATGGTGGCACCAAGAATCTTGTCCGAACCGCGCGCGGTAATCACCTTGACGAAGCCGTGATCGGCTTCCTCGGTCATGGCGCGGTCGAGATCGTCAATGCCGTAGCGGGTCACTTCGTAATCGAGTTCCTGTTCCTGCGCCTCGCGTTCACTGACACCCACCCGGGCGACTTCCGGATCCGTAAAGGTGGTCCAGGGCATCACGCGGTAGTCCACCTTGAATTTCTTGAAGCGTCCGAAAAGCGCATTCACGGCCGCGTGCCAGGCCTGGTGCGCGGCCGCGTGGGTGAACTGGTAGGGTCCGGCCGAATCGCCGCAGGCATAGATGTTGGGATAACGTGTCTGCAGATACTCGTTGGTATCCAGGGAGCCATCAGCGGCTGTTTCAATGCCCAGCTCCTCCAGGCCCAGCCCTTCCTTGCGCGCACGGCGGCCAAGCGCAAGCAGCACCTGGTCAAAGGGAATGCGCTGCTCGCCGTCGTCGCTGTCGGCGTAGAGCACTTTTTCGCCGTTTTCCACGGCAAAACGGCTGGCCTTGTGGCGCAGGCGTACATCCACGCCGTCTTTTTCCAGGGCCGCCTTGACGTATTCCGCCGCGTCGCTGTCCTCGCGACCCATGAGCTGATCCAGCATTTCCACCTGGATCACATTCGAACCCAACCGCGCGAAGGACTGGGCCAGCTCGCAGCCAATGGGGCCGCCGCCGAGCACCACCAGGCGTTGCGGCTGTTCGCGCAACGACCAGAGCGAGTCGGAAGTGAGATAGCCCACCTCGTCCAGGCCCGGAATCGGCGGCACAAAGGGCGCCGCGCCCGAGGCCATGATGATCGAGCGCGCGGTGAGCCGGCGCTTTTCTCCGTTTTCCTCGATTTCAACTTCCCAGGGCGAAACCAGTCGAGCCGAGCCCTGAACGACGTCCACGCCCAGGGATTCAAAGCGCTCCACGGAGTCGTGGGGTTCGATCTTTTTGATCACCTTCTGCACGCGATCCATGATCTCGGGAAAGCGGAAGTCAGTGTCGATGGAACGAAAACCCAGGGACTCGGCCTTGCCGGACAAAGCCGCGGTACGCGCGCTCTTGATCAGGGTTTTGGACGGCACACAGCCGGTGTTGAGGCAGTCGCCGCCCATTTTCTCCTTTTCCACCAGGCTGACACTCGCCTTGACGGTGGCGCCGATATAGGCGGCCACAAGGCCGGCCGAGCCGCCACCGATGACCACCATATTGCGGTCGAAGGACTTCGGCTTGTCCCAGCCCTTGTAGACTTCCACCGCCCGCGCGCGGTCACGGATCCAGCGCGCGATCCAGGGAAAGATGGCCAGCAGCAGGAAGGAGCCGATCAGTTCCGGGCTTAGCAGCCCGCCCATGGACTCGAGTTGCCCCAGCTGGGTGCCGGCATTCACATAGACGGCCGTGCCCGCGAGCATGCCCACCTGCGAAACCCAGTAAAAGGTCCAGGCCTTGATGGGCGTGAGCGCCATGAGCAGATTGATCAGGAAAAACGGGATCGCCGGCACCAGGCGCATGGAAAACAGATAGAAGGCACCGTCCTTGCGCACGCCCTCGTTAATGGCTTTCAGGCGTTTGCCGAATTTCTCCTGAACCATGTCGTGCAACAGAAAACGGGCCACGACGAACGCCAGAGTGGCACCGATGCTGGAGGCGAACGAGACCAGAATCAGCGCCGGCAGAAAACCGAAGAGCGCGCCGGCGGCCAGCGTCATCACGGCCGCGCCGGGAAGACTCAGGGCGGTGACCACCACATAGATTATGAAGAACGAACCCAGGACCAGCACCGGATGCTCGCGCGTCAGCGCCTGGAAGGATTCCTGTTGGCTTTTCAGGTAATCCAGGGTGAGATACTGATTCAGATCAAAAACGAAAAAGGCCACAATCAGCGCGGCAATGACCGCGACGACCAGAATCTTGCGGGTATTCATCAGCAGCAGCTCCCTTGTTGCGATTCGGCGGGGGCGTCTTCGGTGTCATCCCGGAACGGCAGGCTGAGTCCGCAACCGGGGAAAATACCGTAGTGGGTGCTGAAGTCGCCGATAAAACGGAAGTGCTCCCGGAAACGGCTGCGCTCCAGCATCAGCCAGGTGTTGCCGCAGACCGGAAAGACCTTGCCGGTTTCGATGTAATGGTGTTCGTCCAGCCGGAAGCCATTGGGGTGATCCGCAAGACTGCCCTGGTAGATCACCGCCTGGCCGTAGTCCTCGCAGGCCGGCTCCAGTTCGTCGATATTGAACAGCCGATAGGTGGCGGAATAAAAACGCGCATTGCCCAGCTTCGCCTCGATATCGGCGTTGTTGATCTCCAGCCGGCGCGATTCCACCAGCCGCGGATCGGCGAAGCCGCAGTCCTTGCCCAGATTCTGAAAGTCGTTCCAGTAGAGCGCGCCGGACAGGCACTCGCCGTAGAGTACCGGATCGGCCTTGAGGTGCTCCGGAACCCGCCGGTCGGCATAGACATCGGAAAAATAGAATTCGCCGCCGGGTTTCAGCAGACGCTTGACGCTGTTGAGCACGGCCGTCTTGTCCGTGCACAGGTTGATCACGCAGTTGGAAATCACGACGTCGAAATAGCCCGCGTCCAGCGGCAGCTCGTCCAGCTGTTCCAGATAGCCGTGCAGGAAACGGACATTGCTCTCGGCAAAGCCGAACTGCTGGCGGTGGTAGTCCTGGAAACGCCGGGCTACCTCGAGCTGTGCATCGGTCATGTCCACGCCCACTACCTCGCCGGTCTCGCCCACCAGCGCGGACAGCAGGTAGACGTCCCGGCCCGCGCCGCAACCGAGATCCAGCACCCGGGCGCCTTCCAGCGCCGCCGGTGCGACCAGGCCGCAGCCGTAGTAGCGCGCCAGGATGTCGTCATGCAGCTGCGACAGCAGAGGCTTGAGATGATCGGGCGGGGTCTGGTCGCAGCAGGCGGAGGTCTGCAGATCCTCGTTACTGCTCAACTGCCGACCGTAATACTCCTGAACACTTTCGTGCATGAACGGCTCCTCGTGCATCCGTGGGCTGATGATGAACGCTCCTAAGATGCGCCGCCGATCGCCTTGTTACAACCGGAACCGGCTGTAACAGCGGTACCCGTGTCGCATCAACAAGGCGTGAATGTGTGAAGGAGCAACGCCATGAAAAGTCTGATCGGGACAGCGGTACTGAGTTTGGCCTTGCTCGGGTGCGGCCAGGGAGATGGAAAGCTGGCGATTACCGGCTCGAGCACCATGGCGCCCGTGATGACCGAGGTGGCGGCGCGTTTCGAAAACGACACCGGGATCGAGGTGAATGTGCAAAGTGGTGGCTCCGGACGCGGCATCAATGATGTGCGCCAGGGCCTGGCGGATATCGGCATGGTCAGCCGTGCCCTGGATGACAGTGAGAGCGACCTGGATCCAGTGGTCGTCGCCCGCGACGGCATCGCCATGATCGTCAATGAAGACAACCCTGTGGACGCGATCACGCGGGAAGACGTGCGTGCTCTCTACCGGGGCGAAACCGACAACTGGCAAGCCCTGGGCTGGACCGACCAGCCCGTGACCGTAATCAACAAGTCCAGCGGCCGCGCCACCCTGACCCGCTTTCTCGAGTATTTCGGGCTGGAGAACCGCCATGTGGCGGCGGATATGGTCATTGGCGAGAATCAGCAGGGCATCCAGGCGGTGGCCTCGGCGCCGGCGGCGATTGGCTATGTCTCGGTGGGCGCGGCCGAGTACGAAGCCGGTGCGGGCACCGCCATTCGCCTGCTGAAACTCGACGGCGTGGCTGCGAGCACCAAGACTGTGGGTGCGGGGCGTTACCCGCTGGGCCGAGATCTCAATCTGATTACAACGGGTCAGCGCTCGGCCATGGTGCAGCGCTTTCTCGACTATGCCCGCTCGGACCAGGTGAAGGATCTCTATCGTAAACACTATTTTGTTCCCGCCCATGGCTGACCGCTGGCTTCACCGCCTGCTCGGGCTGAGCGCCATGCTCGCGACTCTGGTGCTGGGCGGTATCGTCGTGCTGCTGATCTGGCGCACCGCCCCCTTTGTCTGGCAGCAGGGCATGGATCTTCTCGGCCGGCAATGGTATCCGGCCGATGGCGATTTCGGCATGGCCGCGATGATTGCCGGTTCCCTGGCCGTGGCGGCGCTGGCCCTGCTGCTGGCCGCGCCGGTGGCGGTGATCCTGGCCGCCTGGCTGCGTTATTTCGCCCCCGAGTGGCTGCGGCGTCCGGCGCTGGCTCTGTTCGCGCTCATGGCCGGCATTCCGTCCGTGGTCTACGGACTCTGGGGCCTGCTGGTACTGGTGCCCTGGCTCAACGGCTGGGCTCCGCCGGGGACCTCCTGGCTCGCTGGTTCGCTGGTGCTGGCGTTGATGATTCTGCCACTGGCCCTGCTGGTGACCGATGCCGCCCTCGCCCAGGTGCCGCCCGAATGGCTCAATGCCGGCGCC
>CAYPKI010000120.1:0-8611 GCA_964411265.1 uncultured Alcanivorax sp. | reverse complement strand
ACGCCGTGCTTGCCGACGGCCATCGCGCGCCCGATCTGGACGGGCCTGTGGAGACGGTGGTCAAGGGCGATGCCCGCGTGCCCGCGATCAGCGCCGCGTCCATTCTGGCCAAGGTCGCCCGCGACGAGGAAATGCTTGTCCTGCATGAGCGCTGGCCGCAATATGGGTTTGATCGGCACAAGGGCTATCCCACCCGGGACCACCGCGATGCACTCAGGCGTCACGGTGCGCTGGAGGATCACCGGCGTACCTTCGCGCCTGTTGCCGCGGTTCTGTCCGGGGCATAAAGCCGCCCTGTAACCAGTAACAAACGGCGATCGAGGAAGCTCCGTGGCGGAACCCGATTTTATTCACCTGCGTCTGCATACCGATTACTCCATGGTCGACGGCGTGGTGCGGGTGAATGACCTCATCGCGCGCGCGGGCGAGCAGCGAATGCCGGCCGTGGCGGTCACTGACGATTCCAACCTGTTCGGGCTCATCAAGTTCTACGCCGCCGCCCGTGAGGCGGGCATCAAGCCCCTGGCGGGCGCGGATATCTGGCTGGAAAGCCGTTACCTGGACGAGCCGGCCCGGCTGTGCGTGCTCATCCAGAATGATCAGGGTTATCGTAACCTCACGGTGCTGCTATCGCGCGCCTGGCTGGAAAACCAGCACCGGGGCCGGCCCGTGGTGCGTCGTGAGTGGCTGGAACAGGCCCATGAGGGGTTGATCCTGCTCTCCGGCGCGCGTCACGGCGAGCTGGGCCAGTTGTTGCTGGGCGGGCGTGCCGACGTGGCCCGGGATCTGGCCCGCGAGTTCAATAACCTGGCTCCGGACCGCTTCTATCTGGAACTGCAGCGCACCGAACGCACCGGCGATGAAGACTGCCTGCACGCCAGTGTGGCCCTGGCTTCAGAGCTGGCCCTGCCCGTGGTCGCCACCAATGACGTGCGTTTTGTCAGCCCCGACGATTTCGAGGCGCACGAAGCCCGGGTCTGTATTCACGAAGGTCATGCCCTGGACGACCCACGCCGCGCCAGTCGCTACAGCGAACAGCAATATCTCAAATCCGAAGCGGACATGGCGCAGCTCTTCAGCGATATTCCGGAAGCGCTGGCCAATACTGTGGAAATCGCCCGGCGCTGCAACCTGGACATGAAGCTGGGCGAGAACTATCTCCCCGATTTCCCCATCCCGGAAGAGCTCACTGAAGCGCAGTATCTGCAAAAGGTCGCTCGCGAGGGACTGGAGCAACGTCTGGCGCGTTTTGCCATGAGTCCGAACCACCAGCGCACGGATTACGATGAGCGCCTGCAGCTGGAGCTGGACATCATCAACGAGATGGGCTTTCCGGGCTATTTCCTGATCGTGTCGGACTTTATCCAGTGGGCCAAGGAACACGATATTCCCGTGGGGCCGGGCCGGGGTTCGGGCGCTGGTTCGCTGGTGGCGTACGCGCTGGAGATCACGGATCTCGATCCCATTCGCTATGATCTGCTCTTCGAGCGCTTTCTCAATCCCGAGCGCGTGTCCATGCCCGACTTCGACGTCGACTTCTGCATGGAGCGCCGAGACGACGTCATCGCCTATGTAGCGGAAAAGTACGGCCGCGAAGCGGTGGGTCAGATCATTACCTTTGGTTCCATGGCCGCCAAGGCGGTCGTACGTGACGTTGCCCGGGTCCAGGGCAAGCCCTATGGCATGGCCGACCGGCTGTCCAAGATGATTCCGGGCACGCCCGGAACCACGCTGGATGTGGCGCTGGAGCAGGAAGAAAACCTGCGCGACTTCCTCGCCGACGAGAGCAACCCGGACCGGGAAGCGGCCAACGAAATCATGGACATGGCCCGCAAGCTGGAAGGCCTTACCCGCAACGCCGGCAAGCATGCCGGCGGCGTGGTGATCGCTCCGGGCCGACTCACCGATTTTACGCCCCTGTATTGTGACGATGAGGGCGAGAACCAGGTCACTCAGTACGACAAGGACGATGTGGAAGCCGCCGGCCTGGTGAAGTTCGACTTTCTGGGCCTGAAGACGCTCACCATTATCGACTGGGCCGTGAGCGCGGCGAACCAGCGCCGGCCCCGGGGCGAGGACCCGGTATCCATCGAAACCATTCCGCTAAATGATCAGCCCACCTTCGAAATGCTGCGCTCGGGCGAGACCACCGCCGTCTTTCAGCTGGAAAGTCAGGGCATGAAGGAGCTCATCAAGAAGCTTATTCCGGATTCCTTCGAGGAGATTATCGCCCTGGTGGCGCTCTACCGGCCCGGGCCGCTGGAATCGGGCATGGTGGACAACTTTATCAAGCGCAAGCACGGCAAGGAGCCCGTGAGCTACCCCGACCCGAACTACCAGCACGACTGCCTCAAGCCCATTCTCGAGCCCACCTATGGCGTCATCCTGTATCAGGAGCAGGTGATGCAGATCGCGCGGGAAATGGCGGGTTATACGCTGGGCGGCGCCGATCTGTTGCGTCGCGCCATGGGCAAGAAGAAACAATCGGAGATGGACAAGCAGCGCAGTGTCTTCAAGGAAGGCGCGGAAGCGCGTGGCGTGGATCCGGAGCTGGCCACGCGCATCTTCGATCTGGTGGAAAAGTTCGCCGGCTACGGCTTCAACAAGTCCCACTCCGCCGCCTATGCCCTGGTGGCCTATCAGACCGCCTGGCTCAAGACCCATTATCCGGGGGAGTTCATGGCCGCGGTGATCTCCGCCGAAATGGACAACACCGACAAGGTGGTCACCCTCATCGAGGAGTGCAAGCACATGGGCCTGGCGGTGATGCCGCCGGACGTGAACAGCTGCGGTTATCGTTTCACCGTCAATGAAGAGGGGCAGGTGGTCTATGGCCTGGGAGCGATCAAGGGTCTGGGCGAAGGGCCCATCGACACCATTGTCCGCGCCCGCGCCGACGGCGGGCCCTACAAGGATCTCTTTGATTTCTGCCAACGTGTGGACCTCAAGAAGATCAACCGGCGCTCACTGGAAGCGCTGATTCAGGCGGGCGCGCTCGACCGCATGGGCCCGGAGGGTGACTTCCGCGACCGCGCCACCCTCATGGCCACGCTGGCCGACGCCATCCAGGCGGCGGAACAGGAAAACCGCAACCAGGAAGCGGGCATGGCGGATCTCTTCGGCGCCGCTGCGGAGGAAACGGAGGAAAGCCGCCCGGTGGCCTGGCAGACCGCGCCCGCCTGGAAAGACGACCAGCGCCTGCAGGGCGAGAAAACAACCCTGGGCCTTTTCCTGACCGGCCATCCCATTGATCAGTACGAACACGAGGTGGACAAGTTCGTCACTCACAGACTGAGCAATCTCCAGCCCACGGGCCGTGGCGAAGCGGTTGCCGTGGCGGGCCTGGTGGTGGATATGCGTCAGACCCGGTCCAAGAAGAGCGGCGAGCGCATGGCCTTTCTCATCGTTGATGACAAGACCGCGCGCGTAGAGGTCGCTGTTTTTGCCCAGGCCTTCGCCACCTTCGGCGAGCGTATCCAGAAGGACAGCCTGCTGGTTGTGCGCGGCGAAGTCCGCGACCGGGACAACAACGGTTTGAGTTTGATCGCCGACGAGATCCTGGATATCCGCCACGCCCGCGAGGAATACGCCCGCCGCCTGGTCCTGGATGTCCCCGTGCGCCAGGAACTCGGCGGGACGCTGCAGCAAAGCTTCCGCCCCTACCGCGGCGGTCGCTGCCCGGTCGCGCTGAATCTCCACCACGACGCCGCCGAAGGCCTCCTCTGGCTGGGCGACGGCTGGAAGGTCACGCCCGAGGAGAGCCTGCTCGAGGAACTGCGCCACCGCTTCGGCGCTGAGGCGGTGCGGGTGGAATACTAGCGGAAAGAACTCGGCGCGAGGACGTGCCTTCCACAACCAGCGTCACCTGCCGTGGGAGGGAGGTCTTCGTCCCGACCCTGCGGTGTGTGCCCCCGTCGGCGCGTGGACGCGCCTCTTACAGGATACGAAGCCACCGCAGGAGCACCCGGAAGGGCATAAACGGCGTCCTAGCCGCGATCTCTCCAGAGACGCTGGAATGCAATCGGGACGAGGACGTCCCTCCCATGCCGAGGTTTTCCCTCTCTAGGAGCGGCGTCTTCGCCGCGAATTCATGCCAGAGTCTCTGGAAAATAATCGGGGCGAGGACGCCCCTCCTGCAGGATCCGAAGACACCGTAGGAGCACCCGGAAGGGCATAAACGGCGTCCTCGCCGCGACCCATTCCATAGTCTCTGGAAAGAATTGGCGCGCGGAAGAGTCCCCACCGGAAACAGTTTGCAAAGGTCATCCGGTTGGGTTCTGTCGACTCGTTCCCGGGGTCGGGTTAGACTGACTGTTTATTGAGCGGCTCCGGTGAGCAAAGCCTGATGAATCCGAACTACCTCGAATTTGAACAACCCATCGCCGATCTGGAAGCGAAAATCGAGGAGCTCCGCCTTGTGGGCAGCGGTACGGATGTGAACATCTCGGAAGAAATCCGCAAGCTCGAGGACAAGAATACGGCGCTGACGGAGTCCATCTTCAAGGATCTTACGGCCTGGCAGATTTCCCAGCTGGCGCGTCATCCAAGGCGGCCCTACACTCTTGACTACATCCGGCGGCTTTTCACCGATTTTGACGAGCTCCACGGCGACCGCAGTTTCGGCGACGACACGGCGCTGATCGGCGGTCTCGCGCGGCTGGATGACCGGCCGGTGATGGTCATAGGCCACCAGAAAGGCCGCGAGGTGAAGGAAAAAGTCCACCGCAACTTCGGCATGCCCAAGCCCGAGGGCTATCGCAAGTCCATGCGGCTGATGGGAATGGCGGAGCGTTTCCGTATTCCTGTGCTGACCTTTATCGATACGCCCGGCGCTTTCCCGGGTATCGACGCCGAGGAGCGCGGTCAGAGCGAGGCCATCGCGCGCAATCTGCGCACCATGTCCTCGCTCAAAACGCCGATCATTGCCTCCGTGGTGGGCGAGGGCGGCTCCGGCGGGGCCCTTGCCATCGGCGTCTGCGATCACCTGCAGATGCTGCAGTATTCGACCTATTCGGTGATCTCGCCGGAGGGCTGTGCCTCCATTCTCTGGCGCAACTCGGAAAAAGCCGAGGAGGCCGCCGCGGCCATGGGGCTTACCGCTGAACGCCTGCAGGAGCTGGGCATTGTGGACGAAGTCATTCCCGAGCCGCTGGGCGGCGCCCATCGGAATTACGACCAGGCGGCCGAGACGCTGCGGCAGAGCCTGCTCAAGAACCTGGACGAGCTCCAGGGTATGGATACCGGTGCGCTCACCGAACGCCGCTACGAGCGCCTGCTCTCCTACGGCAATGTGCAGGAAGCGGCCGAGCAATAGGCTTGCCTCGCGCTCGCGGAGGCTTTACCGATGAGTGCCCCCGTCGTTCTGGCGCAGCTGCAACAGGAACTGTCACGGCTTCCCGCTGTCGGGCCTCTCGTGGTGGGATTCAGCGGCGGCCTGGATTCCACGGTTCTGCTGGAAGGCCTGATCCGACTGGGATCGGAGCCGGCCGACCTCTGTCCCGTCCATGTTCACCATGGTTTATCGCGGCACGCGGAGGACTGGGCCCGCCACTGTCACGACCTGGCTATGGCCCGGAGGCTGCAGTTGATCCTCGAATACGCGCAGCTCGAGGAGGGTGCCAATCTGGAAGCCCGTGCCCGGCAGGCGCGCTATCACGCGCTCGAAAAGCATGTTCCGCAAGGCGGGGTGCTGCTACTGGCCCATCATCAGGGCGATCAGGCCGAGACGGTCTTGCTGCGGCTCATGCGCGGTGCCGGCGTATCCGGTCTGGCCGGCATGGACAAGCTGCAAATGCGAGCGCATTACCAGCTGGCCCGACCCTTGCTGGATTTGCCGCGCGCCACGCTGGAAGCGGCGGCCCGGGAATGGAATCTCGACTGGATTGAGGATCCGGCCAATACGGACCCGGCCCGGGACCGCAACCATCTGCGCCACCAAGTCCGGCCCGCATTGGCCGAACACTGGCCCGCAGCCGACGGATGCATGGCCGCTTCGGCGAGCTGGTTGCGGGAAGCGGATACCCTGCTGACGGAGCGGGCGGCCGAGGATTTCGAGGCCTGTCATGGCCAGGGCGATCGCATGGAGATCGCGGAATTTCGAGCCTTACCCGGTGCTCGCCGACGAAATCTGCTGCACTGGTGGTGTCGGCGTCGCGGACTGCGGCCGGCGCCGGGCCATCTCTGGCAGCGCCTGGAGCCGGAAGTGCTGGACGTGCCCCGGGACCGGCAGCCGCGCCTGGAATGGGCCGATGGCTGTTTGGCCCGCTGCGCTGACCGGCTCTATCTGGTGCGCGCGGACGAACTCGCCCCGGTGACAGGCGTTGCGAGCTGGGAACCGGAGACTCGGACACTGGATTTCGGGCCCTTTCGCCTGGAACGGGCAAAAGCTGACCAGGCGGATCTTGGGCTTGTTTCGGCCGCAGATGCTCTTGAGGTTCGCGCCGCGAGCGGCGGCGAACGCCTGTATCGCCACGGCATGCACCGGCGGCTGGTGGAACTCTGGCGCGAGGCCGCTATCCCGCCCTGGCAACGAAGACAACTGCCACTGTTTTATGCCGGTGATATATTGGTCGCTGCGGCCGGCGCAGGCGTCGCTGATGACTGGCAGCGCCAGGCTCATGAAGATGCTATGGGCATTGCCGTGAAGCGACCGGGCGGCGAGCCCGCGTTGTGAGCAACCGGGCCTTCTGATACTATTTCCTCCCGTCCTGAGGTAGCCCGTTGCCGCGCCTGACACCGCGTTCCCGAGGCTGCGCCCGGCAGAATCCTGTAAAGCTTGTTGTCCGGTAGGCGTACCGGTCCGAGTCGGCTATTGCGGATCTGAACCCGCTGGCGCGCCCGCACATGCACGGCAAACGGGCACCGTACAGTCACTGGTATCGGTGTGTGCATCTCACGGTTTATATTCGTAGCAGGCGGGGGGGTTTCTTCGCTGGGGAAGGGCATTGACGCCGCCTCCCTGGCCTCGCCGCTGGAAGCGCGCGGGCTCAAGGTGACGATGATCAAGATGGATCCCTATATTAATGTGGATCCGGGCACCATGAGTCCCTATCAGCACGGCGAGGTTTTCGTGACCGAGGATGGCGCGGAAACGGATCTGGATCTGGGCCATTACGAGCGTTTCATTCGCACCCGGCTGACCCGGCATAACAGTTTTACCACGGGCCGGGTCTATCAGGACGTCCTGGACAAGGAACGTCGGGGGGAGTATCTGGGCGCGACAGTGCAGGTCATTCCTCATGTCACTGACGAGATCAAGCTCAAGATCCGCGAGGGCGCCGGCGACGCAGACGTGGCCATCGTCGAGATCGGCGGCACAGCCGGCGATATTGAGTCCCTGCCGTTTCTCGAAGCCGTGCGTCAGATGCGCTCCGAGCTGGGCTCCAGCCGTTCCCTGCTGGTGCATTTGACCCTGGTGCCCCATATCGCCTCGGCGGGCGAGATCAAGACCAAGCCCACCCAGCATTCCGTCAAGGAGCTGCGCTCCATCGGACTGCAGCCGGACGTGTTGGTCTGCCGTGCGGATCACCCCATTCCCCGTAGCGCGCGCGAGAAGATTGCACTCTTCACCAATGTCGAGGCGCGCGCCGTTGTGTCGGCACCGGATTCGGATACCATCTATCAGGTGCCGCGCGTCCTCCATGAACAGGGACTGGATGCGCTCATTGCGGAGAAATTCGGCCTGGAGACGCCGGAGCCGGACCTCTCGGAATGGGACCGCGTGGTGGCTGCTCAGCTTGATCCGCAGGGCCGGGTGACGATCGGTATGGTGGGCAAGTACACCGATCTGGCCGACGCCTACAAATCCCTGAACGAGGCCCTGATGCACGCGGGCATCGCGTGCCGCACCAAGGTGGAAATCGAATACATCGACGCCGAGGACATTGAAGGCAGCGGCACCGGGATACTGGCACATATGGACGCCATTCTGGTGCCGGGCGGTTTTGGTGACCGGGGCACCGAGGGCAAGATCAAGGCCATCCGTTATGCTCGCGAGAACGGCGTGCCCTATCTTGGCATCTGCCTGGGGATGCAGCTGGCGCTCATTGAATTCGCGCGCAACGTGGCCGGTATGTCCAAAGCTCACTCGACGGAATTCCGCAAGGATACGCCTGATCCCGTGGTGGCGCTGATCACTGAATGGGTAACCGACGATGGCAGGCTCGAGCAACGCAGCGAGGACTCGGACCTGGGCGGTACCATGCGGCTGGGTGCGCAGGAATGCCGCATCGAGCCGGATACGATTACGGCGCGTTGTTATGGCACCGGGCGGGTCATGGAACGCCACCGGCATCGCTATGAAGTCAATAATCACTATGTCCCCAGCCTGGAAGCAGCCGAGCTCAAGATTGCCGGCTGGTCCGGCAACGGCGAACTGGTGGAAGTGATCGAGGTGCCGGATCATCCCTGGTTCCTGGGCTGTCAGTTCCATCCGGAATTTACGTCCACGCCCCGCGACGGTCACGGCCTGTTTACAGGCTATATCGAGGCGGCGCGCAACTTCCACCGCGAGGCGGGCCATGACTGACGCCCGTGTGCTGGAACTCGAGGACCTGCGCATCGGCAACACGACCCCCTTCGTGCTCTTCGGCGGCATGAATGTGCTCGAATC
>CAYPKI010000119.1:1252-8657 GCA_964411265.1 uncultured Alcanivorax sp. | reverse complement strand
GTTAGCCCTGAAGACGGAGGTAGAGCTCTTCGCGGTGGACAGCCACATCCTTGGGTGCATTCACACCCAAACGGACCTGATTGCCCTTGACGCCCAATACGGTAACCGTAATGTCGTCACCGACCATAAGGGTCTCGCCTACTCGACGGGTTAGAATCAACATCGTCCTTATCCTCCATATTCCTCACAGGTGAGCGCTGAACCCGGTTTCGGTGCGCCGCCAATCCCGACACCTCCCGTGAGGGTACTACAAGCATGCCACCCGCAACCGAGCGCTATTATTATGCAAGAAATACCGAGCTGTGTCTCGTCCGCTTATCCTTCCTCGGACTCCGTCGGCTCCTGGTCCAGTTCAAATGCGGCGTGAAGGGCGCGCACAGCCAGTTCCAGGTACTTCTCGGCAATGACCAACGACACTTTGATTTCGGAGGTGGAGATGGCCTCGATGTTGATCCCTTCCTGGCCCAGTACCTCGAACATCTTGCTGGCGACGCCAGCGTGCGAACGCATGCCCACGCCCACAAGCGACACCTTGGCGATCTTGTCGTTGCCCACCACTTCGCGCGCGCCCATTTCACGGCCCGCCGCTTCAAGGATTTCCTGGGCTCGCTCAAAGTCATTGCGATGCACACTGAACGTGAAGTCCGTGGACCCGTCCGCCCCCACATTCTGAACGATCATGTCCACCTCAATCTGGGCCTCGCCAATGGGTCCCAGGATCTTGTAGGCCACGCCCGGAATGTCGGGCGCACCCCGGATCGTAAGCTTGGCTTCATCGCGCGTGAAAGCGATCCCGGAAATAACCGGCTTTTCCATATCATCCACCTCGTCATCGACGGTGATCAGGGTTCCGGGTCCGTCCGCGAAACTCGACATGACCCGGAGCGGGACGTCGTACTTACCGGCAAATTCCACCGCCCGGATTTGCAGCCCCTTTGCGCCCAGGCTGGCCAGTTCCAGCATCTCCTCGCCGGTAATCGTATCCAGGCGCCGGGCGTTGTCCACGACACGCGGATCCGAGGTATAGACACCGTCCACGTCCGTGTAGATCTGGCATTCGTTGGCCTCGAGGGCGGCTGACAGGGCGACCGCCGTAGTGTCGCTGCCACCGCGGCCCAGCGTGGTAATATTCCCTTCGTTATCCACGCCCTGAAAACCGGCCACAACCACCACCTGACCGGCATCCAGGTCCGCGCGCATGCGCTCCTGGTCGATATCCTGAATGCGCGCCTTGGTGTAGGTGTTGTCCGTAACAATACGCGCCTGGGAGCCGGTGTAGGAGCGCGCCTCGACATCGTTTTGCTGCAGCGCCATGGAAAGAAGGGCAATGGTGACCTGTTCACCGGTGGATACCAACACATCCATTTCGCGCGGATCCGGGTAATCGCTGATGGCTTCCGCCATCTCCAGCAGGCGATTGGTTTCGCCGCTCATGGCGGACACTACGACCACCACCTGGTCGCCGCGCTCACGGAAGCGTTTGACTCGGTCCGCAACCGCCTGGATGCGTTCGACAGTGCCCACCGAAGAACCGCCGTATTTCTGTACGATCAGGGCCATAACAAAAGCTTCGCGCCGCTCAAAAAGCGGTGAGCATAGCAGGTTCAGCCACTCTTTTCAGCTATCCAGTCGTGGACAGAGGCCAGCGCCTGGTCCAGCGCCGCCGGATCATTGCCGCCGCCCTGGGCCATATCAGGTCGGCCACCGCCCTGGCCGCCCACCTGCTCCGCGACATATCGCACCAGTTCACCGGCGTTGTAGCGCTCGGCCAAATCCTTACTGGTCCCGGCCACTAGCGCTACCTTGCCCTCGCCAGCGGCGGCAAGCACGATCACCGACGAGCCCAGCTTGTCCTTGAGCTTGTCCAGGGTATTACGAAGCGTCTTGCCATCGGCGCCCTCCACCTGAGTGGCAAGCACCTTGACGCCATTGACCTCCTCCGCCCGGGTGGCGAGATCGCCGCCGGCGCCGGAGGCGAGCTTTTGTTTGAGCCGCTCCAGTTCCTTGTCCTGATCGCGCAGGCGCTCGGCCATTTGCTCTACCCGCTCCGCCGCCTGCTCGGGATCGGCCCGCGCGGCTTCACTCACACGGCTCAGGCGCATCTCCAACTGCCCAACCGTAGCCAGCGCTGCTTCGCCTGTAACCGCTTCCAGTCGACGCACGCCGGCCGCCGAAGCATTCTCGTCCCTGATCTTGAAGAATCCGATGTCCCCGGTGCGGCTGACGTGGGTGCCGCCGCACAGCTCCTTGGAGAAACCTTCCTCGCCCATGCTCAGCACACGCACCTCGCTCGCGTATTTCTCGCCGAACAGAGCCACAGCGCCGTCCTGTTGAGCTTCATCCAGTGACATCATCCGGGTTTCCACGGGCGTATTGGCCAGGATTTGACGGTTCACCACCGCCTCGATCGACCAGCGCTGCTCCGGGGTGAGGGGCTGGGAATGAGAGAAATCAAAGCGCAGGTATTCCGGAGCCACCAGTGACCCCTTCTGTTTCACATGGTCACCCAGGACCTGCTTGAGCGCGGCATGCACCAAATGGGTCGCGGAATGATTACGCATGGTCGCGTGCCGACGTTCCATGTCCACATGGGCGGCCACACGGTCACCCACGCGGATACCGCCCTGCTCCACCTGTCCGATATGCAGGTGGGCGTCCTGGCGTGCCTGAGTGTCGGCTACGCGGAAGGACGCCTTTTCACTCGCAAGCTCACCGGTGTCGCCCACCTGGCCGCCACCTTCGGGATAGAAGGGGGTGCGTTCCAGCACCACCACACCATCTTCACCCGCCTCGAGCTTATCCACGGGTTCACCTTCCCGGTAGAGGGCCGTCACCGCAGCCGTTTCTTCCAGACGCTCATAGCCACAGAAGTTACTGATCACGTCCACCTGGAGGCGATCGGAATAATCATTGGTGAAGCCACCGGCATTGCGCGACTGCTCGCGCTGACGCTCCATACAGGCCTCGAAGCCGGCCATGTCGATTTCCAGACCCCGTTCGCGGGCCACATCATTGGTCAGATCGGGCGGAAAACCATGAGTGTCGTAGAGCTGGAAAACCGTCTCACCCGCAATGGTGTTGCCCGTCATCTCGGCCACGGCCTTGTCCAACACGCGCATGCCTTCGGTCAGGGTCCGGTTGAACTGTTCCTCCTCGCGAAGCAGTGTCTGTTCCACCATATCCCGGGTTTCGAGCAGCTCCGGATAAGCATCGCCCATTTCCTCAATAAGCGCGCTCACCAAACGATGGAAAAAAAGCGCCTGCTGGCCCAGCTTGTGCCCGTGCCGGAGCGCCCGACGGATGATCCGGCGCAACACATAACCGCGGCCCTCATTAGCCGGTATGACGCCATCACAGATGAGGAAGGCGGACGAGCGAATGTGATCCGCGATTACCCGCAGCGACTGAGCCTCGAGATCCTCGACGCCGGTCTCACGCGCGGCGGCACGTAGCAGATTCTGGAACAGATCAATGTCATAGTTCGAATGCACCTTCTGGATTACCGCCGCGATGCGCTCCAGGCCCATACCGGTATCGACCGAAGGCGCGGGCAGCGGCTTGAGTTCACCGTCTTCCTGGCGGTCATATTGCATGAACACCAGATTCCAGATCTCGATGTAGCGGTCGCCGTCCTCATCTGCCGAGCCGGGTGGGCCACCGGGCATCTCCGGGCCGTGGTCGTAGAACACTTCGGAGCACGGGCCACAGGGTCCGGTGTCCCCCATCTGCCAGAAATTGTCCTCGTCGAGCCGGGAGAAGCGTTCCGGCGGGACGCCGATTTCGTTGAGCCAGATATCGGCGGCGTCATCGTCCGAGACGTGAACAGTCACCCAGAGTTTCTCCGGCGGCAAACCCAGGGTCTGCGTGAGAAATTCCCAAGCATAATTGATAGTATCGCGCTTGAAATAATCGCCGAAGCTAAAATTGCCGAGCATCTCGAAAAAGGTGTGATGCCGCGCCGTATAGCCGACATTCTCGAGGTCATTGTGCTTGCCCCCCGCGCGGACACAGCGCTGGCTGCTCGCGGCGCGGGTATAGTAGCGTTTGTCTCGACCCAGAAAGACGTCCTTGAACTGGTTCATGCCCGCATTGGTAAACAACAGGGTGGGATCGTTCTCCGGCACCAGGGAGCTGGACGGCACTACGGTATGACCGTGGTTGCGGAAATAATCGAGAAAGGCCTGACGAATCTCGGAAGTCTTCATAAACACCGTTTTATAAAGGGTTCTCAAAGGATCAAGTATAACGATTCGGAGCAGCGGTTTCGATTGTCACGTGCTATCCGCTTGATTAGCCAGGCCCGATCAAGCCAGCCAGGCACTGACCGATACCAACAACACCATGGTCAGCAGCAACCACCGCAAAAGGCGCTGGCTGATCCGGACCGCAACCCGCACGGACAGCCATACGCCCACCACGGTTCCGCTCGCCAGCACAAGCCCCGGCAGCCACAGCACCTGGCCGCGGCTGGCGAAGACGAGCAGGGCCGCGGCGCCGAAAACCGCTGTGCAGGTAAGCTTGAGCGCATTCGCGCGCACCAGATCGTAGCGCAGGACACCCGCGAGCGCCGTGATCAGCACGAAGCCCACGCCTGCCTGAATAAAACCACCGTAGAGCCCGGCGGCAAAAAGCCACGGATAGCCGGCCGGGGCCTGTTTCAGGCTGCGGGGCTGCTCCTCAGGCCCGGGCGCGACCACGGCGGGACTAACGACCATGATCACCGCCATCACCATTAGAGTGGTCAACAAAACCGGTTCCAGAAGGCTGGTGGGCAGATACGAGGCCACCAGCGCGCCCACCAGGGAACCGGCGAGGGTGGGCGCCAGAATGGGGGCTATGGCGTCCCGGGCGAGTTTGCCGTGGCCATGAAAACCGCGCATGCCCTCCAGGGACTGCAGCAGCACGGCCACACGGTTGGTGCCATTGGCCACATCGCCCGGCATACCCAGCAGCATAAGTGCAGGCAATGTGAGCAGCGAGCCGCCACCGGCAAGCGTATTAATAAAGCCGGCGAGGACGCCCGAAGCCATGAGCAGGCTGAAGGTCAGCCAGGTAAATTCGTATTCCATGCACGCTAAACCCGGAGCGGGAGTCTATCAGGGCGGTGGCGGGGCAGACTCGATGGCGCGATAGCTTTGCTCCGCGGAAAAGCCGCGCTGCTGGAGAAACCGCAACTGCCGACCCTTTTCCTTGCGATCATCGCCCGGGCCATGATTAAACCTGCGCTGGTGCACCTCGCGAGCCAGTTCAAACCAGTCGCACTCGGCTTCCGTGAGGGCTTGATCAATAAGCCCGCCGAGCACACCCCGCTGCTCGAGTTCATGACGGATCCGCAGCTCGCCCTGTCCGCGACCGATGCGAGAACGCACAAAGGCTTCAGCAAAACGGCTTTCGTTAAGAAAGTTGCACTCCTCCAGCCACTCCAGCAATACTTCCACCGGAGCGTCATCACCGAAGCGACGATATAAGCGGCTGGACAGTTCGTAGCGGGCGTAATCGCGGCGCGCCAGCCAGGTCAGCGCGGCACGCCGCATCTCGGCCACAAGGTCAGATTCGTCATTCATCCGCTTCGTCGGGTGCTTGCGCTTCTTCCGCCTCGGCTTCCTCGGCATCGGGATCACCCGACGACGGCCCGGTCAGAAGCCGGTTGCGAATCTCGTGCTCGATCTCCTCGGCGACGCCGGGATTATTGGCCAAATAGTCACAGGCGTTTTGCTTGCCCTGGCCAATCTTGTCGCCCTGGTAGCTGTACCAGGCGCCGGATTTCTCCACCAGGCCTTCCTGCACGCCCAGGTCCAGAATCTCGCCCAGTCGATTAATGCCAGTACCGTAGAGAATCTGGAATTCCGCCTGTTTGAACGGTGGCGCCACCTTGTTCTTGACCACTTTCACGCGCGTTTCGTTACCCGTCACCTCATCACCCTGCTTGACTGCGCCGGTTCTCCGGATGTCCAGGCGCACGGACGAATAGAACTTCAGGGCATTGCCGCCCGTGGTGGTCTCGGGCGAACCGAACATGACGCCGATTTTCATCCGAATCTGGTTAATAAAGCAGACCGTGGTCTGGGCGTTATTTACCGAACCGGTGATCTTGCGAAGCGCCTGGCTCATGAGCCGAGCTTGAAGACCGACATGGGCGTCACCCATCTCGCCCTCGATTTCCGCTTTGGGCACGAGCGCCGCCACGGAGTCGATAACAACCAGATCCACGGCGCCCGAACGGATCAGCATGTCGCAGATCTCGAGGGCCTGCTCGCCCGTATCCGGCTGAGAAACAATGAGGTCGTTCACATTCACGCCCAGTTTTTCCGCGTAATCCGGATCGAGGGCATGCTCGGCGTCAATGAAGGCGCAGGTAGAGCCCTGGTGCTGCGCCTGGGCGATGACCGACAACGTCAGCGTGGTCTTGCCCGACGCTTCCGGGCCAAAGATTTCCACCACCCGGCCCTGGGGCAGGCCGCCCGCGCCCAGGGCGATATCGAGGCCCAGCGAACCGGTCGGGATGGCGGGCACACGCTCACGCTTCTGGTCACCCATGCGCATGGCGGCGCCTTTGCCGAATTGGCGCTCGATTTGCGACAGCGCCGCGGTCAACGCCTTGCTCTTGTCATCGTCCATTGTCTTCCCCTTCTTCGCCATCTCGATCTCCGTAAGCGCCCCGGCGCTTATACTGTCAATTTGAACAGTATTATGCGCCATTCGTTTGTTGAGTCAACATCCGCTCACTCCGGCCCGGCAGGCCGCGCATCCAGGCGTTCCACCACACCCTGGAGCGCCGCCTTCACGGTTTGTTCGCGTACGGCGAAGCGGTCGCCGTCAAAATGGAACTGACAGGCCTCGGCATAGCCTAGCTTCTGGCCCCAGGCCACCCAGACGGTGCCCACCGGCTTAGCGGGAGTGCCCCCGCCGGGTCCGGCAATGCCGCTGATCGCCACACTGAGATGGCCGGGTGAATGCTCGATGGCGCCACGCGCCATTTCAAGAACCGCGGCTTCGCTTACAGCGCCGTGCTGATCCAGCGTCGGCGATAAAACACCCAGCATCTGATGCTTGGCGCTGTTGGAATAGGTCACGAAACCACGATCAAACCATTCCGAGCTACCGGGCACCGAGGTAAGGGCATCGGCAAGCGCACCACCGGTGCAGGACTCGGCCGTGACCATCAACAATTGATGGCCGTGCAATAAATTTCCCACCTGCTCCGCCAGGATATCGATTTCGGACTTCAAAGCACGCCTCTATGGATGCACCCCGGGGTGGGCTATATGATGGCGGCCCTGACCGGCCCATGGCAACGCAAGGGAGGACAATTCGTGAGCGGGGATTTGAGTCAGCATACCCCCATGATGCAGCAGTATTTGCGCATCAAGGCCGAGCATCCGGACGTGCTGGTCTTCTACCGCAT
>CAYPKI010000119.1:0-1141 GCA_964411265.1 uncultured Alcanivorax sp. | reverse complement strand
CGTGGTGATCTGCGAACAGGTGGGCGACCCGGCGCTCGCCAAAGGCCCGGTGGAGCGCAAGGTGGTGCGCATTGTCACCCCGGGGACGGTGAGCGACGAAGCACTGCTGGAGGCCCATCGGGAAAACCTGCTCTGCGCGCTGACCGTTCAGGGCGAGCGGATCGGCGCCGCCAGCCTGGATGTGAGCGCAGGCCGGCTGACCGTGACCACAGTGGAAGGTGAGGAAGCGCTTACGGCCTTGCTCGAGCGCTGGCAGCCGGCGGAACTGCTCTATGGTGAGGACGCCTTGCTGCCCGAACCCGTGCGCCAGCGTCCGGGGGCCCGCGCCCGGCCTATCTGGGAGTTCGACAGTACGGCGGGCGAGCGGCTGCTGTGCGAGCAGTTCGGCACCCGGGACCTGAGCGGCTTCGGCTGCGCCGATCCGCTCCAGATCGCCGCCGCCGGTTGTCTTTTGCACTATGCCCGCGAAACCCAGCGCAGCGCTCTCCCCCATCTACAGGGTCTGCGAGTGGAAAATCCGGACGCTTCGGTACAGATGGACGCGGCCACCCGCCGCAACCTGGAACTGGTCCAGACCCTGGACGGACGCGACACCCATACGCTCGCCTGGGTGCTGGATACCACCGTCACTGCCATGGGCGCGCGCCTGTTGCGGCGCTGGCTTAACGAACCCCTGCGCCAACGCGACGAATTGCAACAGCGCCAGGCACGACTCACCGCCCTGCGCACGGCGGCACTTTATGAGCCGGTTCGTGGACAACTGCGGGAAGTGGGCGACATGGAGCGGATTCTCGGGCGTGTAGCTCTGCGCTCGGCCCGGCCCCGGGATCTTACCCGCCTGGCGCGCTCGCTGGCGGCGCTGCCCGAACTGCATGAGTTGCTGGCCGGCCACGATGCACTGCAGAGCCTGAGCTCCGGTCTGGGTCGGTTCCCGGACCTGATTCAAGTCCTGGATGCCGCCCTGGTGGACAACCCGCCCATGGTGCTGCGCGACGGTGGTGTCATCGCCCAGGGCCACAGTGCCGAGCTGGACGAACTGCGCGCCATCGGCGGCAATGCTGGCGATGTGCTGGTGGATATCGAAGCGCGCGAGCGTGAGCGCACGGGCCTGGCCACCCTGCGCGTCAAGTACAACAAGGTG
>CAYPKI010000118.1:0-8696 GCA_964411265.1 uncultured Alcanivorax sp. | reverse complement strand
ATTATTGGCCTGGGGCTGATCGGCGGCTCGCTGGGCGGCGCGCTGAAAAGCCGTGGGCTGGCCGGCAAGGTGGTGGCGGGCTCGCGCTCGCCGCGGACGCTGGAACGCGGACTGGCTCTGGGGCTGGTGGATGAAATCCACGAAGACGTCGCGGCGGCCGTGCGCGACGCGGATCTGGTGTTTCTGGCCGTGCCCGTGTCGGCCATGGAAACCGTCATGCAGACGCTGGCGTCGGCGCTGGCCGACGACGCCATTATTACCGACGGTGGCAGCGTCAAGCAGGCGGTGATTGCCGCCGCCGACCAGGCACTGGGGCGGCATTTCGCCCGTTTTGTACCGGCCCATCCCATTGCCGGCAAGGAAGCCAGTGGCGTCGACGCCGCCGACGCCGACCTCTACCGCGACCAGCGCGTGATTGTCGCGCCCGCGGATGCCACCCAGCCCGACGCCGTTGAGCGCGTCCGCGCGCTCTGGCAGGCGCTGGGCGCGCAGGTGCTGACCATGGCCCCGGCCGAGCATGATCGCGTGCTGGCGGAAACCAGTCACCTGCCGCATCTGCTGGCGTTCTCCCTGGTTGATACCCTGGCCCGGCAGGGTGATTCCAGCGAAATCTTTCGCTATGCCGCCGGCGGGTTCCGCGATTTCACCCGGATCGCGTCCAGTGATCCGGTAATGTGGCATGACATCTTTCAGGAAAACCGCAGCGGCCTGCTGACAGCGCTGGATCTGTTCCGCACGGCGGTAGCCGAAGGCGACAGCGAAACCATGATGGCGGCCATGACGCGGGCCAACACGGCCCGGGAGCATTTT
Organism: uncultured Alcanivorax sp.; assembly: GCA_964411265.1. Classification (GTDB taxonomy): domain Bacteria; phylum Pseudomonadota; class Gammaproteobacteria; order Pseudomonadales; family Alcanivoracaceae; genus SLJS01. Next base: position 7,886 of record CAYPKI010000118.1, on the reverse strand, counting down.
CTCGCCATGAACGAAGGCACCTCGTTTGTCGAGGCCTGGGAGGGCGAGGCCGAGTCCGGACGCCGCACCTTCCGGGTGGAGCCGGGCGGAACCCTGACCGGCACGGTACGTGTGCCGGGTGACAAGTCCATCTCCCACCGCGCCATCATGCTGGGCGCGCTGGCCGAGGGCCGGACCACCATTGATGGTTTTCTGGAAGGCGAGGACGCCCTCGCGAGCCTGCAGGCGTTCCGGGATCTGGGCGTGGTCATCGAGGGCCCGCACAACGGCCGCGTGGAGGTGCATGGTGTGGGGCTTGCGGGATTGCAGGCGCCGGACGGAGCGCTCTACATGGGCAACTCCGGGACTTCCATGCGGCTGCTCACCGGGCTGCTGGCGGGTCAGTCGTTTGATACCGAATTGATCGGCGATGACTCGCTCAACCAGCGGCCCATGGAACGCGTCGCGCAACCGCTGCGGCAAATGGGCGCAATCGCCGACACCGCCGAGGGCGGCACGCCGCCTGTCCGGGTGCGCGGCGGCCAGCTGCTGCAGGGCTTTCACTATGACCTGCCCGTGGCGTCGGCCCAGGTGAAATCCGCCGTGTTGCTGGCCGGACTTTATGCTCAGGGCGAAACGTCGGTCACTGAACCCGCGCCCACCCGGGATCATACCGAGCGCATGCTGGCCGGCTTCGGTTATCCGGTGGCCCGGGATGGCGCCACATCCAGCCTGCGCGGTGGCGGCCGCCTGGAGGGCGGCCCGGTCGATGTGCCTGCTGATATTTCCTCGGCCGCCTTTTTTCTGGTGGGCGCCGCTGTGGCCCGGGGCTCGGAGCTGGTGCTGCCGCGCGTGGGCGTCAATCCCACCCGCACGGGCGTCATCGAGATCCTGCGGCAAATGGGCGCGGATATACGGCTGGAAAACGAAGCCAGCAGCGGCGGCGAGCCCGTGGCGGATCTGCGCGTGCGCGGCAGCCGGCTCAAGGGCATTCGCATCCCCGAGGCGCTGGTGCCGCTGGCCATCGATGACTTGCCGGCGCTGTTTATCGCCGCCGCCTGTGCCGAAGGAGAAACCCTGCTGACGGGGGCGGAAGAGTTGCGCGTGAAAGAATCCGACCGCATTCAGGTCATGGCGGACGGCCTGACGAGCCTGGGCATTGAGGCCGAGCCCAGGTCCGATGGTATCCGCATCGTCGGCGGCACGCCCAGCGGCGGCGCGGTGGACAGTCACGGCGATCATCGCGTCGCCATGAGTTTCGCCATGGCCGGGCTGCGAGCCACGGGCCCAATTCATATCCGCGATTGCGCCCCTGTGGCTACGTCCTTCCCCGGTTTTGTGGAACTGGCGCGGCACACCGGCCTGGCGCTGTCCCACGAAGACAACGGTTGAATACGGTCAAGCAAGCTGCTGAAGCGGGGGGAATGGACAGGTATGACGGCACCCATTATCACCATTGATGGCCCGGTGTCTTCGGGCAAGGGCACGCTGGCCCGGGAGCTGGCGCGCGAGCTGGGCTGGCACCTGCTGGATTCGGGCGCGCTCTATCGGGTGCTCGGACTCTATGCCCACAGGCGCGGCGTGGCCCCGGAGGACGAGGTCTCGCTGGCCGAGCTGGCGCGGCAGCTGCCCGTGCGGTTTTTCGAGCAGGACATGGATACACGGGTGGAGCTGGATGGAGAAAATGTGAGCCTGCGCATCCGCGAACAGGATGTCAGTGATCTGGCCTCGCGCGTGGCCGCGCTGGAGTCCGTGCGCACGGCGCTGCTGGAGCGCCAGCGCCGTTTTGCCGAGGCGCCGGGCCTCGTGGCCGACGGGCGGGACATGGGGACAGTGGTCTTCCCGGAGGCGCCGCTCAAGGTCTTTCTCACGGCGAGCGCCGAGGAGCGCGCTCGCAGGCGTTATAAGCAGTTGAATGACAAGGGGATTGGTGCTAACCTCGCGGACCTCGTGGAAGATATCCGCAGTCGCGACGAACGGGATTACCAGCGCGCCGTAGCGCCGCTGCGTCCGGCGTCGGACGCTGTGGAGCTCGACAGTACCGAGCGTCCCGTGGCCGACGTGGTCACGGAGATTCTTGACGAAGCGGGCCGACGCGGCCTGACGTAGGAGCGGCGGCCCCCGCCGCGAACGGCGTTGCATTGGCTGCAAGGGCGTAGCGAATGATAGCCAGGGGCGGGGTGCACGCATAGCGCAAGGGGGTCGCTCCCGTACAATAACGAATGGCGATTCCGCACAGGGCCGGAACGCCATGTTGTGTGTTCGCTGCGCGAAACCAGCAAGCGGCGAATACAGTTTTGTTCACAGCCCCATGTCTGCTGGTTGGCATGGCGATCACATTCGAGGATACAGCCTAGATGACCGAAAGTTTCGCAGAACTGTTTGAAGAGAGCCTGAAAGACCTGGACGTCACCCGCGGCTCGGTGATTACCGGCACCGTGGTGAGCATCGACAATGACTGGGTGACCGTGAATGCGGGTCTCAAGTCCGAAGGGATCATTCCCCGCAACGAGTTCGTCAACGAAGAAGGTGAACTCGAAATCGTCGAGGACGATGAAGTCGAAGTCGCCGTCGATGCGATCGACGATGGCATGGGCTATACCCGTCTGTCGCGCGAGAAGGCCAAGCGCGCCGAGGTCTGGGGTGAGCTGGAACGTGCCTTCGAAAACGAAGTAGCGGTTACCGGCCAGCTCTCCGGCAAGGTCAAGGGTGGCTTCACCGTTGATGTCGGCCCCATCCGTGCTTTCCTGCCGGGCTCTCTGGTGGACATTCGCCCGGTACGCGACGTGGCGCATCTCGAGGGCAAGGACCTGGACTTCAAGGTCATCAAGCTGGATCCCAAGCGCAACAACGTGGTCGTCTCCCGTCGCGCGGTCATGGAAGCCGAGCACAGCGCCGAGCGTGAAGCCCTGCTGGGAAGCCTGCAGGAAGGGCAGGTGATTACCGGCATCATCAAGAACCTCACCGACTACGGCGCCTTCGTGGATCTGGGGGGTATCGACGGCCTGCTGCACATCACCGACATGGCCTGGAAGCGCATCAAGCACCCGTCCGAGATCGTGGAAGTGGGCCAGGCGCGCGTCAAGGCCAAGGTGACCAACCTCACCGACTATGGCTGCTTCGCCGAAATCGAGGAAGGTGTCGAGGGCCTGGTCCATGTGTCCGAAATGGACTGGACCAACAAGAACATCCATCCGTCCAAGGTGGTTGATATCGGTGACGAAGTGGAGGTAATGATCCTCGATATCGATGAGGAGCGCCGCCGTATTTCGCTGGGTATCAAGCAGTGCCAGTCGAACCCCTGGGAAGAATTCGCCGAGAACTACCAGAAGGGCGACAAGATTACCGGCAAGATCAAGTCCATCACCGACTTCGGCATCTTTATCGGCCTCGAGGGTGGTATCGACGGTCTGGTGCATCTGTCAGACATTTCCTGGGAACAAAGCGGCGAGGAAGCCGTGCGCGATTTCTCCAAGGGCGACGAAATCCAGACGGTGATCCTGTCCATCGATGCCGAGCGCGAGAGAATTTCCCTCGGAATCAAGCAGTTGACAGATGATCCCTTCGCTCAGTATGTTGCTTCTAATGATCGCGGCACCGCCGTGCGGGGCACGGTCAAGGCTGTCGAGCCCAAGAGCGTGACTGTGGAGCTCGCTGAAGAAGTCGAAGCAGAGCTCAAGGTGGGTGAGATCAGCGACGAACGCGTCGAAGATGCTACCGAGGTATTTACGGACGGCGACGAAGTGGACGCACGCATTGCTGCTATTGATCGCAAGAATCGCACCATCCAGTTGACCCGGCGGAGCCAGACGGCTTCCGGCGAAGAAGGCGGGGGCGACGACGAGGAAGCTCCTCGCACCGTCGGCGATCTGATCAAGCAACAAATGGAGAGCGGCGGCGAAGACTAAAGCTCTCCGCGGGCCGGATAAACCGGCCCGTACGGGAGCTTAGCGGGGTGTATAATGGCATTGACGAAGTCAGAACTGATCGAACGGATCACGTCCCGGCAGACGCAGCTGTCGCCCCGGGACGTGGAACTTGCGGTCAAGACCATGATCGAGGATATGGCCGACACCCTGGCTGACGGGGGGCGCATCGAGATTCGCGGATTCGGCAGCTTTTCGCTGCACTTCCGCGCGCCCCGTGTGGGCCGCAATCCCAAGACGGGTGCGTCCGTCGAACTGCACGGCAAGTATGTGCCGCATTTCAAACCTGGCAAGGAATTGCGCGAACGGGTCAATAACGCCATGTGGCGTGAGGAACAGACCCGGGAAGGCTCCGGTGAGACGCAGGCCGGCGGTGAGGACGAGCAACCGCGCCTGTCCGCCGGCGGCGGATCCTGAACGGAGGTTCTCATGCGAGCGCTGCGCGGAGTTGTGGCTCTGGTCATCGCCCTGGCCGGCTTCGCGTTGGGCTTCGCCTTTGTAGCCCTCAATGATGTTCCCGTAACCCTGGATCTGCTCTGGCCCGGCTGGCAATGGTCGATGAGCTCCGGCGTACTCGTACTGGGTGTGCTGGTAGCGGGCCTGGTGCTGGGTCTGATGGCCGGACTGGGTCTCCGGGGGCTGTTGCGCCTCGGAGGGCGGAAGTCATGACCCCTGACGTCTGGCTCTGGCCTCTCTTCTTCCTCGCCATCGTGATCGGTTACGGTCTGGGCCGCTATAAAGGCCGCCGCCGGCAGCGCAAGCGCATGGCGGGCCTGTCCCGCGACTATGTCCGGGGCCTGAATTTCCTGCTCAACGAACAGCCCGATCAGGCGGTGGAGACCCTGGTGAGCAGCCTGGAAGTGGGCGAGCACACCCTGGAAACCCATCTCGCGCTGGGACGGCTTTTCCGCAAGCGTGGTGAGCTGGACCGCGCTACGCGGGTGCACCAGCATCTTCTGGCCACGGGGAACCTGCCCGTGGACGCACGCGAGGACGTGGAGCTGGAGCTCGCGTGTGACTACATGAGTGGTGGGCTCTTCGACCGGGCCGAGATGATCTTTCAGCGCATGGTTGAGCGCGATTCCCGGCACAGCGTTACCGCCACGCACAAGTTGCTGAGCCTGTTCGAACAGGAACGGGACTGGAACAACGCGCTCGCCATCGGCGAGAAACTCGTGCGGTGGGATGACTCGGTGGCGCCGGTGCTGGCGCATTACTGTTGCGAACTGGCGGCGGGCATGACCCGCGACGAGGAGCGCAATGCCGCGCGCCGGACCCTGCGTCGGGCCCTGAGTTTCGATCCGCAATGCGCCCGGGCGAGTCTGCTCCAGGGGCGTCTGGAATACGACGCCGGCCACCCGGGAAACGCGCTGCGCGCCTACAAGCGCCTGGGCCAGCAGGATCCGGTCCTCTTCGATGAAGTCCTCGATGACCTGGCCGCTTGTTATGACGCCCTGGGGCAGGAGGACGAACTGGTGGATTTCCTCACCAGCTGCAGCGTGGAGCAGCCGTCCACGGGTGTAATCCTGAAACTGGCTGAGCGCCTCCGGGCGCGCTACGGCGAGCGCGAGGCCTCCGTGTTCATTGCCCAGTACATGAAGGCGCATCCGTCCGTGCGCGGTCTGCAGCGGATCGTGGAAATGAACCTGGGTGACACGGAGGGCCAGACCCGGGAACATCTCGATATTCTCCAGCGGCTCACCGACCGCTTGCTCGCCGAGCAGAGCAGCTATCAGTGCCAGTCCTGTGGTTTTCAGGCGCGTTCGTTGCACTGGCAATGCCCGGGCTGCAAGCGCTGGGGTACGGTCCGGCCGGCGGAGGCTGAAGCCGGGGTCGAGGAGTCGCTGTCCCGGCCCATTGCAGGGCCGGAATAAAGCCGGACGCGCCGACTGCCTCGGCGAACGTCGAAATGCTGTAACCATCCGCGGAGCCTGTGCCGCGATGTTCCCGGGGGCGCGGGATCGCCCCCGTGCAAGTTCCGCTAGCTAAACCGGGAGTCCCTTTGCCTGGCCCGAATCAATCCCCGCTGATTATTGCCCTGGATCACGCCGACGCGGAGGCCGCCCTCGCGCTGGCGCGCCGCCTGGATCCGGCCCGTGTCCGGGTCAAGGTGGGCAAGGAACTGTTCACCGCGGCCGGACCGGCGGTGGTGGACGAACTTCAGGCGCTGGGTTTCGAGGTCTTTCTGGATCTCAAGTTCCATGACATCCCCCAGACGGTGGCGGGCGCGGTCCGGGCCGCTGCGGCCCGGGGTGTCTGGATGGTCAATGTCCATGCCGGAGGCGGCCTGCGCATGATGGAAGCGGCCCGTGACGCAGCCGTGGAATTCGGCGAGTCGCGACCGCTGGTGACCGCCGTAACCGTGCTGACCCATCTGGATGCCGCGGATTTACGCGATCTGGGCATCGCTGACGCGCCCGGGGCTCAGGTGCAACGCCTGGCTCGTCTGGCGCAACAGGCGGGCCTGGACGGCGTCGTGTGCTCGGCCCGCGAAGCCGAGGCTCTGCGCACCGAATGGGGCCCCGACTGTCGCCTGGTTTGCCCCGGCATTCGTCCTGCGGGCAGCACAGCGGATGATCAGACCCGGATTCAGACCCCCCAAGCTGCGCGCGCTGGCGGCGTCGATGATCTGGTGGTAGGTCGTCCGGTAACCCGGGCCGAGGACCCGGCCGCGGCGGCTGAAGCTATTCTGGCTGAACTGGAATAATTCAGTAACAAGCCGAAGGTAGCGAGCAGCAAGAAGCCTGGCAGATCGTTGTTTCCGCCTCGCACCTCGCACCTCGCTCCTCGCACCTCGCCCCTCGCCCCTCGCTCCTAGCTCCTAGCTCCTAGCTCCTCGCTACCTTGCGCCTTCGCGCACACCGCGATACAGCGATTTCCGACACAACGGCAATATTTTTCGGGCAACCTGGTACAGCGATCTCTGACACGCACGATGGCTTTCTCGCCTTAGAGTAAGCATCTCGTTCAACGACAAAGGAGATGCAGGATGCAACATCGCATGGAGATCTCGAGCCTGCTGGTACTGCTGTTCACCCTGATGCTGGCGCCCGCTGCCTGGACGGCGGAGGGTGAACCGGATATCGACGCTGAACCCAGGGTCAATATCAACAAGGCCGGCCCACAGGAACTGGCCGAGGCGCTCGATGGCGTGGGGGACGCCAAGGCGAAGTCTATTATTGACTATCGCAAGAAAAACGGCGATTTCGGCTCGCCCCGGGAGCTCACCTCGGTCAATGGCATAGGTTCTGTCACCCTGGAAGATAATGTCGATCGCATCCAGATCGACTAGTTCCCCTCTCGCGGGCCCGTGGCAGTGTCGTCGAGCTGTGCTGCCTTAGGGCGGAGCTAAGCTGGTCACGCGGGCCCGCGACTGATCCCCATCATGCCGGCGGTTGTTCTGCATAAGGTTGCATTCTATAATCGCGCACTTTCATTGGCCTTGAGCCTGTAAACTCATGGTTGCAATCGAAGATACGCACCACCAGGCCCTCTTACTCATCCATGCGAATAGGTCTCCTTCTTGCCGCCCTGACGGCCGGGTTTTCGATGGTGCCGGCCGCCGTGGCCGCGCCCTTCGCTGAACCGGGCAATCCGGTGCTGCGCGAGCAATTGCTTCGCCTGGCGGACCGTGGCTGCCTGGGCGCGCCTGTTAATACCTGGCCCATCATGTGGGCGTCGCTCGAACTGCGCGACTCGGCCGAATGTGCCCGAGCCGGGCGCGAACTCCGGAAAAAGCGGCGAGCAGCGCTGGCTCTGGGGTTGGGTGTCGAAGTGCGCGTCGGTGCGGCCAATCAGCCCGCCTTGATTCGGGACCGTTATACCCCGCTACGGGAAGAGGCCGAGGTGCAGGCTGGATTGAGCGGGCAGGGCGAGCACTGGGCTGCCCGGCTCGCCGGCACCTGGGTGGACTCGCCCACGGATGACCGTTCGTGGCGAGCCGATGGAAGCTATGTGTTGGGAAACATCGGGAATTGGGCC
>CAYPKI010000117.1:6880-8713 GCA_964411265.1 uncultured Alcanivorax sp. | reverse complement strand
GTCACTTGGCTTGTCAAGAAAAAATAGCGCCGCAGTCTCCTCAAGGCCGTAACACTAGTTCCTCGGCCCTCGCACCTAGCGCCTCGATCCTCGCGCCTCGCCCCTTCTTTTTACGCCTGCAACGCCTGATCCGTGCACTCCGGATCGGCCTCGTAAACCACCTGGTTACGGCCACGTTCCTTGGCTTTATACAGGCACTGATCCGCACGCGACATGACCGCGTCCAGATCCTCGCCGGCATGGTACTCGGCCACACCCGCGGACACCGTCACCCGCAGCTCGTCGTGCAGATCGCTGAAGTCGGTCTCCGCCAGCCTGACACGCACACGGTCAGCGACGCGCCAGGCTTCTTCATGGTCCGTATCCGGGAGCATGAGCACGAATTCTTCCCCGCCCAGCCGGCCGATATAATCCGCTTCACGCAGACTCGCCTGAGCAATGTGCGCGAAGCGCGTTAACACCTGATCGCCTACCCCGTGCCCAAAGCGGTCATTGATGGGCTTGAAGAGATCGAGGTCCAGATAGCAGATCGAAAAGGCGTAGTCCCCGGAATCCGCCAGTGCCTGTTGCTGGCCCAGGATCTCCATGACATGGCGCCGATTGAACAGCCCCGTGAGTTCATCCCGGATGGCCATTTCGCGCACCTGCTCCAGCGCCTCGGCCAGTTGTTCATTCTTGTCCGAAAGTCGACTACGCAACCGGTTGATCAGGGTTCCGGTAAGCACAAAGCCCATACAGGTCAGGGTAAAGATAAACCACTGCAGGATCTCGCTGGACCACTGAAGCTCCATGGACCGGTTGCCGATGGCCAGCGCCACTACAAGCGCATAGCCCGCAATCGCATAAAACGAAAGCCCTGAAAGAGCCGCAAACCCCTTGCGGAACGATGCCAGCAGCATGGCTAAGAAAAACAGCATGACTACACTGACGCGGAAGGCATCCACGAAATAGGCCGTTACCAGAAAGGTGGTGGTCAGCCACAGGGTCGCGGGTAGCGCCAGCACCGGGTCCTTGCGGTTCTCCGTCCACCCGGTGAGCACCAGCGCCAGATAGACCAGGTTTACCAGCCAGATCCCTGCAAACAGGGCCACGAACTGCATGAGGCCAAAGTCCGCACCGCCGAAATAACCACCCGCGAAATAGATCAGGCAAATACCGGTATGCACCGCACTGATGCGCACGGTATTGAGCGCATAGCGCCGATTAAGGCGCTGATCGTTCACCGCCAGCTTCCGCGCCTTTTCAATGTCAGCGATCATGCTGTGCTCTCCCGGGCTCGCACGACCCGATCGCGACCGGTTTCCTTCGCCTCGTAAAGCGCATGATCCGCACGCGCTAGCAAGGTGTCCAGACTTTCGCCGGCGTGGAAACGCGCCAGCCCGATGGAGGCGGTCACGCGCAGATCCGGCGCTGATTCGATCCTCGCCCGGGCCAGGCTGGAACGCAAATCCTGAGCCAGGGATTCGGCGCTGTCGAGATCCGTTTTTACCAGCACCAGCAAAAACTCTTCCCCGCCCAACCGCGCACAGAAATCTCGACCGCTCACCTGCTTCTGCGCCGTAGCCGAAAAGGTGCGCAGCACATTATCGCCCACCTGATGCCCGTAGTCGTCGTTCACGTCCTTGAAATGGTCCAGGTCGACATAGGCGATAACGAAATCAAAGGCGCCCCGCTCCGCCATTTCGCGGATCTTGTAGAGGCGTTCCAGCGCATGACGGCGATTGTAGAGGCCGGTGAGCTCGTCCTTGATAGCCATGTCCTGAATGCGCTCGACAATATCGCCCAGTTCCTGATTGCGCTCGCTCACCTGGTCCCGGATGCCGGAGATTTCCG
>CAYPKI010000117.1:0-6870 GCA_964411265.1 uncultured Alcanivorax sp. | reverse complement strand
GCCAGCGCCACGAACGCAATCGTCATGATGGTGAAAACCACCCACTGGATCAGCTCCGAGATGACATCGATAACACCGGGATGATTGCGCTGCACCAGGACGATAATCGCCGCATAGGCGAGCACCGCCAACCCGCTGACCACGGCAAACCCACGCAGGCGTACGCGGAAGACGCCCACCTGCAGCACGGCGAACAGAATCATCATCACGCACAAGCGCACCTCGTCCACGAAATAGGCGGACACAAGCAATACCAGAGTGGCCCAGACCACCACAGGCAGAATCATGTCCCAGGCGGGTAACAACCGATTCGCACCCATGGCCGCGAGGGCGATCAGAAACAGATGGCCGGCCCAGAAGGCAGTAAAGAGGTTATTGAAAATGGCGTTGCCGCCGCGAAAGAAGCCCAGCTGCAGAACCACCCAGCAAACCAGGGTATGCCCCAGACCGCCAAGCAGCAGTACGAGCAATACCGGGCGCATGCGTGCCCAGGCGCTTTCCGATGCCCGATTGTCGGCCGATTCTTCCATCTCACCCCGCCTTTTGTGTCAAGCAACCTTGCCGGATGGGAACGGGGCCGGCGGAATTATTGGAATCCGGCCCTGGCTTTGGGCTGCTTTACGGACGATCACAATGCCTTTCTTTCATATACGAATTTTTAGTGACCTCCTATACCTCGATAGTATTACCTGGCGTGACGCAGATCACAGCATAATATCGGGCTGGCGCTACCACTCGTCCCATCAAAACCGCTGAAATCCGTGAAAATCAGTTAGTTATCAGCAAGTGCGCACGCGATCCACGGCCTGTCGCCAGCCGGCGTAGCGCTGTTGGCGCTGGTCCTCCTCGAGGACCGGGTAAAACGAGCGCTCACAGCGCCAGTGCTCGGCGATTTCCTCAAGCGATCCAAATACACCGGCCTGGAACCCGGCCAGATACGCGGCACCCAGGCTGGTGGTCTCGGTCACCACAGGCCGGTCCACGCGCAGACCCAGCAGGTCCGCCAGACACTGCGCCAGCCAGTTGTTCACCACCATGCCGCCATCCACGCGCAGCGCCACCGGCCGGCTGGCGCCGTCGGCCACGGTGGCCTCCAGCAGATCCAGGGTCTGATACCCCACGGCTTCCAGCCCGGCCGTCACCACCTGGGCGATGCCGGTGTCCCGGGTAAGTCCGAACATCGCCCCGCGCGCATTGGGGTCCCACCAGGGCGCCCCCAGTCCGGTGAACGCGGGTACCAGATAGACGCCGTCCGCAGAGCCGGCCGCGCTCGCCAGCGCTTCGGTTTCCGAGGCGTCATCGATAAGCCGCAACTCATCGCGCAGCCACTGAACGGTGGCTCCGGCAACAAAGATGGCGCCCTCCAGGGCATAGGTGGGTTGGCCACCCAAGCGATAGGCTACTGTGGTCAAAAGGCGATTCTCGGAAACCACCGCCTCATCGCCGATGTTCAACATCAGGAAACAGCCGGTGCCATAGGTGCTTTTCACCATGCCCGGCTCGAAGCAGGCCTGGCCCACCATGGCCGCCTGCTGATCCCCCGCAATGCCGCGCACGGGTACACTGGCCCCCAACAGCCCGGGCTCCGTGGCGCCGAATTCGGCAGCACTGTCATACACCTCGGGCAACAGCGCCCGTGGGATATTGAACAGGGCCAGCATATCCGGGTCCCAGTCCTGTTCATGAATATTGAACAGCAGGGTCCGGCTGGCGTTGGTGGCATCGGTGCCGTGCACCCGGCCGCCGGTGAGATGCCACAACAGCCAGGAGTCCATGGTACCGAAGGCCAGTTCCCCCTGCTCGGCGCGGCGACGAGCGTCGGGCACATGCTCCAGCAGCCAGGAAAGCTTGGACGCTGAAAAATAAGGATCGAGCAGCAACCCCGTGCGCTTTTGCACCTCGGCCTCATGGCCGGCCTCGCGCAGCGCCTCGCAGGTGGTGGCGGTGCGCCGGTCCTGCCAGACAATGGCCGGCGCTACCGGCTCGCCCGTGGCCCGGTCCCAGACCACGGTGGTCTCGCGCTGATTGGTGATGCCGATGCCGGCAATGGCGGTGGCATCACAGCGGGCATTGCTGAGCGCGCGCTGGCACAGGCTGCGGGTATCGGTCCAGATCTCGCGCGCGTCGTGTTCCACCCAGCCGTCGGCCGGGTAGTGCTGGTCGAATTCCTTCTGCGCCTGACCCAGGACGGCCCCGTCTCGATCGAAGACCAGCACGCGTGTACTGGTGGTGCCCTGATCAATGGCCATCAGGTAATCGCTCATGGGTAGCTCCCGCCAACAGGATTCGCTATGAAACGCTCAAGGGTAACCCAATGGGCCGTCAAATAAAGCCGGGATCGGGCATGACGGATCACCACAGGCGGACATAAAAAACCCGCCCCGGAGGGGCGGGTTCAAAAGCCACAACATCAGGGGGAGAGGCTTCAAACTCGCTAAACTCGCTCTTGCTTCGTGCGCTCGCTCTCGCATCGAACCTGGATTCAGTATGCCCTCGCATTCGGCCTGAATCTGTAGCACGGGTGTTAGTGCGATGTAACCAGCTGTTACCCGGACAGCACATGAGCGGCATCGCGGCGGCTTGGCCAACGAACGCGGAACAGCGCACCGCCCAGCACGCCTGAGTCTACACTGATACTGCCCCCGTGCCACTCGACTACGCGCTGGACAATGGACAGCCCGAGCCCGTAGCCCCCGCTGGAGCGATGCCGGCTCTGGTCCAGTCGGGCGAAGGGCTTGAAGATACGCTCGTACTCCGCTTCGGAAATGCCCGGGCCATCATCCTCCACCTCCAGTACGGCCTCGTCAGCCTCAACACGGTAGCGCACGATCACCCGCGTGCGCGCATAGCGCATGGCATTGGTTACCAGATTCTGCAGAATCCGGTGCAGATAGCGCTCTTCGCCATCGGCGAAACGCTGCTCGCCGGAAACAGACCCCGCGTCGGAGGAAATCAGGATATCGCCACTGATAGGCCTGAGCTCACGCTCGATCTGGCTCAGCAAGGCAGGCATGTCCACGGGCGTGAATTCCAGGGTGGGCGTGCCCTCTTCCAGACGCGCGAAGGTCAGGAACTCGTCGATCAGCTCATCCAGCTGGTCGATATCCTGATCCAGTTCTTCCAGCTTGGCCCGGCGTTTTTCCGGATCAGAGACGTCCGCCAGCATTTCCAGACCAAAGCGGATACGCGCTACCGGTGTGCGCAGCTCATGCGAGACCGCCCGGGTCATTTCCCGTTGGGCACCAATCAGGCGCTGAATATGTTCGGTCATGCCGTTGAAGGTGGCGGCGAGCTGACCCACGGCGTCATGGCCGCGTACCTCGGCGCGCGCATCCAGGTCGCCCGCACCCACTGCCCGGACACTGCCCTCCAGACGCCGCAGACGACCCTGCAGCGGACGCACCAGAACATAGGTGGCCAGCGCCATGGCCAGCAAACCCGTTAGCCCCACGATAGCCAGCATTTCCACGGGCCAGCGGTCGAAAAGTTGCAGCGGACCCAGCACGAGGATATCGCCGGTATCGCCTATGGGCGCGTAAACCTCCACCGACGATCCGGATGGATTGGCGCTGTCCTCGAGTGCAATGACCACTTCACGGCGTTCGATACGCTGCGCCTGCTCCCGGTCGAGATTCAGCTTATCCCGGGCCGTACGCCGGATGGGGAACCCGAACTGTTCACGAACGCGTTCGAGTTCCTGTCCCCATTGCTCCTGCGAGTATTGCGCCAGCTCGTCCAGAATCAGCAGGGCTGTCGCCCGGGCCTGCTGCTCACCCACCTTGGTCATGCGGGTATAGATGAAGCGGTCTTCGTCGGGCAGCTTGTGGTAAATGTCGGCGTAGCCCTCATCATTATTAAGCTGCAGCACCACGCGCCCGCGCTCGAGCCGGCGCAGCGCTTCCGAATCCAGCTCCAGTTCGGCGCGCTTGACGATTTCGACTTCCGAACCCAGCAGCCGGCCCAGCACTTGTTGCCAGCGCTGGCGCTCGTCCCCGGGTTCATGCCGGGCCAGCCCACGAGCCATGAGGTAAAAAGTACCCTGGGCCATTTCCTTGCGGTATTCATTCGCTCGGTAGTCGTTAACCAGCTGCACACCACCATAGGCCAGTCCGCCAATGATGAGCATGGCCAGCAACATGCCGCCATAGATTCGGACAAATATGCTGTTCACTGGTGCGCCGTATCCCGAACGAAGAGATAGCCCTTGGAGCGCACGGTTTTAATCCGGCGCGGGTTGTACGGATCATCGCCCACTTTGGGCCGAATCCGGGACACACGCACATCAATGGAACGGTCCTGGCCGTCGTACTGGATGCCGCGCAGCTGCTCGAAAATCGTCTCGCGGGAGAGCACCGTGCCGGCATTGGAGGCCAACAGCCAGAGCAGATCATATTCCGCACTGGTCAGATCCACGGCGTCGCCTTCCAGGGTTACCTCACGGGAGGCGTTGTCGATCACCAGGTTGCCGAATTCCAGCCGCGATTGCGTTTCCGCAGTCTGCTGGTCGGTCTCCACGCGGCGCAGCAGCGCGCGGATGCGTGCGAGCAGCACGCGCGGTTTGACGGGCTTGGGGACATAGTCATCGGCCCCCATCTCCAGACCCAGTACCTGATCCATGTCGTCCGTGCGCGCGGTAAGCATGAGAACGGGATTGTGGTAGCTATCCCGAACCTGACGGCAGACCGTGAGTCCATCGGTACCGGGCAGCATTACGTCCAGGACCACCAGATCCGGCTGTTCGTTACGGATGCGCTCAATGGCGGTGTCGCCATCTTCCACCACCGCGACCTTGAGTCCGTTATTTTCCAGATATTCGCGGGTCAGCGAGGCCAGACGCTCGTCATCTTCAACAATCAGGATATAGGGGGGATCGTCTACCTCGGTGGTCATGACTTCTCCTCAAGCGTTGTCATTCTTGCCCGATTTTCGTTTTTATACGCGCCCGCCGCCCCGGCGACAACCGTTTACCCGTAAGCAGGCGTAAGCAATAATAACGTATCCCGGCCGCAGGAATCCTTATCATGGCAGCACAATCGCCTCGACCCGCCAAACGCCGCAACCTTCATCGCCAGACCACGCGCCGCCGTCGATTTCTGCAACACCGCCAACGGGAACAACGCGTGGCGCTGAGCACGCGCGAAGCGGAGCCCCGGAGCTGAAAGGTCGCGCGATTTGAGGGACGACTGTTTCTGTGCTGCGCACCAGCTAGCAGGCTGTTGAAAAACCCGTTGCCTACTCAGGCTTTCAGACTGGTTCGCAATCGAGGCGCTCTTTTGAGGGCGGGTGTCGGCCCGTCGAAAAAGGGCAACGAAGAGTGCGGGCCAGCCTGAAAACATCGCAGCACGCGCCCTGAAGCGCCCACCTGCTGCACTTTGCCGCCCGGAAAGCGAGCCACCCTGTCCGTCGCCACAAGGTACCCCAGCTGCACGCTTCAGGCCACTTTGAGTGCGCAAGGGGTTTTCCCACAACCTGTTAACCCGCCGATGCCCCCTGCAGCCGTGGCGGACTATTCGGACAGTGGCAAACCTCGTCGCGTGAGCCGATTGACCAGGCCGGGCAGCAAACGCTTGCTGTAGTAGATCGCCCAGCTCTCGGGCGAAACCGGCCTGACGGCTTTGTTGACCCGCACGGCCTTGATAATGCTTTGCGCTACCTGCTCGGGCGTATAATTGCGATTGTGGTAAAACTCCACGATACGCTCGCGCACGCTGTCATCGGCCCCCATGCTGCCCTCATAGACGGTGTTGGCCACAATGGGCGTATCCACGATGCCCGGGCAGATAGCACTCACGCCAATGCCCTGCCCGGCCATCTCCGCCCGCAACGACTCCGTAAACCCCAGCACGGCGAACTTGCTGGTGGCATAGGCGGACATCTGCGGCATCGCCAAAAAGGCCGCCGCCGACGCGAGATTGACCACATGGCCACCCTGGCCGCGCTCCACCATGGCTGGCAGAAAATAGTGACAACCGTGCACCACGCCCATGAGATTGATGTCGAGCAGGCGTTGCCAGGTCGCCAGCGTAATTTCGGTAAAGTCGCCCGCGGCGCCGATGCCGGCGTTGTTGACGAGTACGTCTACCGCCGGGATCTCGGTATGCACCGTGCCGGCCAGCTCAGTCATGGCCTGCGCATCGCCCACATCCGTGTGGAAGGTCCGGGCCAAGCCACCCACCTCGGCAATCAACCGCTGCGTTTCCGCATTGCCCTCGTCATCCACGTCCACCAGCAACAAGTGGGCACCCTCACGCGCGAATGCCTGCGCCGTGGCGCGCCCGATGCCGCTGCCGGCCCCCGTAACCAGAACCCATTTTTCCGTGAAGCGTTTCATGGCGTGCCCCCCCGTGTTGCATGATGACGCGCAAAAGCCTGAATGCGCTCGCTTACTTCGTCCGGGTGGGAGCACTGCACCCAGTGGTTAGCGTCCAGTTCCACCCGTTCAAGATCCGGTACATAGTCCTGCACACCGTCAAAGACACAGGGACGAACAAAAACGTCCTGGCGGCAGATCAGCAGCTGCGTAGGCACATCCACGCGTTCGGGCGCCGGCCGGGCGGCCCACCGGAGACCGTTCTGCTGGTAGAGCTTGATGGGCTCCAGGGTCAGCGCGCGTGCCTCCTCCGCGGAGGCGCCGAGATAGGGATGGTCCGGCGGCACCCCGCCCGCACATAGCACCCGGCGCCACAGGCGCGCGCCCAGCACACCGAACAGCCCCCGGGCCAGACCCGGCACCTGGAAGGCGAAGACATACCAGGAGTGGCGTAGCTGGTGCAGGGCGTCCCGGACCTGGTCGCGCTGGCCGCTGCGCAGCTTGCGCGCCACCCAGTCGCCGAGCATGTCCAGATCCGGCCCCGAGATGCTCGTCCAGCT
>CAYPKI010000116.1:8558-8819 GCA_964411265.1 uncultured Alcanivorax sp. | reverse complement strand
ATGCCCAGACTCTTGCGGAACACCCAGGCGAAGCCCTGCACGGTCCGGGGCAGCACGCGCCAGTAGATGAGCAGCGAGGACAGGGCACTGATCACCAGCACCAACGGCAGCCCGCGGAAGGCAAGAATATAAAGCTGGCCCCGGTCTTTGACTTCAAAAGGCGGCTCATCGCCGCCGAGATAGCCGAAGACAAAGCTGGTACCCGCCCGGGTGGCTTCGTCCACGGCCAGGATGGCGTCGTTCAGCAGCTCGAAGAAGTGC
>CAYPKI010000116.1:0-8548 GCA_964411265.1 uncultured Alcanivorax sp. | reverse complement strand
GATGACCACCCCGGGGGCCGGGATGGCGGGCGCCAACAGCGCGGCGGCGAGCAGCAGTTGAATGACTACACCCGCTACGGGCGTGCGCCAGTTGACGGCGTGGCGCTGTTCACTGATCAGCCAGCTGAAGGCCACGAAAACGAAGACCCCCAGAACGCCCTGTGCCGAAGCCGGCATGGTTTCTCCCCCTCTTGTTCTGCTCTGCATCCCGCCGGAACGCGCGGTGGAAAACAGCACGCCGTTCTGCCGGCGCGAAGGCAAGGCCGTATTGCAACAGCCGATCCCGGTCTGCCGGTACTCGAGCCCGATCGTCCGGGTTTCGTTCCAGGCGATGGAAGTTACCGCGTGAACAGGGTTTCCAGCCAGTCCCCGGTCTCCGGATAACTCTCCGCGTCCAGCACGAACTCCTGGCCCCGCGCCACCGCCTGTAGTCGGCAACCCTGCCGGGTTTGCCGCCAACGCTCGCGCTTGCCGTGATAACTCAGCGGCGGACGGCCCTTCTTGGGGAAGAAAAAGGACGGCAGCAACCATTCGGTGGGCGACCTGGCCCCCGGCGCCGTCAGCCGCAGATGCTCGTTCAAGGTAGCAAAAACGCCGGCACCGGGCGTTTTGCCGGTGCGTCCATGCAACCCGAGTCGTTTGCGGGCCACATAGAGTCTATTGCGCGGGTCCGGGCCCATCCGGAAATGGGGATGATAGCGGGCCCAGCGGAGCTGGTTTTCTTCCAGTTCATCGACGGCGTACATGGCGCCGATCCGCAGCCAGCCCCAGAGCGCTTGGAAGGGCCGGGCTTCGGGGACAAAGCGCCAGCCCTCTCCGGTGGGCATAACGTCCCGAAACAAACCAAAGAACAGAAAGATATCGCCGCAGCCCACACCCTGGTTGCGCAGATGACTCCCGGCCGCTCCCGTCTGGCCCAGCAGGGGCTGCCAGCCGGGTGCCCTGGGATAGCTATCGCGGACCAGGTCCGGGTCCAGATGGGCGCCCTGGTGCTCGAACCCGGGCTTGCCGGTCAATTCCTTCACCAACGTACCAACATTCAGCCCGCGCAAGTGGATAGCGCTGTACGGAATCATCGAACGCGCGTCCGGAATGGGCAGAGCCAGGAAGGAACCGTCCGGAAACACCGGGCTGGGACAGCCGCCGGCGGAGGTATCGAAACCCTTTCGGCTCAGGATAATACGCATTGCGTTGAATTATAACGCGAGAGGCAAAAGCCAGCAGAAAGAAAAAACCGAAAGTAGCAATACCACTCTAAAAACCTTGCAGGCAGCTTGTCGCGCAGCAGCCACCGACGGGGAGCGAGGCTCGGGGTTACCTCCCCTTGATAACGGGCGGAAAAGTCGGGCATATCGTTCGCAAGCGCCTCTGGATACGCCCGCGCATAACCCCTTTGCGCCCGGGTCCGCACAGCATTTCGATCAAGAGATCGCCCTACGTTGATGGACACCTCATGGATTTTTTCCGGGTCATTACCGAAGCGTTCAACCGCCTCGATCAGGCCGGCGCCAGCCATGCCTTGATTGGCGGCTTCGCAATGGCCATGCGCAGTGTACAACGGGCCCCTGTTGAGCTAGCAGGCTGTTGGAATTTTCGGTATGGGGGAACGTCTGCGCGATTTGGAGCACTGGTATGGCTCGACTGACTGAAAGCGAACGCGAAGACCTCAAGCACTTGGTCGAAAGGCCGCGAGAGCCGCAGCCGTTGACAGCCGAAGAGCGCTTGGTCGCCCCAACGCCCGAAACGCGCATGCGCTATATCCGTTTTGCTACCCAGGCAACCCGGTTCTACAAGAGCGACCAGGCCGTTCGTTTCCCGGCCAACGACTGGAGATTGTTACGTTCGAAACAAGGTTGGAAGATCCTCGCAACGCGTGTTGCAGTGACTCCTCCCTGGCGCCCGGCTGCGCTAGCGCGCCCCTGCTCGTACCAGGTGCGCACAGCGTTTCTGCCCTATGGGTGCACCCTGCGGCAATTTCGCACGCCCTGCGTTTTTAACCCTTTTCCCGGAACCCGGTTTCCTATCCCCGCACTGCGAAGCGGGACACCCTGGGGTGGGCCAGGTAGCGGAATTCGCTGGTGTCCATCTTGACCACTTCCGTATGGGTGCCGCCGTTGAAGGCAATGGTTTCGTTGTCCATGAGGCTGGCGTCCATGTAGACCTCCAGGCCATAGAGAATACCCAGCGGCGGTTCGCTGCCCGGTTCGCACCACGGAAAAAGACCACGGAATTCGTGCTCTTCGGCCATCTCCAGCTTGCTCGCCTTGACGATGGAACGCAGTTTTTCCAGATCCACATACTTGTGGGCCGGCAGCACGGCCATCAGGAAGCGGTTGTCGGCTTTGAGGATTACCGGCTTGGCCAGCTCGTGCCCGGAGATGTGGGCATAGTGTGCGATCTCCTGTGCGGTGGACGCCGGCAGATGGTTGTAGCAGTGATAGTGCACCGCATGCTGATCAAGAAACTCGGCAACGGGACGTACAGGCATGGCGGAACTCCTCACTCTTCCGTAGCTTTACCCTTTCAGCGTACTACGACCGCACGGATCTGGCTCGGGGCTGGTGAGACTGAGTTGGCCTAGACGCTATAACCCCGGGGCGTAACAAGGCGGCACAGAGGTCCGGATTGAACGCTTGCTGTAACGCCGGCGCTGACCACGCATCCCTCTTACGGGTCCCCAAGCATCTTGACCGGATCTGTCGATTTCACAATGCCAAACAAAGCAGTTAGAGGGAGCGTTTTCATGCAACCGAAGCGGACAGATAGCGGGGAAGCAGATACTCAACCGGTCACAACATCGGCGGCACGACTGGGGGTCGCCCTGGTAGCCGGCGTGAGTCTGGCGCTTACGGCCTGTTCTTCCACCAGCGGCGATTCGAACATGGCCGATCCCGGCAATAACGGCGAGCCTTTCCGTGTGGTCGAGGTGGAGCAACCCGCCGACCGGATTACCTACTGGGTGCTGCCCGGCCCGCGCGTGCTGGAAGAAGAAGTCTTCGGTACGCCGGACAACCCCAAAGGGCTCTTCAAGCCCAAACTGAAGCAGGCCCAACAGGCCAAGGGACCGCCCGCCGTACCGGACACGCTGAAAAAGGTGCCCTTCATGGTAGGCATACCGGAGAAGGCGCGCTCGGTCACAAAGGATGGTACCTACATCTTCAAACAGCCTTCGGCCTTTTCCAACAAGGCGAAAATCATTTCGGGCGAGTTCGAGACCGTCATGAAGGATGTGGTGCGCGAGGATACGCCCGGCAAGCCCGGCAAGACGCCGGACACGGCCGAGTTCGAGGCGGAATTTACCGACCCGGCGGGCAACAACTACCGCGTGGTCCTGGATCACGTGGTGAAGCCGCCGTTCCCGGGTTATCAGACCCAGGGCGGTGTCTTCACCAAGGACGATCTCCATGGCGCGACCGGCACGGGCACGCCGCTAATGCCGAAGCAGTATACGCATGGTGCCTGGTGGGGCCTGGGTGCGCTCTTTATCAACGGCGACAAGGTGGACGACCACCGCGTCATGCACCTCATGACCACGAAGGTGGTTCGCGACAAGAACTACAATCTGGTGTTCAGCGAGGACATGCCGCTGGCTCCGGACGAGCGCCATATTGCCGATCAGGCGCATCATACCCATCTGATGATGCCGCCCATCCGGGGGGTACCCGGCAAGGGCCCGGTCTTTGATCCGGTCCCCACCGCCTTCGAGTTGCCCAATGGCAAGAAACAGCCGTTCCTGCATATCATGTTCGAGCAGGATGAGCTCAGCATCCGCGAGCTCTGACGAAGCCGGGCATCGGGCCGCTCGCCCGGTGCCCGTCTTTCCGTTTCGCCATGCAACCAACCTGATCAGGGAGTCCCCTATGCGTACAGTTACGACCCGGATGCGGCCAATTCTGAATGCGGGCGGTCTGGTGCTGGCGCTGAGCCTTATCGGCACTCAGACGCTGGCCGGCGATGTCCGCACCATCGAAGTCACAGCCAAGGAATTCAAGTTTACCCCCGCCACCGTCGAGGTGGAGCCGGGGCAGACGGTGCGGCTGAAACTGGTCAACGAAGGCAAGATGAGCCACAACCTTCACCTGCGCGAGCAGGATAGGAAGACCGAGACCATTCAGGCGGGCAAGACCGACGCTCTGGAGTTAACCGCGCCGCAGGACGGTGAACTGGGTTTCTTCTGCGCCATACCCGGTCATGAAAGCGCCGGCATGAAGGGCACAATCGTCGTGCAGTAACGTCACTAGCAGGTTGTTGAAAAACCCCTCGCGTACTAAGGCTTCCAGGCTGGTTCGCCATAGAGGCGCCATTTTGAAGACGGGGTATGCCCCAGCGAAAATGGCAACAACAAGCGCGGGCCAGCCTGAAAGCTCCCGCAGGGTGCGGCCTGAAGCGCGCATCTGCTGCACTTCGCCGCTCGGAAAGTGAACCAGCCTGTCCGTCGCAACAAAGCCCGACCGCTGGACCCTTCAGGTCACGCTGAGCGGGCCAGGGGTTTGCAACAGCCTGCTAACCGTCGGTGTCGGCAAACATGATGTCCACGGCCGAGCGGCGCAGCAGCACCACATTGACGCTGGACGGATAAATCCGTCCAGCGGCCTTGAGTTCGGCGATGGCGTCCACGTCGGGGCCGGATTCCAGGCGCAGATGGTCGTTGCCCTCTTCCAGTTCATCCAGCACCCTTTTGAAAGCACGAAAAGCGGTGCCCTTGGGGGTGTCCATGAGTTGGTCCAGGGTGCGAAACGTCATGACGTCCTCGCCCCGGAAGTTGAAAGGCTGCCACATGTCCATGGAGACTCCGTCTTGACCGGATGCGCACGAACCCTGACTGAGGCTCGTACCTTGTGAAGCTCTCATTATGAAGGTTGTGATCCCGCTACTGTCGGTCCTGTTGGTAATCGGGCCCGGGGCAGCCTGGTCCCGCGAGCTGCCATCGGCTGCCGCGTTGCCGTCGCAGAGTTGGACGCCGGACGGCAAAGCTCGGGCCCATATCGTCGGCCTGCACAGCTTCGGCGACTATAACGCCGCCTTTTGCCATCTCGGGCCCTGGTTCGCGCAACGCGGCATTGCTGTCCACGCCTATGATCAGCGCGGCTTCGGCCGGACACAGGAGAACGGGCACTGGGCCGGCACAGACCGGATGGTGGCCGATGCGGTGCACCATGCTCGGCAACTGAAAAGCCAGGGCGCCGACCCTGTCTATCTTCTGGGTGAGAGCATGGGCGGGGCCGTGGCCATGCTGGCTGCCGCGCGCGCGCCCGAGCTGATCGACGGACTGGTTCTGGCAGCGCCCGCCGTGCGCGAGGGCATCTGGATCCGCTATATCTACAACGCCGGCTTGTCAGTGGTGGCCACATTGGCGCCCGGTGCCACCCATGAAGTTGAACGTGAGGCCGACAATCCGGACCTGCGCCCGGGTACGGCCCGACGCCTGGCCCAGGACCCCCTCGTGGTCAGTCAGGTGCGCATGGACACCTACCGGGGTCTGATTGAACTCGCCGACCAGGCGAGTAATCAGGCCCCGGAGATCCGGGTGCCAGTCCTGTTATTGTTCGGTGGCCGCGACGAATCCATCCCCGAGGTGTCCATCAAACACCTGCGCCGCCATCTCGGCGAGCAACTCACCTGGCGTTTTTATGAGAACGCGCCCCATCTACTGCTTCAGGGCCGACACTGGCCTGCCCGGGCCCGGTCGATTCTGGCATGGCTTAATGCGCAAACCTCCGGGCCCGGAATCTCGACACGGCTACGGTGACGGCGGTAGCCCCGGCCATGTATCGCGTGAGCGCACTGACTGTGCTATCAATGACGTTTTTCCGGGGAAGGGGCGCTCGCCATGACACAGAAGACGGTATTGATCACCGGCGGCAACTCCGGCATTGGACTGGAAACGGCTCGGCAGCTCACGGCTAGGGGCGCGGCCGTGATTCTCGCCTGCCGGGACGAGACCAAGGGGCAGGCGGCGCTGGCGAACATCAAGAATGACATGCCCTCGGCGGAGGTACACCTGGTTTCGCTGGATCTGGCATCGCTGGATCATGTACGCAGCTGCGCCCAGGTGGTCCTGGATCGTTTCCCACAGGTGGATGTGCTGATCAATAACGCCGGCGTCATCCCCATGCGCCAGCAGTTCACCGCCGACGGCTTCGAGATGCAGTTCGGGGTGAACTACCTTGCCCATGTTCTGCTCACGCATTTGCTCCTGCCGGCGCTGGACCAGGCCGCGCCGGCCCGTGTAGTGAACATCTCCTCGGTGGGCCACTGGGTGGGCCGCGTCAATCCGGCTACCTGGCGTGGACGCTTTCCCTATCTGGTCATGGACGCCTATGCCCAGTCCAAGCTCGGCAATCTGATGTTTGCCCTTGAACTGGGGCGGCGCATGAATCCCCACCGGCTGACCAGTAACGCGCTCCATCCCGGCAATGTGGATACCGGCATTTTCCGCCATCTGCCCCGGCCGGTGTTCAATACGTTCATCAAGCCCGCGCTAGTTTCGCCCAAGGAGGCGGCGCAGCTGCCCGTACCCATGGCACTGGATGAACAATACGCGGACGTGACGGCGCGCTACTTTACCCCCTCTGGTCCAGCGCGCTGCCGACCCGTTGCGCAGCGCCCCGTGGCCACGGCGCGGCTCTATGAGCATAGCTGCGAACTGCTCAATATTGATCCGCTACCAGCGCCCCAGCATACTGGTTAGGGGCCTTCATGGCAGCCGCCTCTGGGTGGCCAGCAAGGGAGCTAACCATGTCCAGCGGTCAACGTGTACACGCCAACCTTCATGTACCCTTCGAGGGGCTGGGCAGCGTCCAGAATCGACGGCGAGGCTCTGCCCGCGGTGGATGACTTCGACTGGCTGATCGTCATGGGTGGGCCCATGAGTGTCCATGACGAAAGGGACTACGACTGGCTGGCGCCCGAGAAGTCACTCATCAAGCAGGCGCTGAACGCGGGCAAGGGGCTGATCGGCATCTGCCTGGGCGCACAGCTCATTGCCGAGGCGCTGGGCGCGAACGTCGAAGCCTGTGAACCCGAAATCGGCTGGCTGTCGCTAACCGGCACGCCGGAGGGGCAGAATCATCCGCTGGGCCAGCTCTTCGATGGCGCCTCGGTCCTGCACTGGCACGGCGAAGCGTTCAGTCTGCCCGAAGGCGCGCAGCGGCTTGCCGCCACGGATATCGCACCCAATCAGGCCTTTATTTACGGCAATCACGTGCTCGGGCTGCAGTTTCATCTGGAGGTGACCTGGGACGATGCCCAGCGGATGTGCCGGGAGAGTCATCCGGGTCGCCGGGAAAACCACTGGGTCCAGTCACCGGAAACCATTCTTGCCGACACCCACCGCTTCCCCATGGCCAACAGCATGATGGGGGAGGTGCTGGATTTTATGATGAATAATAAGTAGAAAGTTAAAACAAGAATGCACAAAGCATAAGAGGCAGCCGCGCAATGCGCGGCCGGCTCTATTTTGCTTGCTACTTTCTACTTGCTGCTTGCCACTTCGTTCATGACGCCGCGCGCTGGGCGGTCGCGCCCCGGGCGCGGCCCACCGCAGAGAGCACGGTCTGCAGGGCGGCGCTGGTGGTGTCACCGCCGAGCGCTACCGTGGCTTCCTGGTGCTCGCCCACACGCACGCGGGCACAGGCCATGGCGTCAGCATCAGTGCCTTCCGTCATGGCGTGCTCGTCGAAGGCTTGCACCTTGAGGGTCTGACGGGTGTAATCCGACAGTGCGCCCACCAGAGCTTCGACGGCGCCGGCGCCCTGGCCGGTGAACTGCATGAGTTCGTCCTCGCGCTCACCCACGCTGACATGGGCCTGAACACCGTCGCCCGTGCGGTGCAGATCATAGGAGTAGAGCCGCCAGCCCAGGGGCACGTTGAGATAGTGCTCGTCAAAGAGGGCGTGGATGTTGTGCGTATCCTGTTCCCCGCCGTCGCGCTCGGCCTGGGCCTGAACCACGCTGGAAAACTCCGTCTGCAGCCAGCGCGGCACGGCAATGCCGTAGTCGCGCTCAAGGACATGGGCCACCCCGCCCTTGCCGGACTGGGAATTGATGCGCACCACTTCTTCGTAGCGCCGGCCCAGATCACCCGGATCGATGGGCAGATAGGCCACATCCCAGACTTCATCGCCCTCGCGTCGGGACAGACACTTGCGAATGGCGTCCTGGTGACTGCCGGAAAAAGCGGTGAAGACCAGTTCGCCCGCGTAGGGGTGGCGCGGATGGGTGGCAATGTCGGTAATGTCTTCGACGGTGGCGATGATCTCTTTCATACGCCCAAGATCGAGCTCAGGATCAACGCCCTGGGAATAGAAATTCATGGCCATGGTGACTATATCCATGTTGCCCGTGCGCTCGCCGTTGCCGAGCAAGGTCCCCTCGATGCGGTCAGCGCCGGCCATGGTGCCCAGTTCAGCGGCGGCCACGGCACAGCCGCGATCGTTGTGCGTATGCAGACTGATACGCACATGCTCGCGGTGCTGGATATGATCAATCATGTATTCAATGGAATCGGCAAACACATTGGGTGTAGCCATTTCCACTGTGGCCGGGA
>CAYPKI010000115.1:7071-8847 GCA_964411265.1 uncultured Alcanivorax sp. | reverse complement strand
GTTAGACGGAGCTGCTCACCCGGTCCCGCAAGACGCGCGAAGTCCATCTCCAGCGCGTCGCAGGGGTGCAATGTCAGGCGATTTGAGGCCCAGCGGGCCCGCAGTTGGGCGCTCAGCTCCCGGTCCAGCTCCACCGCGTCCAGATGCGTGACCTGCTCCAGGAGGGCTTCGGTAAGCGCGCCACGGCCGGGGCCGATTTCCACAATCCGCTCACCTGGTTGCGGCGCCAGCGTGCTCAGAATGCGCTCAATGACGCCGCGTTCGTGGAGAAAATGCTGGCCGAAACGTTTGCGGGGGCGATGCTGACTCAAAGGGCCGGATCTTCGCTCAACTGCAGCGCCTGCCGAGCCGCGGCTACCAGGCTGGAGCTGTTGGCGCTGCCGGTGCCGGCCAGATCCCAGGCTGTGCCGTGGTCCACGGAGGTGCGAACAAAGGGTAGACCCAGGGTGGTATTCACGGCTTCGCCGAAGCCGGCGTACTTGAGCACGGGCAGCCCCTGATCGTGATAGAGCGCCAGCACGGCGTCATGACCCGCCCGGGTTTCCGGCGTAAAGGCGGTATCCGCCGGCACCGGCCCTGTCAGGTTCAAGCCCTCGTCACGCAGGCGCTCCAGCGCGGGCTCGATCAGCTCGACTTCGTCGCGCCCCAGATGGCCGGACTCACCCGCGTGGGGATTCATGCCCAGCACCAGGATCCGCGGTTCCGGACAGCCGAACTTCCGGCGCAGATCCCTATCGAGAACATGCAGTGTCTGCGCCAGCCCTCCGGAGGTAATGGCATCGGGTACAGCCCGCAGAGGCAGATGGGTGGTGGCCAGGGCCACGCGCAGATCCCCGGCGGTGAGCATCATGACAACCTGGTCTACGCCGGCCCGCTCGGCGAAAAACTCGGTATGACCGGTAAAGTTCTTATCCGCGCCCTCGCGGATCACCGACTTGGCCAGGGGGGCAGTGACCATGGCCGCGAAATCGCCGTTCATGCAGCCATCGGCGGCACGTTCCAGCAGGGTGAGCGTGGCCGTGGCCGTGCCGGCATCGGGTCGGCCGGGTTGTACCGGTCCACCCGCGGGGCAGTGCCACACCGACAGCGCGTCCAGGGCGGGCGCATCGCCGGGCATCCAGTCCGTCATGGCGACATCCAGCCCCAGCAGGCGCGCCCGTTCAGCCAGTACATCGCGGTCGCCCAGCACCACCATGGGTGTATCCGGCAACGCCCGCGGCAGCGCCAGCACCAGGTCCGGGCCGATGCCGGCGGGATCGCCTGTGGTTACGGCCAGGGGTTTCATGATCGGGAGCTCCCGGGCGAGGACTGTCTTTTACAGACGAATATCAATGTAAGCCTCTCCGCGTTTTTCCTGGAGCCAGCGCCGCAGTTCCTCCTGGAAGCGCCGCTTGCGCAGCGCTCGTTGGGCCCGGGTGCGCCGGTAGTCGCCGCTGCGGTCGGCGGTGCGACTGTCCTCGACCTTCATGAAGTGCCAGCCGAAGCGGGTTTCGAAGACCGGCGACAGTTCGCCTTCCGGCGTTTGCTTCATGACTTCTTCAAAGGCGGGCACCATTTCGCCGGGGGATACCCAGCCCAGTGAACCGCCGTCGCGGGCGCTGCCGGGATCATCCGAATACTGATCGGCCAGTTTCGCGAAAGCCTCGCCTTCCTTGACCCGTCGGCGCAGTTCGCGGGCACGCTGCTCGGCCTGTTCGGCGGTTCGCAGGGTGTTGGCGGTCACCAGCATATGGCGCACCTTGTGTTGCTCCACCATCTGCTTGCCGCCGCCGCGTT
>CAYPKI010000115.1:5728-7061 GCA_964411265.1 uncultured Alcanivorax sp. | reverse complement strand
GTGGAAGCCGGCGCCCGAACGCAGCGGCTCACTGATCTCGCCGGGTTTCATGTCCGCCGCGTTGTCCGCGAACAGGGAAGGCAGCTCCGCCGCCGGACGCCAGCCGAGGTCCCCGCCCTCCAGGGCGAACTGGCCCTCGGATTGGGCCGTTGCAGTCTCGCTAAAGTCGGCGCCGTTCTTTAATTGCTCCACCAGCTCGCGGGCGCGCTTGCGTTTCTGTTCCACCTCTTCCGAGGACGCCTCCGAGGACACGCGCAACAGGATATGCCCGAGATGATACTCGCGCTTGAATAGCTCATTGCTTTGCTCGGATTCCAGGAAGCGGTCCAGTTCGCGATCGCTAACGCGCACGCGACGACCCACCTGGGCCTGCTGGAGTCGGCTGATGATCATTTCCCGCCGGATCTGCTCGCGGAAGGCGCCCCAGTCCTGACCCGATTGCTGCATGTCCCGGGCGAATTCCTCCAGGGTCATGTCATTGCGGCGGGCGATGGAGGCGAGCGCCTGATTCAGGGCGTTGTCGTCCACCTTGATGTTGCCGCGCCGCGCCAGCTGCATCTGCAGGTTCTGCTCCACCATGCGGTCCAGCACTTGCTGTCGCAGCACATCATCCGGCGGCGCGGACTGGCCGCGGTCGCGCATGCGTGTGCGGATCTGTTCAATGCGCTGATTCAGTTCGCTCTCCATGATGACGCCGTCGTTGACGACGGCGACGATCCGGTCGAGCATTTCCACCTCGGCTCGGGTGGTCAGGGCCAGCCCCAGCAGGGCCAGTGTTGCCAGCCATTTGATCATTACGTCTCCGGGTTGAGTGGGTCCGGGCGCGCTATTGTACGTCCGGCTCAGGGCGCCTCATAGCGGGGCAGGCTGCGTTCCAGCAACTGATCGATGCGGCCGCCCAGGTTGCCCAGCCCTACCAGCCGGATCTGGATCATGACGGTGCGATCCGCTTCCAGTTGTGTGTCACCATTTCCATCCGACAGTTCCCGATGATTGACCAGACGGATATTCCAGCAGCAGTCGCGGTACTCCACGCCCGCCATGGTCTCAAGCGAGCGCTCATCGACGAGGTCATAAAGCCAGCGACCGATCAGGCTCCAGCGATCATGGACCGGCCAGAGCCCGGTCAGTTCCCCTTGCTGCACCGCCGGTTCCTTATCGCCAGGCTGTTCGCGCTGGGTATAGCCGGCGTGCAGCTGGCGCCGGGGGCCGGCGTTATAGCCCGCCGAGGCGGTGGTGCTCAAATGCTTGTTGCTACGCGTGTTCCATTTTACCTCGGAACGCGCATACCAGTGGTTGTTCATGCGCCACTGAGCGTCGGCGACCAATGGCG
>CAYPKI010000115.1:5154-5718 GCA_964411265.1 uncultured Alcanivorax sp. | reverse complement strand
CCTGGCCGGCGCGCAGGCGCAACACTTCGGCGCCGGTTTCCTGGTCGACAAACCGCGAGGTGACCCCCAGCGCCAATTTTTCCTCGTCGCCGACACGGTCATAGCCGCTGAAGCGGTTTTCCCGAAACAGGTTTTCCCAGGAGAAGGTGAGTCGCCCGGGGTCAAAGCGCGGCAGATCACTTTGCTCCTCGTATTCCACCTTGTTGAGGAAAAGGCGCGGTTCCAGGGTCTGGCGCCAGTCGCCGCCGAAGAGCGGACGTTCCAGAAAGAGCCCGCTATCCAGGCTGGCACCGGCCAGATTTCGTTGCGGACGTTGGTCCGGCGGCGCGGGGGTGTCATTGAGCCGGTACCGGGTGTGATAGAACCGCGTGCGCGGCTCGATATAGCCCCAGGGCTTTTCCAGGGGCAGGCTGAGCGCCGGCTCCAGATGCAGCCGACTGCCGGTGACGCGGCCGTTACGTTCGCCGGCGCTGGTGTGATCGAAACGAGTAGCATCACTGAGCCAGCTCAGCTCGAGTGGTCCTGGCAGTTCCGGATCGCTGGTCAATTCCAGCTGTGGTAGAC
>CAYPKI010000115.1:3346-5144 GCA_964411265.1 uncultured Alcanivorax sp. | reverse complement strand
AGACGCCGGTAGGGTTCGCTGCGCGGTGTCAGGTTGGGGTCGAGGATTTGCCAGGACTGGGCGCGGATTTGCGCCTGCCAGGTCGGGCCGCGGTAGCGCACGCGGCCGGTGCGCGGCAATCGGGTTTGGGCGCTCGTCTCCAGACCGGTATCCAGATCCTTGAAATAGAAATCGTCCGAGGCGTAATTGACGTCCGCGTCGAAACTCCAGTTACCCAGTGAACCCTGATGTTGCCAGCGCGCCAGCTCCCGGTCCCGGTCATTGAAGGTCCGATCATTGCTCAGCCAGGCATAGCTGAGATCGCCCTCGCCCGCATGGGTGAGATAACGCAGCTCGGTCTCCAGGCCATCGCCCCGGCCATGGATGTGGCGCGGCGCCAGGGTGGCGTCGAGTTGCGGATGAAGATTGATATAGAGCGGCTGGGTATAATCGACGCCGCCGTTGTCTGCGCTCAACAGGGTGGGATAGAGCAGCCCTGTCTTGCGTTGGTCGTCGATGGGGAAGGTGATCCAGGGCACCCAGAGCACCGGCCAGCCTTCAATGTTGAATGTCACGTCTCTAGCCTCTCCCCAGCCGGTGTCGCGGTTCAGCTCGAGCGTGCGGGCCCGGAACAACCAGCTGTTATTGCCCGGTTCACAGGTGGTGTAAGCGCCCTGGTTGATATGAATGAGCGGGCCGTCCTGACGCATGGTGGCCGCCTCGCCGCGTGCATGGGCCCTGAATAGGGCATAGTCCGTCTGCTCCAGCCGGGCCTGACGGTCGCTGCGGTTGCCGCTCATGTGTTCCGCATGAGCGCTAAGCCCGGGTGTTTCCAGGCGAATATCGCCGGTAAGCTCGAAGTCGCCGCTTTGCTGGTCGTAGCGGGCCTCGTCGGCGCGCAGGCGCCGCAACGGCTGCCGGATGCGCACGTCGCCCGATAGCACCGCCTCGCCCTCCGGTTCCAGGCTGGATTCGTCGGCGGACATCACGGTATCCGTGGTTTCGACCGGGCGAAAGAAAGCGGGATTGTGATAGGTTCCACCACACCAGGCGGGAATCTCGACCCGCTCAGTCGGGGGCAGCTGCTGCATCTCCTCGTTCGAGACCCAATTCAGTTCCTCGGCCCGGGCCGGTGCACATACCGTCAGGGCCATGAAGGCAAGGCTGTGGCAAAGACGGGGTAGTGGCATTCCCGGTCCATAACAGGTACAAAGCGCGTAAGTCGCGGCAGTTTAAAGGATCGCGGGGGGCTATGCAGCCGAGTGAGGCGGATGGGGACGGGCGTTTACAGGCGCTTCAGGCCTGGGCGTCGGAACAACTGGATTATCCGGTGCAGGCCGAGCCCGTGGCCACTGATGCCGGTTTCCGCCGGTATTTTCGTTTCCGTACAACGACACGGAGCGTGATCGCCATGGACGCGCCGCCGGAGCTGGAAGGTACGGCGGCGTTCATCCGGGTAGCGGCGTTGTTGCGTGACGCGGGCGTGCATGTCCCCGAAATCCGGGCCCGGGATACCGAGCGTGGTTTCCTGCTGCTCACGGATCTGGGTAAGCGTACCTGGCTACAGGTGGTCAACGCCGATAATGCGGATGAGCGTTTTCCACGCGCGCTGGATTCATTGCTGCGCATGCAGGGCGCTACCCGGGACGGGGTTCTGCCGGAATATGACGAGACGCTGTTGCGCCGCGAGCTGGCGTTGTTCCGGGACTGGTATTTGCAACAGCATCTTCAGATGGACCTGGACACGAAACTGGGGCAACAGCTGAACGCCGTCTCGGATTTGCTGGTGGGGCAAGCCCGGGCTCAGGGCCGGGTCTGG
>CAYPKI010000115.1:2936-3336 GCA_964411265.1 uncultured Alcanivorax sp. | reverse complement strand
GGTACACCGCGATTTCATGCCGCGCAATCTCATGGACGCGGACCCGGACCCGGGCGTAATCGATTTTCAGGATGCCGTGCTGGGGCCTATCAGCTATGACCCTATCTGTCTGTTCAAGGATGCCTTCATCAGCTGGCCCGAAGAGCGCGTCACGGCATGGTTGCAGCAATACTGGTCGCAAGCTCGGGCGCTCGGGCTGCCGGTGCCCGCGGACTTTGAAGACTTTCACCGGGACTGTGATCTCATGGGCGCGCATCGCCACCTGAAGGTGCTGGGCATTTTCGCGCGGTTGCGCTATCGCGACGGCAAGCCCCAATACCTTGAAGACGCCCCTCGGTTCTTGAGCTATCTGCATACGGTGATTGAACGCCGTGCCGAGCTGGCGCCGCTGGGCGAGTTG
>CAYPKI010000115.1:1873-2895 GCA_964411265.1 uncultured Alcanivorax sp. | reverse complement strand
CTGAAAGCTGCGCCTCGACGAGTTCTGCCGCTCGCTGACGCCGCTGGGCGAGTTGCTCGAGCGGGTAGGAGCAACGGGCCCGGAGGGACCGTGAAGGCCATGATCCTGGCGGCCGGGTGGGGCGAGCGCATGCGGCCCTTGACCGACCATACGCCCAAGCCGTTGCTGCGCGTGGCCGGGCGGTCCCTGATCGAACGTCAGATCGAGCACCTCCGCGCGGCTGGCTTTCGAGAGCTGGTAATCAACACCTCCTGGCTGGGCGAGCAGATCGAACAGGCTCTGGGCGACGGCTCGGCTCGGGGCATGCGCATTCAATACTCGCGCGAGGCGCAGCCCCTGGAGACCGCCGGCGGCATTGTTCAGGCGCTGCCGTTATTGGGCGATGAACCCTTTGTGGTGGTGAACGGTGATATCTTCAGCGATTATGACCCCGGCCGGTTGCCGCGTGTGCCGGACGGCCTCGCGCATCTGGTGCTGGTGGACAACCCGGGGCACAATGCGCGCGGTGATTTCGGGCTGGATACCCGGGGGCGGATTGACGAAAACGCCGCCACGCGGCTCACCTTTGCCGGTATGGGGGTTTATCGCCCGGAATTGTTCACGGGTCTGGCTACCGGCGAACGCAAGCTGGCGCCGCTGCTGCAAGCCGCGGCCCGCCGGGGTGAAGTGACCGCGGAACGTCACGCGGGCACCTGGCTGGACGTGGGAACGCCCGAGCGTCTGAAACAACTGGATCAGCAACTGAGAGGCTTGTCATGAAGCAGGATCCCGGTATAGCGCCGTCCATTCTCGCCGCGGATTTCGCCCGGCTGGGCGAAGAAGCGGAGGCCGTGCTGGACGCGGGCGCGGACATGCTCCATTTCGATGTCATGGATAACCACTATGTGCCCAATCTCACCATCGGGCCCATGGTCTGCCGGGCATTGCGTGATCACGGCATCGAAGCGCCCATTGATGTGCATCTGATGGTCTCGCCCGTGGACGATCTGATCGAACAGTTTGCACAGGCGGGCGCGAGCTAC
>CAYPKI010000115.1:1074-1863 GCA_964411265.1 uncultured Alcanivorax sp. | reverse complement strand
AGCGAGTCATCATGTGGACCGGTCCCTGCAACTGATCCGCTCCCATGGCTGTAAGGCGGGTCTGGTGCTCAATCCGGCGACGACACCGGCGTGCCTGGACTATGTGCTGGATAAGCTGGACATGGTACTGCTGATGTCCGTAAACCCGGGCTTCGGCGGGCAGACCTTTATCCCCGGCACCCTGGCCAAGGTGGCGCACGTACGCGATCGCATCGACGCCCTGGGGCACGAGGTCCGGCTGGAGGTGGATGGTGGCGTCAACGAGGATAATATCGCCGAGATCAGCGCCGCCGGGGCGGATACCTTTGTCGCGGGCTCGGCGATCTTCAAGCAGTCCGATTATGCGCGCGTGATCGAGCGCATGCGCAGCGCCTGCCGTTAACAGCCCGTCAGCGGGCTGCCTTCACGGGTGCTTCGAACACCTGGTTACGCCCCTTGTTCTTGGCTTCGTAAACGGCATGATCGGCCGCAGCCACCAATTGCGCGGGGCTGTAGCTGGGCTCCGGGACAATCGAGGCTGTGCCGATGCTCACGGTAATGTAATCCGACACGCTGGAGTAGCCGTGGGGCATGCGTTCGTCGGCCACGGCCCGCAAGAGCTTATCCGCCATCTGCTCCAGTGAGTGCGGCCCGGTCTGCGGGTAGAGCACGACAAACTCCTCGCCGCCGTAGCGCGCGGCGAGATCGCCGGGCCGGCGTGCGTGATCGGCCAGAATCCGTCCCGTGCGCTGCAGGCAGTCGTCGCCGGCCTGATGACCATATTGGTCGTTGAAGGGCTTGAAGAAGTCC
>CAYPKI010000115.1:0-1064 GCA_964411265.1 uncultured Alcanivorax sp. | reverse complement strand
GAACATCAGGGACAGGCTGGCGCCGTCGCGCATGCAGCGCTGCCATTCCAGATTGAGCACCTCGTCGAAGTGACGCCGGTTGGCCAGCCCGGTCAGCCCGTCCTCGCGCGACATCTCCTTCATGCGCTCGGCCATGTCATCCGAGCGCGCCTTCTCCAGCGCTAGCAGTGACTGTTGCAGAAAGACCTGGCGGCTCTGGCGTTCCATGAGCCAGGCCACGACCGACCCCACGGCGCACCCGGCGGTCAGCGTCTGATGGGTAAGCAGCCAGTTTATTTCCTGACCCCAAACCCATATTGCACCGATCCCGAGATAGCCTCCGCCCCACATGGCGACCACCGCCGGCAGGGCGCGCAGGCCCAGCATGGAGCCGATGACCACGGCGGCATGAGCGGTGCCGATGGTGGCGGCCAGTTTCATCACGTCCGCGCCCGTAAACTCCGTCAGTACCGCTAGCACCGCCATGCCCGTGAAAGCCAGGGCGGTGGCATAGTGTTGATGCCAACTGTCGAGCTGTGGCAGGCGCGATAAACTCATGCCTACAAGAATCAACAGAGCTACGATGCTATAGCCTAACGGCCACTGCCCCAGGGTTTCGTCGGGAATGATATACATGATGCCCAACCCCAGGATCAGGTAGAGCAAAAACACGTAGAAGACCGTGGACCGAAAGATACGGGCACTGTTGGTGGCGTGGTTATGCCGAAACTCGCCCTCGAGCGGCTGCGGGAAACGGAATCGCAGCCAGTCGGCCTTCAGCAAATCGTTGAGCAACGCGTAGCGTGTGCTGTCATGATCGTTTCGGGCGTCTTCCGGGAGCTGATCGCTTTCTGATGTTGTCATGCTGATCCCCGCATGGGTCCGGGCGTAGGGTCCGTGACCCACGGCTCACGGACAGCGGCATTTTAATGTCACCAGGCCGGCCAAGACCCACCTGAAGTGAACTTTTTTGTGATTTTGTTCGCATTCTGCCTATATTTGAAGCTTATCACCGGGTCACGGATGCGTCCCGACCATTCGTACATGAAATGACCACGACTGTCGGGCATGGTCGAGGATGGAGG
>CAYPKI010000114.1:0-8900 GCA_964411265.1 uncultured Alcanivorax sp. | reverse complement strand
TCCGGCAGCAACTGCAACACGGCGTGCGCGGTCATGGACTTGCCCGAACCCGATTCGCCCACCAGTGCCAGCATTCCGCCGTTGGGCACCTGCAGGGACAGCCCGTCCACCGCCGGTGCTTCAGCCCCGGGAAAGGCAATGCTGAGGTTGTCGATCTGCAGGTCGCGCATTATCCCGGTCCCGCCAGAAACTTGCGCGGATCAAAGGCGTCGCGCACGGCCTCGCCGATAAAGATCAGCAAGGTCAGGAGCAGCGCCAGCGAGACAAAGGCACTGATACCCAGCCAGGGTGCGTGCAGATTGTTCTTGCCCTGACCCAGAAGTTCGCCCAGCGAAGGGGAGCCGGGAGGCATGCCGAAGCCCAGAAAATCCAGCGACGTGAGGGTGACAATGGAGCCGTTCAGAATAAACGGAATAAAGGTCAGGGTCGCCACCATGGCGTTGGGCAGCATGTGCCGGAACATCAGCACAGGCGTGGACACACCCAGCGCCTTGGCTGCGCGTACATAGTCGAGATTGCGGCAGCGCAGGAATTCCGCGCGCACCAGATCCACCAGGGCCATCCAGGAAAACAGCAGCAGGATGAGCAACAGCCACCAGAAATTGGGCTCGACGAAGCTCGACAGAATAATGATGAGAAAAAGGATGGGCATACTGGACCAGATTTCCATGAACCGCTGGCCCAGCAGATCCGTCCAGCCGCCCAGATACCCCTGCAGCGCGCCTACCGTAATGCCGATGATACTGCTGAAAAAGGTGAGCAGGAGTCCGAACAACACCGAGATCCGGAAGCCGTAGATGACGCGCGCGAGCACATCCCGGCCCTGGTCGTCCGTGCCCAGCCAGTTCTCCGCCGAAGGCGGCGCCGGCGCCGGCTGATCCAGATTATAATTGATGGAGTCATAGCTGTAGCGGATGAGCGGCCAGACCATGAAACCGTCGTTCTTGATCAGTTTTTTGACATGCGGATCGCGGTAATCCGCCTCCGTCTGGAACATGCCGCCGAACGCGGTTTCCGGGTAGCTTTTGAAAACCGGGAAGTAGAATTCGCTATCCTGAATCACGAGCAGGGGCTTGTCGTTGGCCACCACTTCGCCCAGTAACGAGATGCCGAAGAGCACCAGAAAAAGCCACAGCGACCAGAAGCCGCGCCGGTTGGCCTTGAAGGCCTGCCACTGGCGTTCCCAGACCGGATTGCGGAAAGCCATTACAGATCTCTCCGTTCAAAGTCGATGCGCGGGTCCACCAGAACATAGGTGAGATCCGAGACCAGCTTGAGGACAAGACCGAGCAGGGTGAACACGAACAGGGTCCCGAAGACGACCGGATAATCCCGGTTGATTACGGCTTCAAAACCGAGTAGGCCCAACCCATCCAGGGAGAAGATGTATTCGATGAGCAGGACACCGGTAAAGAAAACACTGATAAAAGCTGCCGGGAAGCCGGCAATGACAATCAGCATGGCGTTCCGGAAAACATGACCATAGAGGACCCGCTTTTCTGTCAGTCCTTTGGACCTCGCGGTCTGGACATACTGCTTGCTGATCTCGTCCAGAAAGGAATTCTTGGTCAGCATGGTCAGGGTGGCAAAGTTGCCGATCACAATGGCAATGGTGGGCAGGGTAATATGATGAACATAGTCGACCAGCTTGCCCCAGAGGCTCAACTGCTCGAAGTTGTCGGACGTAAGACCTCGCAACGGGAACCAGTCCAGAAAACTCCCGCCCGCGAAGAGTACCACCAGCAGGATGGCGAAAAGAAAACTGGGGATGGCATAGCCGATAATAATGGCATAACTGGTCCAGACGTCGAAGGGCGTGCCGTGGTTAACGGCCTTGCGAATGCCCAGCGGGATCGACACCAGATAGGCGATGAGAGTGCTCCATAACCCCAATGAAATGGACACTGGCAAACGCTCGACAATAAGCTCGCCCACGCCCGTGTCCTTGTAATAGGACTCGCCCAGATCAAAGGTGGCGAAATTCTTCAGCATAAGCCCGAAGCGCTCATGCGCAGGTTTGTCGAAACCATAGAGTTCGCGGATGCGCTCCATCAGCTCCGGCGGCAGGCCTTTGGAGCCGCGGTAGTCGCTATCGCCGCCCTGGTCCGAACCGACAAAATCCTGAGTGCTGCCAGCGAACTGACTGCCCGTGGCGCCGTGCATGCCACGCAGTTCCGCGACCATGCGCTCCACCGGCCCGCCCGGTGCGGCCTGGATGATCAGGAAATTCAGCACCAGCACGCCCAGAAGGGTGGGCACGATCAACAGCAAGCGCCGCAGTATATAGCTGCCCATCAGGGTTTCGCCTGCCTCGCAGGACGCGGCCTCGAGCGCCCATCTGCTGCACCTTGCCGCTGGCAAAGGAAACCACCCTGTCCGTTGCTACAAAGTACACCAGCGGCACGCTTCAGGCCGCGCTGAGTGCGCCAGGGGTTTTTCAACAGCCTGCTAGTAGCCATGGCTTTAACGATTGGGGGCGCTTATTCGGCGCCGCTGTGCCACCACGCGTTCAGGGCCATGCCGTAGTCGGGCATGGTCTCCGGATGGGCCAGGGCCTCGCGGTAGGCCAGCCGGAAATAATCCACGTGCCAGTTGGGAATGATATGGAAGCCCCATTGCAGCACCCGATCCAGGGCCCGGCAGCGGGCAATCAGGGCCTCGCGATCGGGCGCGCTGATGATCTTGTCGACCAGATCATCCACGACCGGCGACTGCAGGCCCATGAGATTGCGCGAACCGGAACTGGTGGCGGCGCTGGAATGCCAGAAGTCGCGCTGTTCATTGCCGGGCGAATTCGATTGCGGGAAATTGCCCACCACCATGTCGAAATCGAACTCGCGCAGCCGCTCCTGATACTGAGTCTGATCCACCTTGCGCACGTCGGCTTTCACGCCCAGCGCCTGCAGGTTCTTGGCGAAGGGCAGGACGATGCGTTCGAAAGCCGAACTCTGCAGCAAAATCTGGAAGGCCACCGGCTCACCCGAGGGAGTCTTGAGGTTGCCATCAACAATCTCATAGCCGGCATCGAAGAGCATCTGCCGGGCTTTTTTCAGATTCTCCCGCGGGCGACCCCCGCCGTCCGTCGTGGGCGGCTGGTAGGCCTTTTCAAAAACCGCATCGGGCAATTCCTCCCGCCACGGTTCCAGCAGTTTTCGTTCCGCGGCCGATGGTTTGCCCTGGGCGGCGAGCTCCGAGTTCTGAAAATAGCTGCGGGTACGCTTGTACTGCCCGTAGAAGAGATTCTTGTTGGACCACTCGAAATCGAGCGCATAGCCCAGCGCGCGGCGCAGGGTACGATCCTGGAAAAGTTCGCGGCGTTCATTGAAGACAAAGCCCTGCATGCCCACTGGCTTTGAATGGGGGATTTCTTCCTGGATGATCTGCCCTTTTTTCAGCGCCGGACCATCATAAGCGGTGGCCCAGAGCTTGGAGTTGCGCTCGGCACGGAAATTGTAGTCGCCGCCCTTGAACCCCTGCATGGCGACGTTGTCGTCCAGGAAGTATTCGAACACCAGCTGGTCGAAGTTGTGCCGGCCCTGGTTGACCGGCAGATCCTTGCCCCAGTAGTCCTCGCGGCGCTCATAGACAATACGCTTGCCCGCCTCCAGTTCCTTGATTCGGTAGGGGCCGCTGCCCAGGGGCTTGTTCAGGGAACCCTGGGCAAAGTCGCGGTCGGCCCAGTAGTGCTCCGGGAGGATACTCATCTGGCCCACGATCAGCGGCAGCTCGCGGTTATTCGTCTTGTCGCTGAACCTGAAGCGCACGGTGTGCTTGTCCACCGCGGTCACTTCCTTGATGTTCTTGTAATAATAGCTGTAAAACGGGCTGCCTTTCTCGCGCACGGTCTGGAAGGTGAATACCACGTCCGAGGCCGTTACCGGGTGACCGTCCGCAAATGCCGCGTTCTCGCGCAGGTGATATACTGCCGAGCTCCGGTCGTCCGGAATCTCCATGGATTTCGCCAGCAGACCGTACTGGGTAAAGGGCTCATCCTGGCTGCGCACGGTGAGCGAATCATAGATCTGTTTGCTGCCCTGCGCGGCCGTGCCCTTGGGGATGAAGGGGTTGAGGGTGTCAAAAGAGCCCACCACATGGCGGCTCAGCGTACCGCCCTTGGGCGCGTCGGCGTTGACGTAGTCGAAGTGTTCAAAACCGGGGCCGTATTTGGGCTCGCCGTGCATGGCGATGGCGTGGACAGCCCCGGCGCCCTGGGCAAAGGGCGTAAAAAAAACCAGCGTCAGCAGTACCAGACGTTTCATTCGGATTCCTTCCTCCACCACGAGGTTGTGCCCAGGGCATAGGGCGTGTGGCTGTCCGGCCGGCCAAACTT
Source organism: uncultured Alcanivorax sp. (assembly GCA_964411265.1). GTDB lineage: Bacteria > Pseudomonadota > Gammaproteobacteria > Pseudomonadales > Alcanivoracaceae > SLJS01. The sequence goes on along the minus strand of CAYPKI010000114.1, from coordinate 4,570 downwards.
ATCCCACCAGGCCAGCCGGTGATAGTCGATATACCAGTGCGGAATGCTGTAGTGGCGCCAGAGTAACACGCGGTCCAGCGCTCGCACGGCCGCGCGGTGCTGTTGTTTTGTATCCGCGGCGAGGACTTTTTCCACCAGCGCATCCACCACGGGATCGGCGATGCCGGCGTAGTTGCGGCTGCCCCCGGTGGTGGCGCTGCGCGAGTGCAGGTAGTCGATGAGCTCCGCGCCCGGGCGGGCGTTTTGCGGCAGCACATAGATGGTTATATCGAATTCGAATTCGTCCAGGCGCTGCTTGTAAGTGGCCGGATCCACTTCCCGGTAGCTGCCCTCGATGCCTAGTCGTTCCATCTTCTTGATCCAGGGCAGCACCACGCGTTCCATGGCTGCGCTCTTGCGGTTGAGAATTTCCAGTTCCAGCGGCTCCCCGGATTTGTTGACCAGGGTGCCGTCCTGAAGCTCCCAGCCTGCCGATCGCAACAGCTCCATGGCCCGGCGCTGGCGCTCGCGAATGTGACCGGAGCCGTCGCTTGCCGGCAACTGAAACGGCTCCTTGAATAGCCCCTCGGGCAGCTGGTCCCGGAACGGCGCCAACAGCTCGATTTCGGCCTCCGATGGAGGCCCCTGAGCCGCATGGTTGCTGTTGGGGAACCAGGTGTCGGAGCGTTTGTAGGCGCCGTTGAAGATCTGCTTGTTGGTCCATTCGAAATCGAAAAGCAGGCCCAGCGCCTGGCGGACCCGGCGATCATCGAAGGGCTCACGGCGCAGATTGAAGAAAAAGGCCTGCGTCCCCTGAGCTATATCGTGGGGGATCTCCTCGCGCTTGACCCTGCCATCGTTGAGCGCGGGAAAGTCGTAGGCATTGGCCCAGTGCTTGGCGATATAGTCGTAATGCAGGTCATATTCGCCCGCCTTGAAGCCCTCGAACGCCACCTGGGCGTCGCGGTAGTAATCAATCACCACCCGATCGAAATTGTAGCGGCCCTTGTTCACCGGGAGATCGCGCGCCCAGTAATCCTCGACCCGCCTCAGCACGGCCTTGCGGCCCGGTTCAACCTCTTCGACCCTGTAGGGTCCGCTCAAGAGGGGCGGGTTCAGGGTGGTTTCCCGGAAGCTGCGATCAGCCCAGTAGTGCTGCGGCAGAACGGGCATTTCGCCCACCGTAAGGGGCGCGTCCCGGCGGTGCTCGCCATTGAAATGAAAGCGTACCCGGCGCGGGCCCCGTTCTTCAGCCTTTTCCACCCGGCTCAACTGCAGGCTGTAGCGGGGATGGCCCTTTTCCTGAAGGATGTTGAAGGAAAAGACCACGTCCTCAGCCCGGATGGGATGGTCGTCGTGGAATCGCGCTTGTTCGCGCAGCGTAAAATCACACCAGGCCAGGTCCTCCGCACATTCCACAGACTCAGCAATCAACCCATAGGCCGCGCGTGCTTCATCGCCCACGCGGTTATCCGCCCTGGTGCCCATGAGCAGGGTGTCGGTGCTTTCCAGAAAACCGAAGGTAGCCAGCCCGGGCGTGTCCGACAGGCTGCGCCCGGCCATGATCCAGGGATTGAGACTGTCGAAACTGCCATGGCCCATGAGCCGCAGAGTGCCACCTTTGGGGGCATCCGGATTGACGTAGTCAAAGTGCTGAAAATCCGGCGGATACTGGAGCTCGCCGAAAGGCTTGTAGCCATGGTCGTCGGCCCCGGCCAGCCCGGATGCCAGTAGCAGAGCCGCGGCGAGCCCGACCCGGCAACGGCTAGCAGGCTGTTGAAAAACCCGTTGCGTACTCAGGCTTTCAGGCTGGTTTGCAATCGAGGCGCCATTTTGAAGGCGGGTGTCTACCCGTCGAAAAATGGCAACGATGACTGCAGGCCAGCCTGAAAGCCCCGCAGGGCGCGACCTGAAGCGCGTATCTGCTGCACTTTGTCGCTCGGAAAGGGAACGACCCTGTCCGTCGCAACAAAGTACAACAGCTGCACGCTTCAGGCCACGCTGAGTGCGCAAGGGGTGTTTCAACAGCCTGCTAGTAGGTGTTGCGGATATCCACATACAGCGTCAGCTGCTGGCCCGGTTGCAGATAGTTTTGCCGATTAATGCTGTTCCACCGCTGGATCTGGTTGATGGAGACATTGAAGCGCCGCGCGATCTGGTAAAGGGAATCGCCCCGACGCACCGCGTAGCGTACCTTGCGGACCATGTCCGGTGTTTTCGCGCTGCTCTCGGCGCCGCCGCCACTGCCGCCGCGGATCACCAGTTCCTGGCCGGGTTGGAGCACGGCCTCGCGGGTCAGGTTGTTGCGGCGCGCCAACTGCTCCACGCCCAGATCATGTTGCCGGGCAATGTCCCAGAGCGTATCCCCCGCGTCCACACGAATTTTGCGCGCTCTGCCGGCACCGCCGGTATCAGGTACGCGCAGGTTGTTACCGGCAACAATGGTGTTGCTGTTCAGGTTGTTCGCCTCGCGCAGTATCCCGGGCCGGGTGCCGAAGCGGCGGGCGATAGCAATCAGGCTGTCGCCGCGCCGGATACGGTAGGAACGCCAGGCGGTGCGCTCGTTTCCGGATTGTTCCGCCAGCGCGGTACGGAACGGCTGGGCACGATCGACGGGCACCAGGAGCCGGTGAGGGCCTTCCGGTGGCGTGGCCCAGCGGTTGAGGCCCGGATTGAGCATGTGCAGTTCTTCCCGGTCCACCTCCGCCAGTTCCGCCGCGCGTTGCAACGCGATCTGACCGTCCAGCTCCACGGTTTCAAAATAGGGTTTATCGGCAATGGACTTGAGGCTGATATCGTACTGCCCGGGCTCTGCTACCAGCTGCGCGACAGCCAGCAGTTTAGGCACATAAGCTCGGGTCTCGCGGGGCAGGTGGCGCAGGTTCCAGAAATCCGTGGACTTGCCCTGGTTTTCGTTTAGCCGGATGGCGCGTGCCACATTGCCGGCCCCGGCGTTGTAGGCCGCCAGCGCCAGCAGCCAATCGCCGTCAAAGCGCTGCGCCAGGGCCTCCAGATAATCAAAGGCGGCCTCGGTCGACGCCAGGATGTCGCGCCGACCGTCATACCAGTAGCTGCGCTTCAGGCCGAACTGATCGCCGGTGCCCGGGATAAATTGCCAGGGACCGGCAGCGCGACCATGGGAGAACGAGAAGGGATCGAAAGCGCTTTCCACTACGGGCAATAGCGCCAGCTCATGGGGGATGCCCCGTTCTTGCGCCTCCTCGGCAATATGGTAGAGATAGCGCTCGGCGCGCGTGGCTACCCGGTCCAGGTAGGCTGGATGCCGCAGATACCAGTTGCGCTGCGCGCGGATGCGACCATTGTCCTGCTCCAGGTTTAGTGCAAAACCGTCACGCAGCCGGTCCCATAGATCCGTGTCGCGTTCCGGCGCCGGCGCTTCCGGCTGCGGCTCCAGCATGTTGTCCGCCAGATTCAGGCGGCTGTCCCGGTCCTGCTTCTTTGGGGCGGTTCGCTGCTCCCCGGCGGACTGATGATCCCGGGCGTTGTTCGACGATATCTCGGCTTTCGGCATCAGCGTGCAGCCGCTTGCCGCCAGCGACCACACAGCGGTCAACAAAAGGAGTCGTTTCATGGATACTGCTACCGAAACAGGTTACAGAACGAATAATTCGCTGATTCTAGAGCCTCAGAACTGGTCTTTCCACTGCCGCAGAACGCCGAACAGCGCACTGCGGTCGCTGCCGTGCGCGCGTTCGAGCAAAGCGGCGCGCACTTCGTCGTCATCCACGCGCAGGAAAGGGTTGGTCTCGCGTTCCCGGGCGAGGGTGGACGGCAGCGTAACCTCGTTTTGCTCCCGCAGTTTTTCCACTTCGTTGAAACGCTGCTGCACTTTGTCGTCCTCGGGAGTAACAGCCAGGGCAAAGCGCAGATTGTTGAGTGTGTACTCATGGCCGCAGCAAACCCGCGTTTCCGGCTTGAGCCCGGCCAGCTGGTCGAGTGAGTTCAGCATCTGCTCGGCCGTACCCTCGAAGAGCTTGCCGCAGCCGGCGGCGAAGAGTGTGTCGCCGCAGAACAGTAAGGGCGGATCGGCATCCTCGGTATAGAGGGCGATATGGCCCAGGGTATGGCCCGGGATATGCAGCACCCGGAAGCGCAGCGACGGAGCATCCAGCTCCAGCATCGCGCCATCATCCAGCGGCCGGGTATTGTTCGGAATGGATTCCCGCGCCGGGCCGTAGACGGGCACATCAAATTCTTTCACCAGCTCCGGAATACCACCCACATGATCCGGATGATGATGAGTGGCGAGGATGGCGGTCAGACGCTGGCCGGTGCGTTCGAGAAAATCACGCACCGGCTGGGCCTGGCCCGGATCCACCCCATCGGATCGGTGACCCAGGGGCTGGGGGGCGAGACCCTCACGGAGATGAACGAGCTGGCCTCCGCCGGGTGCGTCGCCTTTTCCGACGACGGCCGGCCCATCCCCGATGCCGGGGTCATGCGCCGAGCGCTGGAGTACGCCGGCACCTTCGGCTATCGGATCATCCTCCACGAGGAAGAACCGGCCCTCTCGGCGGGCGGCGCCATGCACGAGGGGGCCCACGCCACGCGCATGGGCCTCGGCGGCATC
>CAYPKI010000113.1:0-9062 GCA_964411265.1 uncultured Alcanivorax sp. | reverse complement strand
GAAACCGGCAATGAGGACCAGATCCGCCTCAGCCAGGGCGTTGCTGCGTTTGTGGCGGAACAGCTGCGGATGTTCGGCGCCCAGCAGCCCCCGGGCCATGCCGCCGGTCCAGGTGGGCACGCCCAACCGGGCCACGGCCGAGGCAACTTCGGCGGCCTGACCGATATCGCGATTCACCACCACCTGGGAACCGAGCACCAGAACGGGCCTTTGGGCCTTCGCCAGTTTCCGCGCCACGGTGCGGGCCTGGCCGCCGGCGCGCCATTCACCCAGGCCGCGGGGCAGGGCGGAGGCATCCGGATGCAGGCGCAGGCTGGGCTGGTATTCCTGGCGCTTGAGATAGAGCCCGAGTGCCGTGCGCGCGGCCGTGCCTACAGGCCCCTTGAGGTGTTTGATGCCCGCCTGGTCGGCGTACATGTCGTGGACCATTTCCCGGGGGTAGAGGATATCGATGGGTGCCTCTATAAAGACCGGGCCGGGTACACCTGAGGCGGCCACCTTGAGTCCGTGCGCCATGGCGTCGTTCAGCTGGGCCAGGGTTTTCACCGAAGCTTGCCACTTGGTGAGCGAATTCATGAGCGAGATCTGATCGATGTCCTGCAACGAGCCCCGGTCCTTCAGGACCGTGGGGGTGGCACCGCCGATCAGCACCACCGGTGACTGCGCCATCTGGGCGTTTTGCACTGCCGTGATGGAATTGGTCACGCCCGGGCCGGCGGTGACCACGGCCACGCCCGGCCGGCCGGTCAGCCGGGCCCGGGCGTCGGCGGCGAAGACCGCCGCCGCTTCGCTGCGCACGTCCACAATGCCGATGCCGCGCTCCCGGGCCTGCACCAGAATGGGCGAAATATGACCCCCGCAGAGCGTAAAGATATGGCTGATTCCGGCGTTTTGCAGGTGAATGGCAACAATGGCGCCGCCGTGTTGAGCTTCCGACATCCTGATCTCCTGTTTTTTGGAGGACTATGCCCTGCCTGCAACCACCGCGTGAAGGGGGCGCATCGATCCTGACGCGGCGGCCGAATCATCTGGCGCACGAGGACAGCCTGGCGGGTTGAATCCCCGCCCGCCGTCTTCTAGTTTGTTTCGCCAAGTCTGGATTTTTCGAGGAACCATCATGACGCGCCCGCTGAACTGGACACCCGATGACATTCCCGATCTCGCCGGCAAGACCATGCTGATTACGGGGGCCAACAGTGGTCTGGGGCTGGAGTCCACGCGCATGCTGGCCGGTCGGGGTGCCCGGGTGGTCATGGCCTGCCGCAATCTGGACAAGGGCCGCCAGGCCATGGACGAAGTTCGGGCCGCTCATCCCGAAGCCCAACTGGATCTGATGGAAGTGGATCTGGCGGATCTGGCCTCGGTGCGCGAGTTTGCTAAAACATTTCGTCAGCACTATGACAAGCTGGATGTGCTGATGAACAACGGCGGCATCATGGCCCCGCCGCTCCAGCATACGAACGACGGTTTCGAGATGCAGTTGGGCGTGAACCATCTGGCGCACTTTGCACTCACCGGCCTGCTCCTGGATCAACTGGAGGCGGCGCCGGATCCAAGGATCGTGCTGATCAGCAGCTTTGCTCATCGCATGGGCGACATTTACTTCGATAACCTCAACGCGGACAAGTGGTACAAGCGCTGGAACTTCTACGGCCAGAGCAAGCTGGCTAATCTGATGCATGCGCTGGAACTGCATCGGCGTCTGCGCGCCGACGGCTCGTCGATCCGGGCGGTGCCGGTTCATCCGGGCTATTCCGCCACCGGCCTGCAACGCACAGTGGCCGGCGGTGGTTTCTTCAACGCCTTGTTTGCGCAATCGCAAACCAAAGGGGCTTACCCGCAGGTATTTGCCGCCACCTCCGAGCTGGCGGAGTCGGGGCAGTATTATGGTCCCCATGGGTTCATGGAATTCTGGGGCTACCAGGCAAAAGTCGACATGCGCAAGCTGGCGAAAAACGAGGCCGTGGCGGATCAGCTCTGGGAGGTGTCTGCCGAGATGACTGGTGTTGATTATCTCCCGCTGGACGGCCAGGGGTAGCTGGCTATCCGCCCGGCCCGGATGCCGACCGAGTAGCCATGGCGGCAGCGAGCTGGACACAGGATTAACGCTACTGGGGGCGAAAAAGCTTTCGCCCCGGAACTGGATGCCCTATACTTCGCCCGCCTACGGCGCCCATCGGTCGGCGCCCCTGCAAAACAGGCAGCATGACCCCGCCTTGAGCTACTAGCCGTTGCCGCCTTCGACCGTTCCTCTGTTCGCCGAATACGAGGCAGGCCGGTTCCCCCAATCGCAGGAACATTGATGAACGATTTTGACTCCTTCGGCCTGCGCGCCGAATTGCTCCGTGCCGTGTCCACGGAGGGCTACACCACGCCCACGTCCATTCAGGTGCAAGCCATGCCTGCCGCCCTCGAAGGCCGGGATGTTATGGCAGCGGCTCAGACCGGCACGGGCAAAACGGCGGCGTTCGTGCTGCCGCTGCTCCACCGCCTGAGTCAGCAGGCCCCCGGCAAGGGCAAGCGCCCCGTGCGGGCGCTCGTGCTTACGCCCACGCGTGAGCTGGCGGCTCAGGTGGGCAAGAGTGTTCATACCTACGGCAGTAATCTTCAGCTGCGCTCGACCGAGATCTTCGGCGGCGTAAAAATGAATCCGCAGCTTCACAAGCTGCGTCAGGGCATGGATATTCTGGTCGCTACCCCCGGCCGGCTGCTCGATCACATCCGCCAGGGCAATATCGATCTGTCGCAGGTGGAAACCCTAGTCCTGGACGAAGCCGACCGCATGCTCGACATGGGTTTCATCCATGATATTCGCAAGGTGATCCAGGAAGTCCCGCGGAAGCGTCAGACCTTGATGTTTTCCGCTACCTTCTCCAAGGAGATCCGCAAACTGGCCGAGGATCTGGTGAGTAACCCCGAGCGCATCGAGATCGCGCCCACCGAGACGACGGCGGAGCGCGTCGCTCAGGTGGTGCATCCAGTGGATCAGCCCAACAAACGCTCTCTTCTGTCCTGGTTGATCGGCAATGGTGACTGGCAGCAGGTGCTGGTCTTTACGCGCACCAAGCACGGCGCCAACAAGCTCAGCCAGCAACTGGAAGACGACGGTATTACCAGCGCCGCCATCCACGGCAACAAGAGTCAGGCGGCGCGGACCAAGGCCCTGGCCGGCTTTAAGGGCGGCAAGGTACGCGCGCTGGTGGCGACGGATATCGCCGCCCGTGGCCTTGACATTGATCAACTGCCGCATGTGGTGAACTTCGATCTGCCCAATGTTCCCGAAGACTATATTCACCGTATCGGCCGCACGGGCCGTGCCGGGCATTCCGGCCGGGCTGTGTCCCTGGTGGCACCGGCGGAAAACCGCATGCTCAAGGACATTGAGAAGGTCCTGAAGACGCAGCTGACGCGGGAAAAAATTGCCGGTTATGAACCGGCTCCGGGCCAGAAGCAGTCGCAGGACAACCGTGGTGGCGGTAAGCCGGGGCAAAAAGCTGGCGGCAAGGGAAACCAGCGGCCGGCGCAGAACCGCAATGGCAATAACGGCAACCGTAATGGCAACAACCAGGGTGGCAACCGCCGGCCCCAGCGGCGTCGCACCACGGCGTAAAAAAGCGGAAAGACGCAAGCAAAAAGTGGCAACAAATAAAGCAGGGCGCTTCGGCGCCTTTTGTTTTGGTGTCGGCAGGAAGATATATACTCGCGCCGATATTCCAGCCCATCCGGAGGCGTCAGGGTAAATCCTGACCAAGCTGTCGAAGGGCGCATTCCGTAATCGCCTGACTCGTCGCCGCGCGCCATCGTGACCTCTTTGCCCGCCGTGCTGTCAGTTCCGGTCTTGCCTGCCGGGCGGCTAGGCGTCAGGCTTGCCGCTTTCCGAGGCTGAACGGTTTCCCATCATGACCGAAAAGACCTATGGCCCTTTCGAGTTGCTGTCCGCGCACAAGGACGACCCGCCGGGCGATTTCGATGAGCGTCGGCGCATAGCTGCCGCCGCTCAGCGGCTCCATGACGCCCTGATCCGGATCGAGGCGGAGCCGCAGGAGTTGGCTGACTGGGCGGATCGGCTGGAGCAACTGGCGGACGATGTGGAGGGCCATGATCACCGCGACACGCGCCAGGCCAACCGCGCGCTTTTCACCGGCCAGGCCACGGCCCGGGATATCTTCGATATGATGGACTATGACCCGGTGGGGGGCTTTGCCAACCCCATTGCGCCGCGGCTGATCTGGGACCGGGATGACCCCGAAGGCGTAGAAGGCCGGGTGACCCTGGGCACGGCTTATCAGGGTCCGCCCGGGCGCGTGCATGGTGGCGTGGTGGCCTGGCTCATGGATTCGGTGCTCTCGCGAGCCATGCACGCTGCTCAGCGGCTGGGCGTCACGGGCACGCTCAAGCTGCGCTATACCGCGGGCACGCCCATCGACACCGAACTGCAATGCGGCGCCCATGTGGTTCGCCAGGACGGGCGCAAGCTGGTCATCGAGGGCGGCATCTGGAATGGCGAGGAGCAGACCGTGGAAGCCGAGGGGATCTGGCTGATTCCCAAGGCCATGGCTGAGTCGGTCTGAAAGTGCCGATCCGTATGAGCCAAGGGAGGAACAGGCTTGCTGCAAAACCCAATGCGGACCTTGCGGGCCGCGGGATGGCCGGGTCTGACGACGCTGTTGTTGGCGCTGATCAACCTCGGCGGCTGCGGTGACCCGGTCAAAGCGGAGCGGATTTTTCTGGGCGGCAATATCGTTACGGCGAACCCGCAACGCCCGGAAGTGGAGGCGCTGGCCTTGCGCCACGGCCGTATCCTCGCCGTGGGGAACCGGGAAGAGGTGCTGACATTTCGCGGTGAAGCCACCCGGGTGACCCGGCTTGAGGGGCGTGCCTTGTTGCCCGGTTTTGTCCTTCCACATACGCGGCTCTCTGCGGGCGAGGATGAAAGCACGGGCGAGCGGGGCGCCTACAACATCCTCCAGCGCTACGCGAATCAGGGATTCACCACAGTTACAGTCTTTCAACCCGCTGACCGACTCACGTCCCTGCGTCGGGCGGCGCGTTCCGATTCCGCCACGGTTCGGGTCCAGGCCTATCTGGGCCCGGACAAGCGCGACCATATCCCGCGGCTGATCTCCGACAATGGCGCGCGCTTTCGTGTGCTTGGACTGACACTTCGTACCGATCAGGAATCGCTCACCGAACAGGTTCTGGCCGGCCACCGGGCTGGTTATCAGGTGGCCATTGGGGCTTCGGGGCAACAGGCCATGACGCAGGCCCTGCAAGCCTATGGCCGTGCCCACAAGAAACAGGACCGTGCGGATGCGCGCCATCGGCTCGAGTCCTGTACCGGGGGTGACCGGAACTTGCTCCATCGTTCGGGAGCTCTGGATCTGAGCTGCAGTTTCCAGAGCCCCCGGCCGCAGGCGGTCCAGGCCGGACCGGGGACGGCCGAGCGACTGGGCATGCGGTTTACGCTCCAGGACAGGAACAGGGCCGTTCCCGATGCACTTGGGTTGTTGCAACACGCGGTGTTGGAGCGAGTCGCGGACGAACGCGTACCCATTGATCGCGCGATTCGCGCGCTGACGCTGGACGCGGCCTGGCAGACCCACGCCGAAACTGACCGCGGCAGTCTGGAAAGTGGCAAGTATGCCGACCTGGTGATGCTGGATGCCAACCCTCGAAAAACCGACCCTGCGGATTTGAGTGACATCAAGGTGCTGAAGACCTGGGTCGCTGACCGCGAGATCGATCCCTGAGCCCGGCCTCGGGCTCCGTTGAAGCCGCAGACGTCCCTGGCATCCGTAGCGTGTCAAGGCGCGCGCCCGGGTGTCTTGGGCAGGTCCGGGGTGTGCTGCCTGTCCGCGCTGAATGCCGTCTGGCACAAAGCTGATCCAGATCAATCGGCGTGATCGCTGCCGTGGTTATCCTCAAAAGGTCCCCTGAGGTAGAAACCGATTGTCTCGTTTGCCCGGGGGCAAAACGAGGAAGGGGAGGAACTGCATGAGCGGATCGCCGCGATCGTACTGGCCGCCCTTGTGGGCTGGTGTGGCACTGGGCCTGGTGTTATGGCTCACCTTCATGATTACTGGCCATGGGCTGGGCGCCAGCGGTTTCTTTACGCGCCTGACCGCCTGGCTGGGCGAGTGGTGGCTGCCCGAGGCTACGGCCGATAACGATTATCTGGGCGGCATGGTTGCTTCCGGGGCCGTGCTCTCTGCCTGGATCAGCTGGGAAGTGGTCGGGATGCTGGTGGGCGCGCTCGTGAGCGCTCTGAGCAGTGGCCGTTTCCAGCCGGCGGTGGAGCGAGGTCCCTCGCTTGGCGCCCGGAATCGGCTGCTGTTCGTGCTGGGTGGCGGTGTGCTCACCGGCTTTGGAGCTCGTCTCGCACGCGGTTGCACCAGCGGGCTGGGCTTGTCAGGCGGCGCAGTGTTGGCCGTAGGCGGCTTCATCTTTCTGATTACATTCTTTATGGCGGGTTTTGGCGTCAGTTACCTGACAAGGAGGGTCTGGCAATGAGTTGGCCGCTCTATGACAACGGCGTGGCCGCCGGTCTGCTGGCGGGTTTCCTGTTCGGGTATGTCCTGGAAAACGCGGGTTTTGGCAGTCCGCGCAAACTCTCTGCTCAGTTCCGGTTGACCGACTGGTCGGTTTTCAAGGTCATGTTTACGGCCGTCATCGTGGCCGCTGTCGGGCTCTGGTTGAGCAAGGCTTTCGGCTGGATCGGCGCGGACAGCTATTACGTGGCCACGCCCTTTTACTGGGCCATGGCCTTGGGCGGACTCTTGATCGGCGCCGGTTTCGCGCTGGCGGGCTATTGTCCCGGCACCTCGGCGGTGGGCCTGGCCGGTGGCCGTCTGGATGCGCTGGTCTTCATCCTGGCCATGGTCCTGGGGTCAGCTTTGTTCGCGGCTACCTTCGGGTCGTTGGACCGACTGTATTACGCCGCGGAGGGGCCAGAGGGGCAAACCCTGGTGGATCTGCTCGGTATCCCCGAATGGCTGATTCTGCTGGTGCTCATCGCGCTGGGCTGGGCTGGGTTTCGGCTCGGCGGGCGGGTGGAAGCGAAGCTGGGCGGCCCCGTGGATGCATCGGACATTCATGCTCAAAAGTAACGATTGCAGCTCCAACGACCTGTTGCGGGAGGACAAGAAAGTGGCGAAACAACAGTTTCTGAAAAAGCAACTACCTGTAGCCGTGGCCCTGTCGCTGGGGGCGACGGCGCATGTGCCGGCACAGCCGCAAAATCCCTGCGCTGCGGCGCCGCGCAAACCCGCCTCGTCCAGCGGCAGCAAGGCGGCTAATCCCTGTGCCGCGGCGCCGCGCAAGTCAGCCAACCCCTGTGCGCCGGCGAAGCGGAAAGCGCCGGCGGTCGCCAGCGCGGGCGAGGCGGCGCGGCCCTTTGATCTCAGTCTGGACATAGCGCGCGTGCCTTATGGCGATGCCATGCCCGATATCGTCCAGAACTACGGCCAGGCCGCACCCTATGTGGGCACCAGCGGGACGCTCGCCGATGGCGCCATGGCAGAGCTGCCGGAGCTGGGGTTCAAGGCGGTGGTCAGCCTGCTGACCGAGGAGGAGAACGCAGCGGAGGCCGGGGAGGCCGAAGCGGCCGGCCTGGCCTTCACCCGAATCGGCGTTTCCACGACCGCGCCCACCCGGGACCAGGTGGAGCGCTTCGCGGGGATCATGGCGGACGCGAGTCAGTACCCGGTGCTGGTGCATTGCGGCAGCAGTAACCGGGTGGGCGCCATCTGGGCCCTGTATCGCGCGCAGCAGGGCGTGCCCGCCGAAATCGCCATCCAGGAAGGCCGCACCGTGGGCCTCAAGCCCAGCCGCGAAGGCGCGGTGCGCGAGCGTCTGGGCCTGGACGCGTCCTGATGGCCTCACCGGGCTTTTCCTCGCAGGTGCGCCGGCAGTTACTGGCAGCCGCGGAGGAAGCGCTGGGCTGGGAAGAGGTGCTGGCGCGCACAGGGGACAATGTGGTGAGTGCGGTCCTGGGCGACGTTGGCACTTTTTATCAGTGGCAGCACTACCCCGAAGGGGATGTCCAGGATCCCGGTACAGGTGCGCAGTACTATTATCATGCTCATCCGCCGGGCGGCCGCCCGGCGGATGAGCATGGGCATTTTCATCTCTTCATGCGGCCCGCCGAGGCCGGCATTGATGTGCACCCCGTGCCGCTGCCGGATTTCGAACCGCCGGAGGAGGCCGGGGATCTGCTCTGCCATCTGATCGGGATCTCGGTGAATGCCGAGGGGCAGCTGCGGGAACTGTTCACCACCAACCGCTGGGTGACCGCCGAACACTGGTTCCGCGCGGAGGCCGTGATTCAGTTGCTGCCTGCCTTCAGGGTGTGTCACGCCCACCCGTCCTGGCCGCTCAATCGCTGGCTGGATGCTGTGGTGTCCGCCTTTTCGCCGGAGATCGCCCGTCTGGTGCGCGCGCGCGATCAGCGCATTACGGAATGGGAAGACGCGCACCCGGGCAATGTCTTCGAGGACCGTGCCCTGGAGTATCCAACCAGCTTGGAGGTTGACCTGAACGAACGCGTTCAGACCTTGCGTGCCGGTCTCGAGGGAACGGACGGGGCCGTGGCGGATTGACTGCAACGCGCCCGTGACGGTCGTTTTCGTCCTGTACAGCCTGGCTGTAGTGGGGCACCGTTCGCTCACCTTGGTTTACGGGGAGGCACATGCGTGAGTCGTATCATTTCCAGGACATCCGGGTGGCCGAGCCGCCCGCGCCCACGGACGAGAGCCGGCTGCGCCGCGAGATTGCCGGCGAACTCAAGCACCTCAACGAGCAGCTGATCCGGCTGAACGCGCCCGTCAATGAACTCGAAGCGGTGCGCGCGCGGCTGGCGGAGCTCAACGAACAGCTGGAACCCCGCGATAAGCGTGATTATACGCAAATGCTCCAGCGTTTGCTCAGCGGCCGGGGCAGCCGTCAGGACGTGCTGGATGTGCTGGACTTCGAGATCCTGACCGGGCAGGGCACCGCCGTGAATACGCCGCTGGAGCTCTGGCTGGACCATGACCGGGTGCGCGGTCGTGGCTGGTACGGGCTCA
>CAYPKI010000112.1:3610-9123 GCA_964411265.1 uncultured Alcanivorax sp. | reverse complement strand
GGGCCCGGCGATAGCCAACGGCATGGCCACCAAAAGGGCCAGAACGATGCAAGCCAGCAAACGCACCCGACGGGCCGGCGTCCCCAGATAGCGGCAAAGAAACGCCAGCGGCAACCATAGCAAGCCCAGGGCAGCCGACACCAGCACGCCCCGTTCCAGCAAACCGCCGACATCGCGCAAGTGGTTGATTTCATCCCGGTTCAGAAGCCGGATTTCGCTTCCATTGGGCCCCGGATAGCGAATCTGCGCCAGTCCGGCGCCACCATCGTGCACAGCTCTGCTGATTTGCGTGAACGCCTGGTAATGGTGTCCCGGTGGCAATTGCGCGAACCCGGGTTTTTCCGGATTCTGGGGCGCGTACTCGTTTATATGGGCCCCGATATCGAGGGTTTCATACCAGAACGGATAACCATAATCAAAACAGGCACTCAACCACCATGACAGAACAAGCCCCAGCCAGAGACAGATCAGACCATATAAAAGCCAGCTCAGCCGGGCCGGAAGGTGGTCGAAAATCGCGAGACGCGTCATAATTGTCCGTTCTGTCGCTGCCGGAATCCGGAGCTTTTTTATTGCCGGACCCGGGCGGATCACAGCGAAAAACACAGCGTAACTATAATAACCAGAGGATCAACGCCCATGCGAGCAGGACTGGCGCTACTGTCACTACTCATCCTGGCCGGCTGCGCCACGACACGCGAATTGCCGCAGGCACCTGACGGACCCGCCCAGCAGGCGCTCGAGCAAGATTACTATCACGTCAACATACCCACCCATGACGACAAGGAACTCAAGGCGACCGTCTACCAACCGGCGCTCTCCGCCGGCGAAACCGCCCCGGTCATCATTGCTACCCACGGTTTCGGCATTTCGCGCGCCCAACGTCCCTGGTCTTTTCATGGACAATGGATGATTACCGGTGAGGCTGCGCTCAAGGCCTGGGAACAGGGCTACTGGGTGGTGTATTACGATCAGCGCGGCTGGGGCGACAGTGAAGGCGTGGTTCACATGATGCATCCGGACTACGAAGTTCGGGACGTATCCAGCGTGATCGATTGGACCCTGGAACATATTCCCGCCGTTAAAAACCTGGAAGACGGCGATCCGGCACTGGGCATGATCGGCGAGTCTTATGGCGGCGCTGCCCAGACGATGGCCAGTTTCGAAGACCCGCGCCTGGAAGCGCTGGTGCCCATCGCTACCTGGCATAACCTCAACGCCATGGCGCCCAATGGCCACATGCGCACCAACTGGGGCGCCCACCTGTTCAGCATCGGTGCCTTTAGCAGTGGTTTTGACATTGGCTTCATGCTGCAAAAGCCCATGCGCAGCGGTTTCACCGGCACCATGAGCCACACGGCTCGGCGGAAAATGCGCCAACACAGTCCGGTTCACTACTGCGAGGACGAACAATACCCGCAGGCCGATGCCCTCTTTATCCAGGGCTTTCGCGACAGCATTTTTCCCCTCCAGGAAGGACTCGAGAACCGGGAATGTTTCGAGGCGGGTGGCAATGATGCACGTATGCTTGCGATCCAGGGTGGCCACATTCTTCCCTGGCCGGTCCAGGAATTTTCCGGCAAACCCTTGTTCAATACCGAGGACAAGATCCAGTGCGGCCAGGATGAGGCGGTCAAACTCGAGGACATGATTCTGCACTGGTGGGACGAGAAGTTGCGCGCCGAGGAACCGCGGGTACCGGAGCTCTGCGTCACCCTGGATGAAGAGGGTGAGGGGCAGGCCATGAAGCGTTTCCCCAGCGGTGGCGATGAATTCATGCTGCCCGACAGCAAGGTCCATTTGCCGTTCGCGGGCATGTTCGAATGGTTCATGATTCCCCTGGATGTCGGCTTCGATCTGTGGCGCAAGCTCTGGTGGTCGGGCGCCGATTACCGCATGAAAGAGCCGGACGGCGGTATCGGCCGGCCCAAGTTCGTGCCGCTTTACATCGCCCACGAAGACGAACGCCTGTTGGGCATTCCGAAGATCGATATCCGGATGGACTCCACGGCCTCGAAAATCCGAGCCAAGGCCTTTGTGGGCGTGGGCGTACAGCAAGCCGGCATGCGCCAGGTCCATGTAGCGAGCGAGCAGCTGACGCCCCTGCCGGACAAGGGGGTGTACAAGCAGGAGCTACCCGCGGTGTCGCGCAAACTCGACGACGGGGATCGGGTGGGTCTCGTGATCTATGGCTACACCTGGCAGTTCTTCACCAATCCCAGCTACTGGCACAACGTCGCTCGTGTGGGCGGCGACGTCTATCTGCCTATTCTGGGGCCCGCGGATGAATCCTGATCCAGTCGCCCTGATCGGTGCGCAGGGATGCGTACCGTTGCGGCGATAGTCCATGAAAAGACTGGCCAAACAGGAGTTTGACCGCGAAGCGCATTTTGTCTTCCGGTGGCCAGCCACGGATTTCGTAACCCAGATTGGGCAATTGCCCCGGGTGCCGTTCCGGTTTGACCTCCTTGTCCTCGTGATCCTGATAGACGAGCTCCAGCGGGATACCGGATAGATTTTCCGGCACCTCCAGCAGGGTCAGAAGAGAAAACCCCCTGCGCGAGTCAAACAGAATCCAGTCCTCCGCCGTGCTCAGTCCGCGTTCCACCAGCTCGCGTTCGTCGTCGTCCATCTGGCCGTCCACTGTTCCCACGAGATCCCCGGAGCGGGCTGTCTTAACCCGGGCGCCGTATTGCTCATGGCCATCCATGGACACCGAAACCCGGGGTTCTTTCAGCGTGGCCCGATACATGAAGGGGATCTCGGCGTAGGTATGCGCTTCATAATGTGCGGGATAGCGCAACGCCTGAACCTGCATGGTCATTACCGGAATCCCGGCGATAACGACCCGGGTTTTCAGATGCATCACCGAGCGGATGGGCCCCGTCTTGACGCCCAAAAGCCGGGGGTCGAGGTTGCGGTTGGTGAGCGTCATGCGGGTAAACCGACTCAAAACACCCGCAGACATGCGCATCTTCAGGGTATCAATAATGGACGCGTCGCCTTCGTACCCGCGATAATCCAGATGACGCCAGTTCAGCTCGTTGTCCGGGTCCACCTCCAGCTGGTACCAGGGCGTGCGCGTAACCCCGGTTTCCACATTGTGCTCGACGTAGCGCATGGGACTACGCGCTTCGTGGTCACGGGCAAGATAAAGATACAAGGACTCGCCTGCGGGATTGCGCACTTCCAGTTCCGAAAGAATACGCCCCTGCTCAGGCTCTTCGTCCTCGGGCGCCTTCTCACCCGCGTCGCGAAACAGAGCCATGAGTTCATCACTGGCGTCGAAGACACCCGGAGTCCCCTGGCGCTCATGATCCGAGTCGGCGAACCAGACCAGGTCATGCTCATCCAGTTCGTCAATCTGAAAGGGAACGGGTTCAAAACCGCCGTCACGCCAGCGCACCAGGGACAGTCGCTTGATCTTGAGCCCCCGCGCCGAGGGTAGATCCGGAGCCTTGATTTCCAGAACGCGTTGTTGGGCCACCCGGGAGGCGCCATTGGCTGCCGTCGCTGCGGGCGACAACAGCATCAGACCGATTACGGCCACCAGCAAGACCGGAGATAAGGGCCGCATCTAGCCTTCCCGGGCCAGGGTAGCCCGTAGATTGACGCCGCCCGGATCATTGCCTCGGGACATCTGAATGCTGGACGGGCGCACGCCCTGCTCGGAGCGCAGGGTCTTCAGCCAGGCCATGACATGGGCGAAGGATTGATTCTCCAGCATTACCCGCACGGAACCGTCCCCCTCGGGCGTAAAACCCTTCAGGGAGAGACTGTGCGCCGAGGCGCTTGAGCTGATTCGACCGGTCCAGCCCTGTTCGGTGGAGGGCCTGGACGCGGCTGTCTGTTGAGCCCCACGCACCGCCGGGGCATTATCCCGCATCCAGGACAGGGTCTGCGCAGCCCGAATATAGCTCTCACGAGCATCCTGTCGACCCTCATAAAGGGGCTGCCAGAGGAGCCACCAGACCAGCGCCACAAGCAGGGCCAGGCCCAGGGCCAGCAGCGCTCTTTGCTCACGAAGCTCGCGCTGGCGATACCAGGCCAGTACGGGCTCGAGTCGTTCATGGGCGTAGGCGCGCCACTGTTTCATAGACGCCATCAGCTCTTCCCTACCCGTAAACGCGCGGTGACGCCGTCACCATCATCACGCGCCGTGGCAATTTCCGCTTGTAGTCCCTGATCGGCCAATTGCTTGCGCACTTTTTCGACAGCCTCGTATCCGTCCGCCCGAAGTTCCAGCTGCAGACTCCCCTCGCGCTGATTGTATTGCAATCGGCGCGTTGTAACCCCTTGTGAACGGTATTCGGCCAGAATACCGCCCACGCCTGTCATGAGATCCAGAAAGCCGCTGCCGGCGTCACCGCCGCCACCCAGTGAACGCAACCGCTGCCGGAACTGAGCCCGCAGGCGCGCCGTAGCGCGATCCTCCGGAAAAAGCTCCTGATAGAGTTCGCTGGAGGCCTGACGAGCACGCTCGGCTGCATTTTCATAGCGCCATTGCTGCACCCCCAGCAGGGCGCAAATGAGCACCAGCGCAGCCGCCGCAAAACCGGCCAGCGGACGCCACCGGGTCCAGCTCCAGTCCTGCCTGACCCCGCTGGCCGGCGGTCGCATTTCACCATGTAGCAGTTCCACATACTCGTTGCGCCTTCGACCCGCTTCCAGAGCTTCGAGCACCGCCAGGCGCCCGGTCACTTCGTCCCAGTCACCCTCGCCGGGCACCAGAGCGGCGCGCACGGATGCCTCTTCGGACAGCGTCACGGTCAGGGCCTGACGCGCGTCGGGCAAGAGCAAGACACTATCCTCATCAGCCAGACGCAGAGGCGCGCGATGCGCCAGCAAAGCGGCATCACTGCTGGCGCCGGCCAGCTCGACCCCTTTTTCCAGGCACCAGTCCCGGAGCCGGCTCAGCGCCTGCCGATCACAGGCCAGAACCGGATATTCATCGCCCGTCGGGCGGCTCCACGCATACCAGAGCTGCTCGGGTGGCTCCAGCAGGTCGTCCTCCAGCAGATACGGCAGCGCGCGTTGAAGCTGCTTCGCCTGTTTCCGGGTCAGGCGCACGCGCGTCATGAGCACATCAGCGCTGGCGAACACCAGAAAAAGACGCTGTCCAGCGGACCGAACCTGTTCCACGATATCGCCCAGCCGGGCCTCGCGGCTGTCGCCGTTCTCTCCCGTGCCCGCTGGCACGACCAGCTCAGCCGGCTCCTCTGTAGCCAGCGCGCCCGGCGGCAGGCGTACCATCAAAATCTCAGCCATCATCAGTTCTCCCGATCACCGTTCGATTCCGCCGCAGTATCGCCAGCCCCATTCTGCGCCGGGGCATTGTAGTTTGGATTGCAGGCTGGTTCGAGCGGCCCCAATACGGGCACAACCTGACGACTAATCACCGACGCCCGCCGCTGCTCATTGCCCTCGGCCTCTGGGTTGCGAAAAATACGAGTCACCAGACGCGAGCGTTGGTCTGCCAGTTTTACATCAATCATGGCCTGGAAATAGGACGA
>CAYPKI010000112.1:1575-3600 GCA_964411265.1 uncultured Alcanivorax sp. | reverse complement strand
CACGCCAACGCGCTGGCGCAACGACTGACGTTGCTCACTGTCGAGATCCTTGAAGGGCGCTACGCTGAACAACGCACCCACTTCGCTAATCGGGCCCTCACGACGCAGCTTTTCCACAGCGCTCGCGGCGTTGCCACCGTATTCGCCCAGCACGGCGTCCAGCACGGCCGTGGACGCGGTATTCAGATTCAGCGTCGTGTTTACCGGCAGTGCCGTGAAATAGGACCAGAAGCTGGCGTCGCTAGCAGGCAGGGCCTGGAGCTTGAAATTTCGTTGCGCCCGCAGCTCGGACTCATGGGCCACCGGCAGATTGGGCGTGCGCCGCCGCCGGTATTCCGCATCTTCAGCCCCCTCTACCCCATCCACCAAGTTGTTGCTGTCCATCCAGTCCGTCATCTCGAAGGACAGGGTCCGGGCCTGCTCGGGCCGCGCCAGAACCGATTGCAGCAGGCGCTGCAGAGCCCGGCGGCTGCTGTCATCGCGAACAAAACGGTTCTGCTGAACCTGCACCAGCCAGTTGAGATTGAAGCGGCCCTGAAGATCCTGAACGGTGGCACTAAGCATGGCATCCTCATAGGGCGATGGCGGCAGCCGTACCGCCCAGCGCTCGTCCTGACAGTCATCCACGCGGCGGCCTTCTTCCCGATCTGCCTCCAGGTCGTCAATCAGACCCTGCACGGCTACTTTTTCGGCGGCCATGGCGTACTGATAACGCCGGTCCCAATTGAGCAGGTTTTCCGTGCGCGTCATGTAACCTTCCTGCTGACGCATCACCTCGACAGCCAGAGTGAACACCATGGCGAAGATCATCAGCACCACGATCAGCGCTACCCCGCGTTGTCGTCCGGGCGGTGTCATGACCAGGGATTCTCCACCAGACGGAAGTAACGATGCAGCCCCGTACCTTGCTCACGTTCGATCGTGATTTCCACACTGCGCGGCAAGGGCTGGCGCAGCACGCGGCTTCCGGTTGTGTCCTCGGGCGGCCAACGCCGGCTCCACTCGGACTCGTCCGCCGCGGTCTCATAGAGATAACGCACCTGGAAATCGCTCACATCCTTCATCAGGACCGCTTCACTCGGTTCGGCACCGGCAGCACGATCAAGCACCGAGTAATGCGCCCGGATCAGTTGGTCGTCCTGCAGCCGCCAGGTCACCCGCTGCATGGTACTGCGATCGCGCAAATCCATGGGGTTGGCCCAGCCCAGACGCGTCAACGACACCCGGTTTTCGGCGCCTTCCACGGCCGGCCTTGTATCGCCAAAACGGTCACGCACCGGACGCGCGATGATCTGTTCCATATCCATGGTGAGAAAGATCAGGGTGCGCTGGCCCGACTCCAGCGCGTCGGCGTGCCGGTTGAGGATCTCGCGATTCCGCAGTGCGGCGCTGAGAAACTGCTGCGCCATGACGTACATGGCCGCGAAAATGGCAATCGCGACCACTAGTTCCAGCAGCGTAAACCCGGCTGTACGCCCGCGCCCGCTCATCAGGGCTTACCCAGCAGACTGGCCATGCTATAGGTGACCGCCCAGTCATCGCTGCCTTCCGGCTTTGGTCCCACAGCAATATCCACGCGCCGTGTATCCGGGAAAGGACCCGAGCTCACCTCGGTGCGGATCCGCCAGGTCTGTCCAAACCGATCCACCCGGTCGTCGCTGGTCCCGGTACCTGGCCACTGTCGATACACCTGGAGTTCCACCAGCTTGTCGCTGGCCACCTGGTAGCCCTGAGTCTTGTTCTCGAGTCGTTTGAAGATATCGGCAGCACCGCCCAGGGTCTGGGAGAGCATGGTGATGGCCGCGGCCAGCACCGTCAGAGCCACCAGCACTTCCACCAGCGTAAACCCGCGTTCAGCTCTCATTGCTGCCGTTCTCGCCCGCGGGACGCTGCACACGTCCCAGACTGTTCAGCTTAAGCTGCACCCCCTCGCCCTCCCCTTCCGGGTGCCGTAACCAGAGGGTAATGGGCGTGGCCTCACCGCTGGGGAAAAAGAACACCTGGGGGGGTGAATTGTCCTTTTCC
>CAYPKI010000112.1:0-1565 GCA_964411265.1 uncultured Alcanivorax sp. | reverse complement strand
CCATCATGCGGCTGGAGACGGCGTCCCGCAGGTTCACACCCTGACGATCCTCGCTGTTTTCCAGGCGCCACTCCAGACGCATCCCGGCAGGCACTTCCAGAGTGCTGAGCTCGCCCGCACCGTCCATGGCCACGAACCGGTTTTCCTCATGGGCAAACTGCAAGGGGTGAAGGGCGTCCGATTCGACACGCACAGCCAGCATCTGCCCCAGAAAAAGACTTTGTTCGCTTAACTGCTGCAACAGCCCGCTCACGCGATCAACTTGCTCGTTGACCTCATCGCCGCCCGGATTGCGCATTATGGTGGGCACGGCCACGGCAGCGAGCAGCGCTATCAGCGCTGCCACTACCATGACCTCGAGCAGTGAGAAACCACTGCCAGCCTGAGCGTGGTTATTCTTTATAGCGGATGTCCGCATCGAAACCCTCACCCCCTTCCTCGCCATCAGCGCCCAGGGAGTAGAGATCATAGGGGCCACCGTCCGTGCCGGGACTGATATAAACAAAGGAGTTGCCCCAGGGGTCCTCGGGCACCTGATCGACATAGCCTTCCGGATTGTACTCGCCCTTCTCGGCCGACGGAGGACGCTCAACCAGGGCCTTGAGGCCCTCTTCCGTCGTGGGATAGTCGTTGTTGTCGAGTTTGTACATCTTCAGCGCGTTGGCCACACTGGACATATTGGCCCGGGCAATATCGACCTTGGCCTTTTCGCCCTGACCGATAACATTGGGCACAATCATGGCGGCCAGCAGACCCAGAATGGCCACCACCACCATGATCTCGATCAGCGTAAGTCCTCGCTCTGTAGCCGATAACACCGTCTTTTGCATGCAATTCTGCTCCGTAGGTGTTGATTTCATTAATGTACCGTTCTGACGCCGATCTGGAAACTAGCAGGCTGTTGCAAAACCCCTTGCGTGCTCAGGCTTTCAGGCCGGCCCACAGTCATCGTTGTTTTTTTCGACGGGTAGATACCCGCCTTCAAAATGGCGCCTCGATTGCGAACCAGCCTGAAAGCCTGAGCACGCAACGGGTTTTTTAACAGCCTGCTAGCTAATTCCGAATAACTGATTCATCTGCAGGATAGGCTGCATCATGGCCATTACAATCGTAAAAACCATGATGGCCATAAATAGCAGCGTGGCCGGACCCAACAGCCCTACAAGGGTGTTGACCACGCCACTGAGCTCACGTTCCTGATAATCCGCGGCGCGCGTAAGCATCCGGTCGAGCTCGCCGCTGGACTCGCCGCTGGCGATCATCTGCACCAGCATGGGCGGGAAATAGTCGCTCTGATCCATGGCCCGGGACAGGCTACCGCCTTCACGGACCCGGGCGGCGGAGGTGCGCACCGCTTCACGGATGGCCAGGTTGTTCACCACCTGCGACGCTATCACCAGGGCATCGACCAGGGGTACACCGCTGCGCGCGAGAATGCCCAGGGTGCTGGCAAGGCGGGCACTGTCGGCGCTGCGCAGCATGGTCCCCAGCGCCGGCAACGCCGCCAGGCGCTGATGCACCCGGAAGCGGAAGGCGGGGGTCTGCAGGGCCCGGGCAAAGGCCAC
>CAYPKI010000111.1:8411-9139 GCA_964411265.1 uncultured Alcanivorax sp. | reverse complement strand
AGGTGTGCCCGTAAAGCCCGCCTCGCGCACGGTGGGCAAGAATTCCCGGTCGCACACCAGTATGTCCACGCCCTGGCGTTCCAGAACCTCCGCCAGCCGGGGCGCGGGAAAGTCCGTGTTCAGCAACAGAATCTCGGCCCCCAGACTGGCCGCCGCCCAGACGGTAGTGGCAAAGCCTCGGTGGTTACGGCACAACAGCGCCACCGTGGCGTTGGCATCCAGGGGGTAGCGCTGCGCCAGCCCGGCGCGCAGCGCCAGCACGTCCGCGTTCAACTGGCCCCAGCTGACTTCGCCGTCGTCATCGATCACGGCCGGCCGTTGCGGGGCCCGCGCGGCGGCGAGATGACAGAGCGCAGCGGCACTGGCGCCGGTGCGGCGCAGATCCCGGGCGAAATGCGCGGCGGCGCGGGGCGGCAGCGCGCGCAGCAATCCGGCCTCGCGCAAACCGCCGAGAATGCGCGGCAGCAGCCGCATGCTATCCAGGGCATCAGCGATCATCAGCAGTCTCCGCGCTATCGGGTTCGGCCCGGCTCAGGCGGGCGCTGGGCGTATCGTCGGTTTGCTTGAACCAGAAGGAAAGAGCTCCGCCAATGGGCCGGCGCAGAGCCAGAATGGCCGCCTCCGAGGGATAGAACCACCAGGGCGAGATCAGGCGTTTGCGCTCGACAATGGCCCGGGCCACCAGAGCGGCCGCCTCGTCAGCGGTCATGCCGGGCGCATTACCCTCG
>CAYPKI010000111.1:4936-8401 GCA_964411265.1 uncultured Alcanivorax sp. | reverse complement strand
CGTGGGCGCGCTCATCCGGGTATAGACCAGCGGCAGATAGAGCGAGCTGAAGCTCACGCCGTCATGCCGGGCCTCGAGTTCCACGCTGCGGAAAAGAATATCGAAGGCCGTCTTGGACGCCTGATAGGCCGCCCAGCGCGCCGCCGGCGGAAACCCCACGCCCACAGTGGAAATATTGATGAGCTGGCCCGTGCCGCGCCGGCGCATGGACGGCAGCACCCCCAGCAACAACCGCACCGGACCCAGATAATTTACCGCCATGGTGCGTTCATAGTCCCGATAGCAAGAGCGGCCGAAGGAACGGCGGATGGACTTGCCGGCATTGTTCACCAGAATATCGACCCCGCCTTCATCGCGCTCCAGCGTGGCCAGCAACTGCTCCACCTGATCGGTGTCCGTGAGATCCGCGGTGTAGTGACGCGCATAGCCGCCTCCGGCGCGGATGGAGGCGGCCACCTCCGCCAGCCGGTCGCCGCTGCGCGCCACCAGGAGCACGCGCGCGCCGGCGCCGCCCAGCAACCGGGCCGTGGCCTCGCCAATGCCGTAGGAAGCCCCGGTAATCAGTACCCGCCGGCCCCGTACCCGGCGGCTCAGGCGCCGGGCATTGAAGCGGGTGGACGGCTGGGCAAGGCTGTCCACCACCGGATTTTTCATCACACGCTTGCGCCAGCTCATATCAGTGCTCCTGCTCTGTGGCGGCTTCGTCGGTCAGGGTCCTGAGCCCGGCCACCAGGACCCGGGCGGAAAAAACGAAAAGATCATCCAGTTCCAGACCGTGGAGTTCATGGCGTACCCCGGAGAACTGTTCCGCCAGGCCGTTCAGAGTGGCCCAGAGCAAGGGTCCGGCCCGGCGGCGCACATCCGCGGACATGCGCTCCAGGCCGAAACCACGGGTAAGCCATTCCACACAGCCGAGCAGCTCCAGGGTCACATGGGAGAGCCGCTCCACCAGCTCGGCCGGCCATTGATCCCGTTCCACCATCATGGACCAGGCATCCAGGCGCCGGCCGAAGGTGGCATAGATGGCCACATAGCGCCGGCCCATGGCCACCACCAGCTGCTCCGGGTCGGCTTCGTCCCGGGCCATCCACTCCACCTCCGCCAGAAAGCGCTCCAGGCGCTCCACATAGAGGGTGGCGAAGAGTTCCTCCTGGTGCTCAAAGAGCGTATAGACGGTCCCCGGGCTGACGCCGGCCTGATCGGCCACGCGCCGGATGCTGAGCGCGTCCAGCCCGTCCTGCTCCAGCAGTGTGCGCGCTGCCGCGAGGATATTGCGCCGCTTGCCGTTACGGTCCCCCCACCGGGTTACGCCCATGACTGAACACCGTTCAATTCGAACAGTGTTCAAAATAAGCTGCCGCTCCGGAGCGATGATTGGCTATAGGGACATCATGTGACGTCGCTAGAGCCAATCACCACTTGACCTGTTGAGAATTTCCCAAGCCGGAGCTGTTCAGGCATTGTTAGCACGTTATTACAAGCTTTTTTGGCTGGCTGGGGTCCATGGAGCTGAATTTCCGACACACCATTGCCGTTCTCCCGGATCATGCCTGGCCGATTTTCCACCGGAAGATCGACCAGATGGCGCCGGACCTGCCCAATGTGGATCAGGTCCGGATCCGGCAGGAGAACGACCAGGGCGAGCATCTGGAACAGGACGTGGCCTGGGCCATCGATCAGTCCGTGGTGCCGGTGTCGGCAAGGCCCTTTATCGGCGATTTGCTGGAGGAACTGCTAGCCACGCTCACCTGGGACCACGGCCAGCGCTGCGTCACTTTTCGCTTCTACAACGACCGGCTTCCGGAGCTGTTTGACTGCCAGGGCCAGGCCCGGCTGCGGGAAGACGGCCAGGGCACGGACATCCATATCACCGCGGAACTCGACATTCAGCCGCATCATCTACCGGGCGTGCCGCGCTGGCTGGGACAGAAGGTCCAGCCCGCCGTCCGGCGGGTGGTGGAACAGACCCTGGGTCGGATTCTGGACGCACTGCCCACCGCCCTGGCCCGAATGAGCCATGATACGGAGGTGGAGCAACGGACCCTATAGTTGCCGCTTCTCGGTCTTGCTCGACGGCTTCTGGCTGGTACGGGCAAGGCCCAGGGCGAGCGCGTATCAATCGGGGCCGCGCTGAGCCGCAGAGGGCGGCGCGTGGAGCGCGGGGTAGCTTTGCCCGAGAAGGAAAAACCTCGTTGGCCGTTATTCATAACCAGCGGCCAGCTGCTTGCTCATCAGCACGGCGTCTTCCCGGCCGCCATCCCGGGTCCGATAGTAACGCTCCCGAAAACCACTGATCCGGAAGCCGAGGTTTTCGTAGAGGCGGCGCGCGGCCGTGTTGCTTTCGCGCACTTCCAGATAGAACAGACTCATGTCCTTCTGGACCAATTCCTGCTGCAGCATGGTCAGCACTTCACGAGCAATGCCCCGCCCGCGCCAGGAAGCGTCCAGCACGATATTGAGCAGGTGAGCTTCGTCCATTACCCGCGAGACAATCACGAACCCCACTCGTTCGCGGTCGCGCAGGATAATACGGCAGTCATAGCCTACATTCAGGCAATCCTCAAAGATCCGACGTGACCAGGGCGCGTCCTGGCCCTCCCGCTCGATGGCTTCCACGAGCGCCAGATCCGCCATGGTCATGGGCCGGATTGTTATAGCGGGCGCGGGATCAGAAGGTAAAACCATGACGCACCATGGCCTCCCAGGTCGCCCTTTTGTGGGCCACCGGCGCCGCCAGCATTTCCCCCAGACTCGACACCGCCAGGCAGTCCAGATCCCGCCACCGGAAGGCCTGAAAGCGCGCTTGCCCCAGCAGCGTCCGGGCCAGCGCTGAATCCAGCAACCAGAGTACACGCGGCAACCGCGCGTCGCTGCAGAGCCGGCCGGTAAAGGCTTCCAGCGAAGCCCGGGCCTGTTCAGCCTCCGGGTCCGCGCCCGGCAGGGGCCAGGCAAAGGTGCGTGGCTGCGCCTCCCGGGCGTTGAAATAGCGCAGCACAGCTGCCAGCAACGCCTGTTCGTCGCGCCCGGGCTCGGGCGCCGACGGATCGGATTGCTCTACCATGAGCAAGAGTGCGGGTGTCGCTAGTGCATGGAGCGTAAAGCGCAAGCCAGCCTCCGCTTCCACCCCGGAGGCCAACACAGCCTCCGGTTGCGCAGCCGGTTCATGCGCCGGTGTGGCTTGGTCAACAAATTCCGGGCCCGGAGCCGGGCCTTCCTGAACCGGCGCGGGCTCGGGGTCCGGTTGCGGGGCCGGCTCCAGACGAGCGGGCGCGGGCGCTCCCGGTAACGATGACCGCGCCACCCAGGGCGTCAGGCCCAGGGCCTGCAGACAGGCCTGGCGTCGTCTTTCCCGCATAGCCGACATCCGGTTGAGCACAGCTTCAAGAATAATTGTCCTGGATGGTAGCACGCTCGCGCCGGCGTCGTTGAGCGTTCCGACCATCTCTTTGAGCTGTTCTTCTTCCT
>CAYPKI010000111.1:3983-4926 GCA_964411265.1 uncultured Alcanivorax sp. | reverse complement strand
TTGCCACAACACGCCCAGGGCCAGCGCCAGGCCCGTCAGCGCGCCATACAGATGAGCGTTGACATAAACGCTACCGTCCATCAAGGCTTGGAGATACTCGGTGTCATAGCCCGGACGCTGCTCCCAGACAAGGCGACCCGCCACGACAGCCAGCACGAGGCTGTGCAGCACCGGGTTGCCTCGCCAGCCGAGCACCAGCAGCAATACCAGTAAACCATGCAGCAACCCGGACAGACCCACGTAACGCGCCAATTCCGCGTCCAGCCCCAGAAAGGCCAGTCCCACCACGGGCGCGGATACCCCCAGCCAGAGCCACAACAGGCGGCGGGTGAACAAATCCGTAAAGAAAAACCAGCACAGCAGCAAACCGGTCAGGTTCATGGCCATGTGCCACACATTGAGGTGAACCAGATGGGCCGTCACCAGGCGCCAGATCTGGCCGTCCAGCACGGCGGCACGGTCATAACGCAAAAGGGGATTGGTCCACTCATGGGCCAGACCCAGCAGGGCCAGCACGGCAACCAGGATCAGGACATGACGACGCAGGCGTGGATCAGCGGTTTCCATGACGCGGAGTTCCGAATGCAGTGGCCCGGAAACAAAACGGCCACCGTCATGGTGGCCATTCTGGTTACTTCTGTTCCTATTCAGGGCCGTTTATGGAGAAACTAGAGTGCTTCCCCGCCTTGACGCTACCACAAAAGCAGAACCGAGCTGTGGGAGGCGCGTCCCCGCGCCGATTGTTCCAGAGGCTCTGGAACGGGATCGCGGCGAGGACGCCGCTCCCACGGGCATGAGCAGGAGGTCCTACAGGCAAAAAAGGGCATGGCCCGAAGGGTCGCTGCCCGGCAGGGCGCCACAAATTGCGCCCTGTCCCGAAGTCAGGGCCTCTGCCTTGGCCCGGAACGGGCGTTGCCATCGTCATTTTGCGTCTGTAGCAAGG
>CAYPKI010000111.1:0-3973 GCA_964411265.1 uncultured Alcanivorax sp. | reverse complement strand
CGGCTACAGGCGCAAAAGGACATGGCCCGGAGGGTTGTGGCCGGCAGGGCACAACAACGCTCGTTCCGGGCCAAGGCAGAGGCCCTCACCCCCTACTTGCGCGTAATCTTTTCCTTGATCCGGGCCGACTTGCCCGAACGCTGGCGCAGGTAGTAAAGCTTGGCCTGACGAACATCACCACGCCGATCCACACGGATGCTGTCGATCAGAGGGCTATGCAGCTGGAACACCCGCTCAATGCCAATGCTGTGGGTGGTCTTGCGTACGGTGAAGTTGGAGCTCAGGCCACGATTACGCTTGCCGATCACAACGCCCTGGAAGGCTTGCAGACGCTCGCGGCTGCCCTCTTTCACCTTGACCTGTACGGTCACGGTGTCGCCGGCGCCGAATTCGGGCAGGCCTTCCTTCATCTGGGCCTGCTCAATTTCCTGAATCAGAGGGTTCTTGCCGCTCATGACTACCTGCTCCTGTTGAATCCGTGTCGTCTTGTCGTGCCTCGTGCTCGCGGATGAATTCCGCCAGCAGTTGTTCTGCTTCCGCGTCCAGGCCGCGCCCGCGGCGCCGCGCCTCCAGCAAATCGGGGCGCGACAGCCAGGTGCGCCCCAGCGACTGCTTCAGCCGCCACCGCCGGATGTGCTCATGGTGCCCGCTGAGCAACACCGCCGGCACCGTGACACCCTCGAATTCTTCCGGCCGAGTGTAATGGGGGCAGTCGAGCAACCCCTCCAGCTCGCCGGTAAAGGAATCCTGTTCCGCCGAGTCCTCGTGGCCCAACACGCCATCCAGGCGCCGCGCTACAGCGTCGATAAGCACCATGGCCGGCAACTCGCCACCACTGAGCACATAGTCGCCGATCGATACGGTTTCATCCACCTCCGATTCGATCAGGCGCTCGTCCACGCCTTCGTAACGCCCGGCAAGCAGCACAAGACACTCTTCCGCCGCCAGTGCCTCCACTCGCGCCTGGTTCAGCCTGCTCCCGTGCGGCGCCAGATAAAGCGTCCGCGCCCGCGGGCCCAGGTCCTCGCGCGCCTGCCTCAGGGCGGCGCGCAACGGTTCAATTTTCATCACCATGCCCGGGCCACCGCCAAAGGGTCGGTCATCCACCGTCTGGTGACGGTCCCGGGCAAAGGTCCGCGGGTTTTCCGCCCGGACCTGCAATAGCCCCGCCTCCACGGCACGGCCGGTTATACCGTAATCGGTCACCGCCGAAAGCATCTCCGGAAAAAGCGTGACCACGGTAATCTTCATGTCAAAAATCCGGATCCCAGAAGACGGTGACCGTGCCGTTTTGTGCGTCAACCGGCCCGATTACCTGTTCCGGTATCCAGGGAATCAGGCGTTGCTCGCGGTCCAGGCTCACACCGTCGCCACGCACGACCAGGACGTCGTTCGCGCCTGTGTCCATGAGCGTGTCCACCACACCCAGATCGCGCCCATCGTCCAGGCGCACGCGCAATCCCACCAGATCGCGCCAGTAATAGTCACCGCTGTTTAGCACCGGCAGTGCCGCACGCGGAACGGCCACTTGGCAGCCGACAAAGCGTTCATGCGCCTCGTCTCGGTCCGTGCAGTCAGCCAGCTGTGCAATCAGGCTTTTGCCGTGGCGCTGGCCACCGTTGACCCTGATTTCCCGCCACTCGCCGCTGACTTCCAGCCACCAGGGCCGATAACCCAGAATATTGTAAAGCGGGTCGGTGTAGGAGTAGACCTTTACCCAGCCCCGCACACCGTGGACGCCCATGATACGGCCCACGATCACAGGGTCGTCGGACGCGTCCATCAGGCCTCTTGCTTACGGGCCTCTTTCAGCAGCGACCGGACCCGCTCGGACAGCTGGGCACCGTTGCTGACCCACTGGTCCGCTTTTTCGTGGTCCAGCTTGAGACGTACTTCTCCGCCCTTGGCTACGGGATTGAAAAAGCCCAGGCGCTCGATAAAGCGACCGTCCCGGGTGTTGCGGCTGTCTGTTACCACAACATGATAAAATGGCTTTCTCTTGGCCCCGCCACGGGCCAGACGAATGGTTACCATAGCGCTGTCTCTGCCTTGTTCGTGCGTTGCCGGCTGCCCCGAAACGCCCGCTATCGGGGCATTTATCCGGCCGGAGTGCGGAAAGGCCGCAGATTCTAGCGATTTCCGGGCCCGAAATAAAGGGGTTGGCTCGGGCACGGTGTCGCAACCGCGCCTGGCTGGCGGCTGAAAAAAGCCATGGCACGCTCAGCGTGGCCTGAGGCGTGCAGCTGGTGTACCGGATCGCGACGAACCGGGCGGTTCCCTTTCCGAGCGAAAAGTGTAGCAGATAGCCCCTTCAG
The DNA here is from genome assembly GCA_964411265.1 of uncultured Alcanivorax sp. Lineage (GTDB taxonomy): Bacteria > Pseudomonadota > Gammaproteobacteria > Pseudomonadales > Alcanivoracaceae > SLJS01. The sequence continues at coordinate 1,658 of CAYPKI010000111.1, read as the reverse complement.
ACCCTGCCCGGCGGGGCTTTCAGGCTGGCCCGCCGCCATCGTTGCCATTTTTTAAAGAGGGCAGCCACATGCCTTCGAAACGGCGCCCCATTGCGAACCAGCCTGAAAGCCTTGGCACGCAACGGGTTTTCAACAGCCTGCTACATGGGAGGCATACCACCGCCGGAACCACCACCGGGTCCGCCCTGGCCGCCCATCATGCTCTCCATGCCCCGCATCATTTCCTTGCCGCCCTTGCCCTTCATCTTCTTCATCATCTTGCTCATCATCTTGTGCTGTTTGATGAGCCGATTGAGATCCTGGATTTCCAGGCCCGCGCCCAGGGCGATACGGCGCTTGCGCGAACCCTTGATCTGCTGCGGGTGCCGGCGCTCGTGGGGGGTCATGGAGTTGATCAGCGCTTCCATGTGCTTGATATTCTTTTCGGCAGCGGGATCCTGGGCCATCTGCCCCATTTGGCCCATCCCGGGCATTTTGTCCAGCATCGACGACATCCCGCCCATATTGCGCATCTGCTGGAACTGTTCCTTGAGATCCTCATAATCCATGGCCCGCCCTTTCTTCATCTTCTTGGCGAGCTTTTCAGCCTTGTCCTGATCGACCTTGCGTTCGGCTTCTTCCACCAGGGACAGCACATCGCCCATGCCCAGAATGCGCGAAGCGATGCGGTCCGGGTGGAAGGGTTCCAGCGCATCCGTCTTTTCGCCGGTGCCCATGAACTTGATGGGCTTGCCGGTGATCTGGCGTACCGACAGGGCAGCGCCGCCGCGCGAGTCACCATCCGCCTTGGTCAGCACCACGCCCGTCAGCGGCAGGGCGTCGGCAAAGGCGTGCGCGGTGTTGGCGGCGTCCTGACCGGTCATGGCGTCCACCACGAACAGGGTCTCGTGGGGCTTCACCGCCTCGTTCAGACGGCGAATCTCGCTCATCATGTCGTCATCCACGTGCAGCCGACCAGCCGTATCCACCAGCAACACATCCGCGTGGCGCCGCTTGGCCTCGCCCACGGCGTTGTTGACGATGTCCACCGGATCCTGGTCGCTTTGCGAGGGGCTGAACTCGGCCTCCACCTCGCCGGCCAGGGTTTCCAGTTGGTCAATGGCGGCCGGGCGGTAGACGTCCGCCGAAACCACCATGGCCTTTTTCTTCTCCCGCTCGCTCAAATAGTTCGCCAGCTTGGCCACGGAGGTGGTCTTGCCCGAACCCTGCAGCCCCGCCATCAGCACCACCACCGGCGGTTTGGCGTTCAGATCCAGGGCGTCATTGCTATCGCCCATGACATGAACCAGCTCGTCATGGACGATTTTCACCAGGGCCTCACCGGGTTTGAGGCTCTTGAGGACATCCTGACCCAGTGCCTGCTCCCGGACCCGCTCGATAAAGTCCTTGACCACCGGCAGGGCTACGTCCGCCTCCAGCAGCGCCTTGCGTACCTCGCGCAGGGTGTCGCGGACGTTGTCCTCGGTCAGCGTACCCTGCCCGGATAACGAGCGCAGGGAATTTTCCAGCCGTTCGTTGAGATTCTCGAACATCAACTTCTCCTCTTGGTGGCGCGCGAATTATAGCCGCTGGACGGCCTCTACGTCATGGTTCAAAACCCGCTGACGGTATGACACACTTCTGGCGCTTTTTTGGGGGATACGCCCGCATGACCATCA
>CAYPKI010000110.1:7981-9235 GCA_964411265.1 uncultured Alcanivorax sp. | reverse complement strand
TACTTCGACCCGGAGAAGGTGGCGCGCTATGATCAACGCACAATCGAAGCATTGCTGCAGGACCCGGGCATTATCCGTAATCGGCGCAAGGTGGAAGCGGCGGTGACCAATGCCCGGGCCTTCCTGGATCTGGTGGAAGAGCAGGGCGGTTTCGACACCTGGCTCTGGAGCTTTGTCGACGATAAGCCCGTGACGAACCATTTCCGTGGTATGGACGAAGTTCCGGCGGAAACCGAGACCTCGCGCCAGCTCAGCCGGGCGCTGAAGAAACGCGGTTTCAGCTTTGTCGGTCCCACCATGATCTACGCCTTCATGCAGGCCACGGGCATGGTCAACGACCACCTGGTGGACTGTTTTCGACACCCTCAATGCCGGGATTTGTCATGAAACTGCCTCACCAACGCATCATTGTGATCCTCGGCATCATCAACCTGCTGCCGTTGCTGTATCTCACCCCGCTCAAGGACCATGAGCAACTCCACCGCGCTGATGCGCTCTGGTTTGGCGCGCCCGGACTCGTGCTGATCGCGCTCTGGGGCCTGGCCTATATCGCCGCCGCGCGCCACTGGGCTCTGTTGCCCGGCATGATGGCGGTATTTGCGCTGGAGAAAGCCCTCTATTCGGTGCACTGGATGGTCTGGCTGGGCGACGCCGGCGACCGCATGGAATTTCTGCTCGCCCGGGACCCGCTCACGGCCTTCTTTCTGGGCGGCTATGGCGTCTGGGACGGCCTCTGCGCCATCTACTTCGCCAGCCTGGCCGTGCTGGCCTGGCGCAGCGTTCACACTCATGGGCAACAATAGCGTTCGGATTGGGCTGCGCGAATACCGGAACCGGCCTTAAGCTAAGCCGTGCGCACCACTACCCGCGAAGGCTCGCACGGCCTTTATGCCCTTCAGGGTGCACCCGGCCGCTAATTGTTCCGCGACATGCTCGGAGAGGCTAGGACGCGATGAAGGCCACCCTGATACCGCTGCTGAAAACCCGGCGTTTTCTGCCTTTTTTCCTGACCCAGTTCCTCGGGGCGTTCAACGATAATGTCTTTCGCCAGGCGCTGATTCTGGTGATCGCCACGGGCGTGGTTACCAGCCTGGAGATCAATACCCAGAACAACATAGCGCTGGCCATGTTTATCCTGCCTTACTTCTTGTTCTCGGCACTGGCCGGCCAGGTCGCCGACAAGTACGACAAGGCCCGGCTGCTGCGCTACATCAAATTCGGCGAGGTCGGGATCATGACCCTGGCGGCGGTGGG
>CAYPKI010000110.1:0-7971 GCA_964411265.1 uncultured Alcanivorax sp. | reverse complement strand
CGGTGGGCTTTTTCTTCGAAGCGGTCTGGTTTCTCATGGGGGTGCTGTTCTGCATGGGCCTGCAGTCCACCTTTTTCGGCCCCATCAAGTACTCCATCATGCCCCAGAATCTGGGCCGCGAGGAATTGGTGGCGGGCAATGCGCTGGTGCAGTCCGGCACCTTCCTGGCGATTCTGCTGGGCTCCATTGCCGGCGTGATGCTCAAGATGGACTGGGCCGCCGCCTGGGTGGCTTCCGCGGCCGTGCTCAGCCTGGCCCTGCTGGGCTGGCTGAGCGCCTGTTTCATTCCGCCTTCGCCGCCGGCGGACGAACACCTGCGCCTCCGCTGGAATATCGCCCGGGAAACCTGGCGCATCATCCACTACGCCCGGGCGGTGCGCCCGGTGTGGTACTGCGTGCTGGGCATCTCCTGGTTCTGGTTTCTGGGCGCGGCCTACACCACGCAGCTCAAGGTCTACAACGACGACTATCTGCACGGCACCGACGGGCTTTATGCCTTGCTGCTGGCCACCTTTTCCGTCGGCATCGGCCTGGGCTCCATGCTGTGCGAAAAAGCCTCCGGCCGGCATGTGGAACTGGGATTGGTACCCATCGGCACGCTGGGACTGAGCCTGTTCAGTATGGATCTGTTCTTCGCCCACCAGGGGCTGGCCGGGGGCGAAACGCCCTTCGGCATCGCCGCCTTTCTGTCGGAAAGCGCCGGCCTGCGCGTGATCGCGGATCTGCTATTGGTCGGCGCCTTTGGCGGTTTCTACATCGTGCCGCTGTTCGCCTTCGTCCAGTACCGCAGCGACCGCCGCCACCTGTCGCGCGTGATCGCCGCCAACAACATCCTCAATTCCCTGCTCATGGTGGCGTCGGCCGGAGCCGGCATTGTCGTCATCGGTGTGCTGGATTATTCCATTCCCGCCTTCTTCGCCATGCTGGCGGCAGCCAATCTGGTGGTGGCCGGCTGGATCTATGTGCGTGTGCCGGATTTCATGCTGCGCCTGCGCATTCGGGCGCGCGCCGCGCGGGTGTGCCGGCTGGAGAAAACTGGTGTGGAGCTGATTCCCCAGACCGGCCCCGGCATGCTGCTCTGCCATCGCCGCACGCCCGATGATGTCCTGCTGCTGCTCTCGGCATTGGCGCGGCCGGTGCGCGTGATTCTGCCCCGGGACGTGGTGCAATCCCGGGCGCTGCTGCGCGCGCTGGCGCGCAGTCGCTGGGTGCGGGTGGCGGATCAGGGCGACGATGCTCGCGCCCGGCTGGACCAGGCCCGCGCCAACGGCGAGCTGGTCTGTCTGGACCCGGACGACTGGCCCGGCCTTGCCGCTGAGCTAGCGCCGGCCGAACCGGAGGTCACTGTACTTGATGTTCACTTGCGGAACGGCTCGGCCCGATTCCGCCGGCGGGTGCTGCTGGACCTTCGCCTTCTTTCTCCGGACACTGCTGTGTCGAACAAATGGACATAAGTAACTGCTAACCTTTCATCCGTTGTAGTACATATCCTACATGGCTGTAATACGCCTCTTGTTTTTGTGCGCTACTTCCGTTCATCACCGGACATCTTTCACATTTTTTTGATGCCGCTATAATCCACACTCCCTGACATAGGACATGCTCGGCTCCCCGATTACGAAAAGCCAGAACCAAGCGGTCACAACAAGAAGAATTAACTATGAAGACCTTCAACACCAGCACGGCGCTCGTGGTTCTGCGCAAGGCGATTCAGTCCATCGCCCAGCAGCAATTCGATACGGCCGAGGGCCTGCTCGACCGTTACGAGACCAAGCTCGGCCGGCAGCGCCATGTTTCCTGTCTCGCCCGGGCAGTGATCGCGCTTACCCGGGGCGAGAGCGATCAAGCCGAGACCCTGACCCAGCGTGCCGGCGTGCTCTTGCACGCCCACCAGGGTGTAACCGGGCTGGAACGCGATGCCCTCATCTATCTGGTGCGCCAGCTCGAATCCATCGCCACCGGCGATTCCTGGCTCAGCCTCGAACGCATCCGCAACCTGCTGGGCGACGACAAGGGAAAGGGCCTGGGCGCCGAGGCACAGGATAGTCGAAGCGCCTGATCGGGAGTCCCGGTGGGGTTCACCACAGGAATCTGTTGGACCCCGAAACAGTAAAACACCACCGCCCGTAAACGACCTCATCTCCGGAATTCCGTCTGTTTGGCTGGTTCCGGCGCCCAACCCCCGGGCCCGGCCCTTGTGCTCGCGATCCCGCGTTCCGCCTCTTCGAGGAAGTAGCAAGGGGCAAGTGGCACGAGGCAAGGGAATCGCAATGGACTGGCCTCTGTGCTCTCTATGCCCTCTGTGGCTATTCCGGGGTCGTTGCCAACTGATGCCGCCCTCTTCATGGCACGGGTGTACGCTCGCGCGGGTCGCCCGGGCTTTTGCTACACCCTCGGTACGGGGTAGTTAGAGGCGGGGCGGATGCAATCCGCGGCTGTGGGAAAAGCGCCCGATTTACTCGGCCATGGCGGCGCATCCCGCATTTTCCTGCTTTTTGTTCCTTGCCGCTCAGGACACCGGCACCTCCTTGCCCTGTTCCTCCTGCGACCGGATCCAGTCGAGAATGCGGCCGCCCCATTGTCCCCCGGTAATCTCATTGGCCAATCTGACAGCTTCCCGGAGTTTGTGAATACTCACACCGGTATCAAAACCGGAGGCCTCGAGCATATAAACCAGATCCTCGGTAGCCATGTTGCCCGTCGCGCCCGGCGCGAAAGGACAGCCACCGAGACCGCCCACCGAAGCGTCGAAGCGGCGCACGCCCAGATCGGCTGCCTCCCAGGCCATGGCCGCGGCAAGGCCGCGGGTATCGTGCAGATGAACGAAGAAGCGCTCGGGGTCATAGCTTTGCAGCAGCGGCTGCATGATGTCCTTCATCTGTTTCGGGTTACCGCCGCCAATGGTGTCGGCAATGGCAATCTCCGCCGAGCCGCCCTCGATCATTTCATGGCTCAGGTGGAGCGTGGTGCCCACGGTTATCGGCCCCTCATAGGGACAGGCGAAAGCGCCCGAGATATACGTACGGGTATGCAGGCCGTCCTCGTTCGCCTGGTGCAGAATGTTGCGGCAGGAAGCAATGGCGTCTTCCAGGGACATGTTCAGGTTGCGCTGGTTAAAGGTCTCGGTGGTGGATAGCACCAGCGCCACCGTCTCATAGCCCGCGTCCCGGGCCTTTTCGTAGCCCTTGAGGTTGGGTACCAGCGCGGTGTAATCCAGCCCCTCGCTGCGCGGCAGTCGCTCGGTAAGCTCGGCGGCATCCGCCATGCGCGGTACCGCCCGGGGATGGACAAAACTGACCGGCTCGATATGCCGTAACCCGGCGTCCACCAGTGCCCGGGCGAGCCGGGTCTTGTCCTCGGTACTGACCGGATTGGGCTGATTCTGCAGTCCGTCGCGCAGGCCCACCTCGTTGATTATGACCGGCTCACCCATGACGTCTTCCTTTTACATTGGTGGACAACGATGCTATGGAATACGCGGACTTTTGTCATGCCGGCCGGATCGGGGAGGAAAATGCTGGACTTGCTCGGAACCCTGCTGACCCTGCTTTATATCGCCTGCGCGCTGGGCACACTGGCGCTCTATGTCATTTGGGTCTATGAGCGCCGCAACCATCCCGAGGATGCGCTTCCGGATGGCGGCACCCTCGCAGGGCCCGTACGGTCGGTGCTGGCGGTGATCCGGGAGAGCCTGGCGGTGTTCGTGCTGACGCTGACCTTTCCACTGCGCCTGTTTTACGACTTCCGGGGCATCCGCCCCCGGGAAAAAGGCGCTACTCCGGTAATGCTCGTCCATGGCTATGGCGCCAACAGTGCCAGCATGATGTTTCTGCACTGGATGTTGCGGCGCATGGGCTGGCCCAATGTCTTCGTCATCAGCTACACCCCGCCCACGGCCAATGCTCGAGGTCTGGCCCAGCAGGTCGCCGACCACGCCGATCGCATCATGACAGCCTGCGAGGCGGACAAGATCGATATCGTTTGCCACAGTATGGGCGGCGTATTGACCCGCTATGCCCTGATCAATCTGGATCTCGCCGGCAAGGTGGATACCTGCGTGACCCTGGGCTCACCCCATCGCGGCTCGCGTGTGGCCGGGCTGGTACCGGCCATGGGGTCGGCGGCGCAGATGCGCCACGGCTCACCCTTTGTGCAAGAGGTGGCGGCCGACGGTGATACCCCGGGTGATGTGCGCTTTTATTCCATCTGGTCGGAATTCGACAATTTCGTGCTGCCGGAACGCTCGGCCTTGATCTCGGGCAATGCGAAGAACCTGCACCTGCCCTACCATGGCCATTGCTCGCAGTTATACAGCCCCATGGTGGCGCGCGAGGTCAATGACTGCCTGCGCGAGTCGCGGGGTGCCATGGGCGAAACAGCTTCGGAATAAGGAGAAAACAGCATGGCGGAATTCAGTCTTTCCCTGGCCTGGCACCTCAAGCGCGGTGATCAGTTCCAGCCCGGCGAATACAGTCTGGACCATGACTGGACCTTTACCGGCGGCGAAGTGGTGCCCGCTTCCGGCGCGGCCAACCTGGGCGGCTCGTCCGATCGCGCCAATCCTGAGGAAGCACTGATTGCCTCCGCGTCCAGCTGCCATATGCTGACCTTCCTGGCCATCGCGGCGAAGAGCAATCTGGAAGTCGTGTCTTATCTGGATCAGCCCACGGGCGTAGTGGACAAGATTGAAGGCGGCCGCCAGGCAGTGACGGCAATCACCCTGCGCCCGCGCGTGGTGTTCACCGAAGGGGACATGAGCGAGGAAGAACTCACCAAGCTCCACGAGTCCGCGCACAAGTACTGCTTCATTGCCAACTCGCTCACCGCCGAGATCAAGATCGAACCCCAGCACGAATTCCGGACCTGATGCCGGCCTCGCCGAGGCCGAGGGGCAAGAAGCAAGGGACAAGTAGCAAGAAAAAGCGAAAACAACGCTTGCCCTAAACGGCTAGAGGAAAGGGGAAGAACCTTTCCTCCCCTTTCGAGGGTGTCGCAAAAGGCTGAGGAGCGGCGTCCCCGCCGCGACCCTGTTCCAGAGCCTCTGGAATTTATCGGCGCGAGGACGCGCCTCCTGCAGCCGGTTTCCTTTCACGACACCTTCCTTTCCTTGCCCCTTGCCTCTTGCGCCTTGCCCCTGCGGGGTGACCCGCTAGTCACCCCGCGATGCGGCACCCGGGTCGTGCCCCGGCTAGAATGACCGTCCGTCAATGCAGGAGCCATTCCATGACCGCAGCCGTCCAGCTCGACGCCTCCGAAATTCAGCTCTTCCGGGACAATGTCCGCAAGTTCCTGGAAAACGAAGTCGCCCCGCATTACGAGCAATGGGAAAAGGACGGGATCCTGCCCCGAGAGCTCTGGACGCGCCTGGGCGAAAACGGCCTGCTGTGCGTGGACGTACCCGAGGCCTACGGCGGCTTCGGCGCCAACTTTCGGCTGTCCGCGGTCGTGGTGGAAGAGGTCTCGCGTAGGGGCTTTTCGGCGCTCGCGTCCATGCTCTCGGTGCATTCCGATATCGTGGCTCCCTATATTCTTCATCTGGGCACCGAGGAGCAGAAACAGAACTGGCTGCCGAGGATGGTGACCGGCGAAGCCGTAGGCGCCATCGGCATGACCGAACCCGGCGCCGGCTCGGATCTGCAGAGCCTGAAGACCCGAGCCGTACGCGACGGTGATGACTTCGTGCTGAACGGGCAGAAAACCTTTATCACCAATGGTCAGCACTGCGACGTGGCGGTCCTGGCCACGATTACCGACCCGGAGGCGGGCTCGAAGGGCATGAGCCTCTTCACCGTGGACACCTCCCTGCCGGGCTTTGCGCCGGGCCGCAATCTGGAAAAACTGGGCCAGCACTGCTCGGACACCTCCGAGCTCTTCGTCGAGGACGTGCGTGTAAGTTCGGACCAGATTCTGGGCGGCGAGGGCCGCGGCTTTATCAACCTGATGAACGAATTGCCGCGCGAAAGGCTGATCCTGGCACTGGGCTGCGTCGCCGCCTCCGAGGGCATGATCGAGCGTACCGTCAATTATGTCACCGAGCGCGAAGCCTTCGGTCAGCCCCTGAGCAAGCTCCAGAACACCCGCTTCACCATGGCGGAGCTCCAGGCCCAGGTGAAAGTGAACAAGGCCTTCTGCCTGCAGTGCGCTGACGAATACGACCGTGGCGAGCTCACGGCCGTGGACGCCTCTACCGCCAAGTACACCACCGCCGAGCTGCAAAGCCAGGTAGCCGATCAGTGCCTGCAGCTCTTCGGTGGTTATGGCTACATGATGGAATACGCCATCGCCCGCGACTATGTGGACGCTCGCATCCAGCGTATCTATGGCGGCACCAGCGAAATCATGAAGGAAATCATCGCCCGCGATCTGCTGGGGCGGTGACGCCAGAAGGGGTTCGGCGAAGCCGGGTTCCTCTCCTTTGCAAGGGGAGGCCAGGAGGGGTTCTTTCCAGAGCCTCGGAAAGAACTTCTCCGCTCAATCCGCTTCCGCCGGCGCCATAATCGTCCCCTGCGCCAGCGCGAAAAGCGTCTCGGTGCCCTCGGCGTCCACCGCGAAGAGCCGGCAGCTGCACACCGCCACTGGCTCGCCCGCGTTTTCCACCTCGGCGCGGGCGATCAGACGGGTACCTTGCGCGGCCTTCAGGTAGTTGATCTTGTACTCCAGCGTCAGACCGTCGCCAAAGAGCGAGCCGCCGGCGAAGGTGAGGGCATTGTCCGCCATATAGCTGATCACCCCGCCATGGGGCCGGCCGTGCTGCTGATTGAATTCCTCCCGCAGCGGCAGACCCAGTTCGGCATAGCCGGATTTCAGCTTGAGCATCTCGGTTTCCAGCCACCGGCTGAAAGGCTGCGCGGTGAGCACTTGTGCGCCTGGTTGCTGCAACTCGGTTATGGCGCTGCCCTCTTTACTAGAATTATGTTCTAGAGTAAAATTCTAGCATGCCGAACACAACGACCCGGGACAAGGTCCTTCAGGCCGCGCTGGAGTGCGTAGCCGCCGACGGCCTGGAGGGCACCACCATTGAGCGCATCCGCGAGCGCAGCGGTGTCAGCGTGGGCTCCATCTATCACCACTTCGGCGGCCGCCTGGGCATTCTGGCCGCCCTCTATGTGGACGGCATTGCCGATCATGGTAGCCGGGCCCTAGATGCCCTGTGCCGGACCCAGACCCTGGAAGCCGGGGTGGACGCGCTCATCCGCACCTATCTGCAATGGCTGGCCGAGCACCCGGCCTGGGGCCGATTCCTCCTCTCCGCGCGCGCGCTGGTGGAGCGCGAGGCGGCGGCCGGACTCAAGGAGCGAAACCGCAGCTATTTCAAACGCTTGCGCCGCTGGCTGGAACACTGGCCCGAGACCCGCGCGCTGGCCCGCCAACCCGTGCTGGTGCTGGCCCAGATTTATGGCCCGGTGGACTACCTGGCCCGCCTCTGGCTCGACGGCGTGCTCCCGGATAACCCTTTGGAGGACCTGCCGCGCCTGACCGAAGCCGCCACGGCGGCGCTGGTGCGGACCGGGGTCGACTCCACCACCCGCGGATAAGGGGAGAGAAGGCCGAATCAGCCCGTTGGAGGGGCGTCCACGCCCCGACCGTCATTCCACAGACGCTGGAAATGGAATCGGGGCGGGGACACCCCTCCCACAGATGCCCTGACCACAGTGTCTGCGATCCGGGAACCCCCACCAGCCGGGCCTCTCACCCCCTCGCCCCTTTATTTTTGCCTGTATGCGCCTATACTGGCCGGTCCCCGATTGACCAACCTTCAGGCGCGGTTATGGAATACCCGGATCACTACGACGTCATCGTTATTGGCGGCGGCCATGCCGGCACCGAGGCGGCCCTGGCCGCGGCACGCACGGGCGCGCAGACACTGCTGCTTACCCACAACATCGAGACCCTGGGGCAGATGTCGTGCAACCCGGCCATTGGCGGCATCGGCAAGAGCCATCTGGTCAAGGAAATCGACGCCCTGGACGG
>CAYPKI010000109.1:0-9251 GCA_964411265.1 uncultured Alcanivorax sp. | reverse complement strand
TTGCTCAAGGACCGATACGAGATCGTCGAGTGCATCGGCGAGGGGGGCATGGGCGAGGTCTATCTGGGCGGTTATCAGCGTTGCGGCGCGGGCGTTGTGAACCTGAGCGGGGACGGTCTGTACGAGCCGGGAGCCTTGCCCGACTTGAGCGCCCATGCATGGCACGGCGTTGGTTCCGGCGGTGGCTATGCCGATCAACTGGCCGAACAACTTCGCTTGCGCGGGCCCTGGCGCACGGATATTGTGCCGCGGGCTCGGGCCGTGGCGCACCTGGCCGCGCCCCGTCTGAGCGCCGGCGAGGCTGTACCGGCGGAGCAGGCCCAGCCCGTTTATCTACGCAATCGTGTCACCGGAGGAGCCGTGCGATGAGTTCCAGCTGGGATTTGCCCCATGTCCATGAGGTGGATCTGACTGTGTCCGCCGACGCCATCGATGTGCTGGGGCATGCCAACAATGTGGCCTATCCGGGCTGGCTGGAAAAAGCCGCCTGGGCGCACACCACGGCGCTGGGGTTGGGCTGGGACAGTTTTCAGCGGCTCAACCGGGCCATGGTGGCGCGGCACACGGAATTGGACTATATCGCGGCGGCGTTCGAGGGCGACGCCTTGCGCGTGGGCACCTGGATCGTGGACAACGACGGCCGTATCAGCATTACGCGGCGTTACCAGATCATGCGCATGAGTGACGGCGTAACCCTGATGCGTGCACGCACCCGCTGGGTCTGTGTGGCGCTGGACTCGGGCAAGCCCAGGCGCATGCCGCCGGAGTTCGTTCGAGGCTATGCCGTCACCGCGCGCGAAGGGCGGGACTAGCGCATGGCTCTGTGGATGGCGTTGGTACTGGCCCTGGTGCAGGGCGTCACCGAATTCCTCCCCATCTCCAGTTCGGCCCATCTGATTCTGCCGTCGCAGGTGCTGGGCTGGCCGGATCAGGGCCTGGCCTTTGATGTGGCTGTTCACGTCGGCACGCTTTCGGCTGTGTGCCTGCATTACCGCGCCGATCTGGCCCGCATGTTCGCCGGCGCCGGGCGCGGTCTGATCGAGCGTCGGCTCAACGACGATCTGCGCCTGGGCCTGCTGGTCGTCTGGGCAACGATTCCGGCTGTGGTGCTGGGCTTTGCGCTCAAGGACTGGGTGGAAACCGCCGCGCGTTCGGCTGAGCTGATTACCGTCACGACGCTGATCTTTGGCGTTCTGCTCTGGGTGGCGGATCGCTGGGGACCCCGGCGGCTGACCCTGGCGCATCTGGGCTGGACGGCGGCGCTGGTGGTGGGCCTGGCCCAGGCCGTCGCGCTCATTCCCGGCACCTCCCGCTCCGGCATCACTATCACTGCGGCCTTGTTGCTGGGCTACACGCGCACCGAATCCGCGCGCTTTTCCTTTTTACTGTCCATTCCCGTGATTCTGGGCGCAGCCCTGCTCAAGGGCCGGGATCTGGTAAGCACAACAGTGCCGGTGGATTGGGCCACGATCGCCACCGGGTTCGTGGCTTCGGCAGTGACCGCCTGGCTGGCCATTGTGTTCTTCCTGCAGTTGATTGAACGGGTGGGCATGTTGCCCTTTGTGATCTACCGCTTGCTGCTGGGCGGTGCCCTGCTGGTCTGGTTGCTATGAAAATCGCCATCACCTCGCAAGCTCGCCGGCGGGTGGCACAGCCGCTGGCGGACAGTGGCTGGCTGGAGCTGGTGGACGCGCCCGCCCAGGCGCGCGGTCATGACTGGCTATTGCAACTGGACCGCGACCGCCTGGCGTTGTCCCGGCCCGGCGAGCAAGGCAAGCCCGTAGTGGTGGATTTTGCCGAGGGCCCGGTGGGCTGGCGGCGCGCACGGGCGCATCAGGAAAGACTGGTGCGCGCCTGCGGGCTTACGCGCGCGAATCCCCCGCGCGAGGTTGTCGATACCACCGGCGGGTTCGCGCGGGACACAGGCTTGCTAACGGCCGGTGGCGCCCGGGTGACCCTGCTGGAACGCCATCCCCTGCTCCACAGCCTGATCGCCGACGGCATCGCCCGTGCGGCCCCCGAACTGGCGCAACAGATGCAACTGGTCCATGCCGAAGGCGCGGACTGGCTGGCCACGCGCTCGGAGCTACTGGACGTGGTCTATATGGATCCCATGTTTCCGCCGATACGGAGCAAACAGGCGCTGAAAAAGGAACAGCACTGGCTGCGCCTGCTCGCCGGCGAACCCTCGGCGGGCGAAGAACATCACCTGCTCACAACGGCGCGCGCGCACGCGCGCCGCGTCGTGGTCAAAAGACCCCATGACGCGCAACCACTGGACGGCGTACCTCCGCACCACCACTTGCCCGGGCCAGCGGTGCGGTTTGATGTGTATGAATAAGAAGGGGCCAGTAGCAAGGCGCAAGTAGCAAGGTGGATAAAGCAGGGCGCCTTCGGCGCCTTTACTTGTTACTCCTCGGGATTGGGCCATCTTGCCTTGCCCCGTGCCCCTTGCCCCTTGCTACTGCGCTTCACGCCTTGTAATCCGCTGAATGGATTGGCTGATGTGCGGGCTCAGGATCCGCTGGGCTTCTTCGTCGAGGGTGGTGAGCTGTTCGTTGAAGGTGATCTTGCCGGCTTCATCCTTCTCGGTCAGGCCGTAGTGCTGCAGCTGCTGGATAAAGTTTCGCAGTACCGTCTTGTCGAAAAACTCCGGTGAGTTGAACTCATAAAGCAACGATAGCCGCTGCGCGGTCTGGTGGGCGCTTTCTTCCAGTTCACCCGACGATAACCGACCGTCGCCATACTGCACCACGAGCCGAATGGTGAGATAGAAGCGCTCCAGCGACGGCATCACGGTGCGTCCGAGATGTTCCAGTAAATCCGAAGCCGGGCTGTTGATGGGCGTGCCCTGGAGGGTGTCGCCGTCGCGGCGGATCAGTCCCTCGTCCTCAAGCACGCGCAGCACGCCGTCAATGGCGCTGTCGAGCTCAGCATCGCTCCAGTGCAGGAAGTATTCGTTGCGGAAAAACGGATACAGGAGGTGCACCAGCCGGTGCAGCTGGTCGTTAGCAATTGACCGGGCGTTAAGAAACAGCGAACAGATCATGCCCGGCAACACAAACAGATGCAGGCTGTTATTGCGCACATAGGTCATCTGCAGCGCGGTTTGCGCGTCCGTGGTCACCAGGTCGCCCAGATCATGTTCGATCCGCTGCAGGAAGTTGTTGTTCAGACCATAGTCAATGATGGCGTCCGGATCCGATGCCGCCAGGGCACTGGCCTGACTGTAAGGCGCCTGGCGCAACAAGCGGACATAGAGCGCCAACTGTCGCCGTAGCTGGCCCATGTCCATGGTGTGCTTGGGCGTGGCCAGCAGGGCCAGACTCAGCAGGTTAACCGGGTTGGCCACGGCGGCGGCATTGATGCCGGTGACGACACGCTCACCCAGGTGGTTGATGGTATCCCGGAACCAGGGCGGCATATCTGCTTCGCCCAGCGCGTTTTGCCGCCAGTCCGCCGCTTGCTCGTCCAGAAAGCGGTCCAGAAAGATGGGCTCGCCGAAGTTGACATGCACCTCGCCGAAATTGCCGCGCAGGAACTTGAGTGCCTTGAAGAGCCCGCCCACGGATTCGCTGGATTTCTGGCCGGTATGCAACTCGCCCATGTAGGAGCGCGCCTCCAGTACCTTTTCGTACCCCACATACACGGGCACGAAAGCGATGGGTTTGCGGGCGTCGCGCAGAAAGCTTTTTACGGTCATGGCCAACATGCCCGTGCGCGGGTTGAGCATGCGCCCCGAGCGGCTACGCGTGCCTTCGACGAAGTACTCGATGGAGAAACCGCGCGTGGTGATGGTGTGCAGGTATTCCGAGAAGACGGCGGCGTAGAGGCGGTCCTTGCGAAAACTGCGCCGCATGAAAAAGGCGCCGCCCCGGCGCAGAATGGTGCCGATGACGGGCATGTTCAGATTAATGCCGGCGGCAATATGGGGTGGCACCAGGCCGTGATTGTAGACCAGGTAGGACAGCAGCAAATAGTCAATGTGGCTGCGATGGCAGGGGACATAAATGATCTCATAGTCGCCCGCCACCTTGTTCAGCTTGTCGAAATTGTAAACCCGTACACCGTCATAGAGTCGATTCCAGAGCCAGGACAGCGTGACTTCGAGAAAGCGGATCACGGTGTGCGAATAGTCCGCCGCCAGCTCAATAGCATAGTGGCGCGCGCGTTTTTCGATCTTCTCCACGGGCTGATCTTCAGCGCGCGCGGCGTTTTCGATGGCGTCGCGTACCGGCGGCGTCCGCACCAGGGTGTTCGCGATCATGCGCCGGTGCGACAAATCCGGCCCGATGACCGCTTCCTGCCGTCTTCGGAAATGCACGCGCAGAATCCGCTGAGCCTTGCGCCGCGTGAGATCACGTTCGCCTTCTTCATGCATGAGATCGCGCAGCGCCAGCGGCTGGCCGAACAGGATGTGCAGCTGCCGGCCCTGGGTGAGAATAATGAAGAATTTTTTGATCAGACCCGGCGGCGACCAGTTGGACGAAAACATGATCTTCCAGAGCGAGCTTTCCTTCTCCGGTGCGCGGCCCCAGAACATCGATACCGGCAGCAGCTGCACATCCGCGTCAGCATGGTCGTGGACATGATCCACGAGCTTGCCCAGTCGGGGCGGGTGCAGCGTGACCCGCTCCCGGCCCAGCAACCGCCGGCGTCGATAGAGATGAAAATGGCGTCGGGACAGTGTTGTATCGTCCAGCGTCAGCGGCGTCAGCGGCGAGGGCAGCTTCAGCGACCCGGTTTGTCGGTCCAGCATAAGGAGATCGGCCAGGGAGGCGTCGCGCAGCACATAGACGATCGGACGGCTCGGATCGAGCCCGAGATCGGCCGCGGAAGCGGGAAAGGAATGGCCCCGCGTCCAGATGGTGAGCATCTGACGTGCCAGCCAGAAAAACAGCCGGTCCAGCCCCAGCCAGGGATTGATCTTGAAATTCATGATTTGCCCGAGAATGCAGGGATATGTCGATAATTCTAGCAGGCTGTTGAACGCCCCGCGGGGCACGGCCTGAAGCGCGTATCTGCGACCCGTGGTCGCTCGGAAAGGGCACCACCCTGTCCATCACAACAAAGTACAACAGCCGTACGCTTCAGACCACGCTGAGTGCGCAAGTTTTTTTCAACAGTCTGTTAGTCAAAGGCGCCCGTCATGGACATAGAGCCGCTGTTGCCGGATATGTCTACCCAGGCTCCGCGTAGTAAAGTGTACAACCTTGACCGCGTCTCAACCTAAACCAGGCGCCCGCGGCGCCCAAGACAAGGAGGAAGAATGCGTACCCTGGAATTGCAGCAGTTCGGCCTGGACGGCTTGCAGGAAGTCACCCGAGCTGAGCCCGAGCCCGGCCCGGGCGAGGTACGGGTGCGCCTGCGGGCGGCGTCGCTGAACTATCATGATCTTGCTGCCGTGCTGGGCATGGCCAACCCCAAAATGCAGTTTCCGCGGGTGCCGTTGTCCGATGGCGCCGGGGAAATTGACGCCGTGGGCGTGGGCGTCACCGACCGTCAGGTAGGTGAGCGCGTGACCAGCCTGTTCTTCCCGGACTGGCAGGGTGGTCGGCCCACTTTCGACAAGATGAGCCGGGTGACCGGCGACACCATCGACGGCGTCATGGCGGACGCTGTGGTGGTGCCGGCCTCGGCGGTTATGCCCGTGCCTCAGCATTTGAGCTCACAGGAAGCGGCCACGCTGCCCTGTGCCGCGCTCACCGCCTGGCGCGCGCTCATGGACGGCGACCGGGTGCGCCCCGGAGACCGGGTGCTGCTCCAGGGCACCGGCGGTGTCAGCCTGTTCGCGCTGCAGTTCTGCAGGCTACTCGGTGCGGAGACCTATATGGTGTCGTCCAGTCGCGACAAACTCGACCGAATCGCGCCCCTGGAACCGGATCACTGGCTCAGCTACAAGGACGAGCCCGAGTGGGGCCGGGCGGTACGCAAGCTCGCCGGCGGCTCGGGTGTGGATCGGGTGATCGAAGTCGGCGGTGCCGGCACCCTGACCCAGTCGCTCAAGGCGCTCGCCGTGGGCGGTCATGTGGCCATGATCGGCGTGCTCACCGGTGCCGCCGCGCCCGTGGAAACCGCGCGCATGATGGCGCTCAATGCCCGGGTCGAGGGCCTGACCGTGGGCAGCCGGGATGATTTCGCCGCCATGAACCGCGCCCTGGAGCAGCATCAACTGCGGCCCTGCATCGGCGAGGTGTTCGGCTTCAGTGAGCTCGGTAAAGGCCTGCAAGCGATGCAGGCGGCGCAGCATGTGGGCAAGATTTGCTTCGACTTCGGCTGAAGTCGAAGCAGGGGCAAGTGGCAAGGCGCAAGGTGCAAGAAATTTTGCGGGCCGCGCTCCGCGCGGCCTTCGTTATTGCTTTCCACTTTCTACTTTCGGATTTTCGTGGGAGGGGCATCCCTGCCCCGACCGTCATGAAGGGGATTGCCATGCTGATCCGGGACCGCTAGGGTTAAAGTAGAACCCATTGGTTCTATCGGCATAGCGGAGGGATGGCCATGGCGGACATCCAGCACGTAGAGCGCGATCAGTTCGAGCACTGGCTCGCCGAGGCGAAGGCGCGGGGCACCGATCCCGTCGCCGGGGTTTTCGGACCGAATTCCATGATGTGGAAGGTGGGCAAGGAATCGCTGGGTTTTCTCGGCTCCGGCCGGGCCGCACTGCTGCAGCTGGCGCACCCCTGGGTGGCCAACGCTATCGATCAGCATTCTGATACGCGCACCGATCCCATTGGTCGCTTCAACCGCACCTTCATCAATGTTTTCACCATGATTTTCGGTTCCTTGAACCAGGTGGAACGCTCCGCCCGCCGCGTGCATGGCGTGCACAAGCACATCCAGGGGGCACTGGCGGAGGACTCGGGCGCCTTCGGCGAGGGCAGTTATTACCAGGCCAATGAAGCTCATGCCATGCTCTGGGTCCATGCCACGCTCTGGGATACCCAGGTGAAAATGTATGAGCTGGTGTTGCGTGAACTCACACCGTCCGAGAAAGAAGCCTACTACCAGGAAACCAAACGCTTCGCCTGGCTCTTCGGTATTCCGGACGAACTGGTTCCGCACGACTGGAACGCCTTCCAGGATTACATGAACCGGATGTACGCCTCCGACGTGCTCACCGTGGGCGAAGTGGGCCGCGAAATGGGCTCAATGATTTTCAGTTTTGATATGCCCTTCGCGAAAATGCCGCTTAACTGGCTGCGTACGATGACTGCGGAAATGATGCCCGAGCGGTTCGCACGGGATTTCAGATTGCCGGAAGAAAGCGAGCAACGCCGCAAGACCTTTGAGCGCAGTATCCGCTGGGTACGCCGTATCTATCCGCGCCTGCCCGAACGTCTGCGCTATGTCCCGCCCTATATTGAGGCGTGCCGGCGTCTCGAGGGCAAGCATCACGCTGACTGGACCACGCGCAAGCTCAATCAGCTCTGGTTGGGGCAGTCGGAGTTGGTGAGTGAATAGGCGCGAGGACCGAGGTGCGAGGAGCAGCCGGGATTAATAGCGAATTGGCCCTGGAGAAACCGGGCTTTCTAAGTTGAGATAACAACCGAGTTCCCGTTGGTCTTCCACATACCTGCGCGCCCGGGCGCAGGTTTTCGGTATTCCTTGCGCCTTGTTCCTTGCGCCTTGCTCGAGATCGCCCACATCCTGTGATTGAGCGGCGATGGTAGCGCCCTTGTTGACGGCATCCTCGACATGTTGCTGCACCGGGCGCAACTGCTTGGTGGTGAGGCTGCCGATGTCGACGTCGTGGGCTGCGGTGGGCCCACCCTGGCGCAGGGCCCGGGTCCTGGCCGCACTTTGCTCCACAAAGGCGTCATACGCCTTTTCATGCACATAGATGCGCTCGACATCGCCACAGGACGGGCCCGCGTTCTGCTAGCCGCCCCGGGCCGCGCCAGTGGTGGCGCGTTCCAGATCCGCGTCCGCGAGCGCGATCATGGGATTATTGCCGTCCAGTTCCAGTGAGGCCGGCGTCAGCGTCGCCGCTGCCACCTTGAGCACAACCGCATTGCCCGCCATCAGGCCCATGATGACTTCTCCGAAGGGAATGGACAGCGGATAGTTTCAGGGGCCCATGATGCACACTACGCCCAGCGGCAGCCGCTGCATCTGCGTTGTCCTGTTGTCAAAGAGAAGTGGCCGCCGGGCGGACGCGGTCGGTGATAGCACGCCGCATCAGACCAATGGGCGCCGCCCCCTTGGCAAAGGGTATGGGCGCTTACTCCGCCTGCCCATATCGTCTCTCTCGCATGCGCACGGCTATAGGGGGAGATCCGTTAGCCCCTTTGGGCGACGACCAGGTCGTAGCGGGACGGGTGTCGGTCACGGCCTCGTCGCTACGGGCTTCGTGTACGGTTATGGTCTTCGCGCGCTGCGTATTCACGCGTCGAGGTGATGGCAAAACAATGGCTGCATGGGTGCCTTTGATTGCTAGCGACAGGCGTCAGGTTATTGATATTACTGCGCTATCAAGTGCCAGGACGGGCCACCGTCTGTCGTTTTCAAGGGGCCGTCAAGCTCGTCACGATTTTCAGGTAAAGGGGGCGTGAGTACGGTGTGAATGGGATAAGATCTGTACTAGCAGGCTGTTGAAAAAGACGAACTCCTGCGTTGCGCGTACGTCAGCGCGGCCTCCGACGGATCGGTACAGCAGCCATTCACCCAGGGAGGAGCCGGAACACGGGGGCGACGAAAAATGCCATTTGCGGGCACTACGGATCAGCAAGGGAGCACCGGGGAAGTCAAGCGTCTGGTTATCCAGGGCGTAATCCTGAGCGCGATCACACTGTCGGCGCTGGCGGTGGGCCTGTATTTTCTTTATGACGCCAGCTACCAGCGCCAGGCCCGACATCTCCAGGATGCGGTCACCAACAAGGGCGCCTTCATTGATTCGGTGGCCCGTTTCGACCGTCAGAATCAGCCTGCCGAATCCGGCTTTGCCGGCGGCCCCGGCGAGGGACCCAGTGCCGCCATCTTGCACCAGATCGATGAGGCCTTTGCCCGCAGCCCGGGGCTGGGCCGCACGGGTGAGTTTGTGCTGGGCGCACGCCAGGGCGACGAAGTCGTCGTACTCAGTCACCAACGCAAGCTTGAATCGGCATCCCGTACCCACCGTTATCCCCTGGAGGACGACAGGGCCGTCGCGGAGCCGCTGCGCGCGGCGTTCAAGGGCGAGTCGGGCATTGTCCGCGGCAACGATTTCCAGGGGCAGCCCGTGCTGGCGGCTGTGCACCCGCTACCGGGGCTGG
>CAYPKI010000108.1:4140-9259 GCA_964411265.1 uncultured Alcanivorax sp. | reverse complement strand
ATTGAGCGAGGTCACCGTAATGGTCGCCAGGGAAGTGGCCACAGCCATCTGGGTTGTCACTGCGTCGGCGAAATCCAGCAGCCTGAACACCAGAATCAGTGCCGGCACGATAATGATGCCGCCGCCCAGACCCAGGGTCCCGGCCAACAGACCCGCCAGTGCCCCCAGGGTCAGAAAGATGGGTAATAATTCCACCAGAGTCATGCAGTCGCGCCTGTCCGGTGAACCCGGGAGTGGTCGTGGCGATCTGAATTCGTCACCATAACCCCTAGCTCACGGATTTCATGCTTTATGTGCATCATCCTGTTTTCCTGGCAACCGCATGCCGAATACCCCCTGGTCGTGACCGCCAACCGGGACGAATTTCACGACCGCGCCACGGAACCGGCGTGCTGGCGCGGTCATGTCTGCTGCGGCCTGGACGGGGTCGCCGGCGGCACCTGGATGGGCGTGACGGCTGACGGCCGCTTCGCCGCGCTGACGAATTACCGCGAACCGCATGAACCCGGTGCACCGCGTTCAAGAGGCCTGCTGCCGTATTTCTTTCTGCGCGGCGATGACACACCCGCGCATTTCCTGGAAGCAGTGAACACCGAACAGCATCATTATGCCGGTTTCAATCTGCTGGTCGGCAACCGCGACGAGCTATGGTATTTCTCCAACCGCGAAGCAGGCCCACCGCATCCTGTGCCACCGGGCGTGCACGGCCTGTCCAATGGTCTGCTCGACGATCCCTGGCCCAAGGTCGAAAAGGGCCGGACCCGATTGGCAGACGTCATCCGGCAAGTCCCCCGTCACGAAGATCTGCTGGCTATCGTCCGCGACACCGACCAGCCCCCGGATCACGCCCTGCCCGACACGGGCGTGGGCCTGGCAACCGAAAGGCTGGTCGCGCCCATGTTTATCCGCACGCCGCATTACGGCACGCGCGCCAGCACCTCGGTGATCATGCCGCGCGAGGGCGAGCCCGAGCTGCTGGAACAACTCTGGGATCGCCAAGGCCAGCCCCTGAACGCCCCCTGGAAGAAGCCTAACCAGATGCGCGAATGAGATCGCCCAGGCCGGCCTTGCGCATCTGCAGATCCATGTAGGACGCGATTACCTGCCCGTTGTCCATGGCCAGCACCTCGTTCAGCAATTGCCGGGCAAGAAGAATACGATGCTGACGCAGCGCTGACTTGACCTTGAGCAACTGCGAGGCGTTCATGCTTAGCGAGTCGTACCCCATGGCGAGCAACAACAAGGCACAGCCCGGATCGCCGGCCATTTCACCACAGACGCCGGCCGACTTGCCTTCTTCATGGGCCTGTTCCACCACATGCACCAGGGCATGCAATACCGCCGGGTGATAAGCGTTATAGAGCTCGGCTACCTGCTGATTATTGCGGTCAACGGCCAGCAGATACTGCGTCAGGTCATTGGTGCCCACGGACAGGAAATCCACCCGTTGGGCCAGCGCCCGCGCCTGCCAGACCGCGGCAGGCACTTCCACCATGACGCCCACCGGCGGCATGGCGACATCCACACCTTCATCGCGCACTTCGAGCCAGGCGCGGTGGATCAGGTGCTGCGCCTCTTCCGCCTCGAACACCGTGGTGATCATGGGCAGCATGATGCGCAGGTTGTCCAGCCCCTCGGCCGCCTTGAGCATGGCGCGCACCTGCACCATGAAGATTTCCGGATGATCCAGTGTCAGACGGATGCCGCGCCAGCCCAGAAAGGGATTTTCTTCCTCAATGGGGAAATAGCTCAGTCCCTTGTCGCCGCCCACATCTAGGGTGCGCATGGTGACCGGATCGGGCGCGAAGCCATACAGCTGCTCGCGGTAAATGGCGCGCTGTTCCTCCTCGGAGGGAAAGCGATCGCGGACCATGAAGGGAATCTCGGTGCGATACAGCCCCACCCCTTCCGCGCCGCGCTCGCGCGAGCGCTGGATATCGGTCATGAGCCCGGTGTTCACCTGCAGCTGAACGCGCACCCCATCCAGCGTCTCGGACGGGTCGTCGAGCCACTGTTCCAGCCCGGCCAGTAGCGTATTTTCTTCTTCAATGATGTCCTCGAACTGCTGACGCAGTTCCGGCGTGGCATTAACAATCAAACGGCCACGAAAACCATCCAGAATCAGCTCGCTGCCGTCGAGTTTTTTCAGCGGCGCCCCCTGCAACCCCACCACAGTGGGAATACCCATGGCCCGGGCCACGATTGCCATGTGCGAGTTGCGCGAACCCCGGGTCGTGGCGATGCCGGCAATGCGCTCGCGGGGAACCTCAATAAGCATGGGGGTGGTGATCTCGTCGCCCAGCAGAATGCAGGACTCCGGCAGATCGGGCTCGCGGCGGTAGTTGCTTTGCAACCGCGCCAGAATGCGCCGACCCAGATCACGCACGTCAGCGGCCCGTTCGCGCAAGTAGTTGTCTTCCATGCGCTCGAAGTTCCCCACATGCTCCTGAATTACCTGGCGCAGTGCGCCCTGGGCCCAGTGGCCGTCACGGATGCGCTCCACCATCTCGCCCGCCAGCGCCTGCTGATCCAGCATGCGCAGATAGACTTCGAACAGCGCCTGTTCCTCAACGCCCAGACTGTCCCGCGCGCGCTCGCCCAGATCCCGGATCTCGGTACGGGCCTGCTCCACGGCCGCTTCCAGGCGCTGCACTTCGTCCTCGATATCTTCGGCCCAACGATCCGGCACGGCATCCAGTTCAGCGGGCGGAAAAAGCAATACCCCAGTGCCGATCGCCGCGCCCGGCGCACCCGAGAGGCCGGCAAAAAACGAGGCGCGGTCGTGTTCGCGGTTGTCCTCGAGATTATGAAGCCCGACCGTGGCGCGGGCATGGGCCACGACCGCCGACAGTTGCGCGGAAATGGTGACCAGGAAGGCTACTTCACTTTCGTCGAAACGCCGTGCTTCGCGCTGCTGAAGCACCAGGACCCCGAACACCGAGCCCTGATGGATGACCGGCACACCCAGGAAGGCGTGAAAGGGGTCTTCGCCGGTTTCGGCAAGATAATGAAAGCGGGGATGACTGAAGGCGTCCTCCAGATTCACCGGCTCCTCGCGCAGGCCCACCTGGCCCACCAGACCTTCGGACAGCTTCAGGCTGACCCGGCCCACTGCTTCGGGCTTGAGCCCTTCCGAGGCCATGAGCACATATTTGGGTTCGGCCTCGTCGAGCAGATAGATCGAGCAGACCTCGGTGCCCATGGCGTCGCGGACCCGATGCGCCATAAGGTTGAGTGCTTCATGCAAATCGGAGGCGCTATTTACCTCCTGAACAATACGACGCAGCGTATCAAGCATGGGAATCTTCCCGGAGCAGCGGAGCGAGTTCCCTGAGCGCACGTGTATAGACGCCGCGCTTGAAATGCACCACCCGGCGCACCGGGTACCAATACTGGACCCAGCGCCAGGTATCAAACTCGGGCCGGTCACTGCCGCGCTGCAAATCAATGGCGTTTTCCTCGCCTTCCAGGCGCAGCAGGAACCACTTCTGCCGCTGCCCGATACACTGGCGATGATTAGCGCGCGGCTTGCGCATGAAACGCCGCGGCAAACGATAACTCAACCAGCGGTCCGTGACCCCCAGCACACGAACATGGTCAGGCATCAGCCCCACTTCCTCATGCAATTCGCGAAAAAGCGCGTCCTCCGCCGTCTCCCCTTCGTCAAGGCCGCCCTGAGGAAACTGCCAGGCATCGCTATTACCCACACGGCGACCCCAGAAGACACGGTCATCGGGTCCGGCGATCACGATACCAACGTTCAGTCGAAACCCCTGTTCGTCAATAATTCCGGTCATAAAATCCTTACGCGGGTCCGTCTTGCCGTTTTTGACCGCAACAACTCCAGACACCCGGATGCAGAATGGCCGCCTCGGGCCGGCAGCCACCGACGACGCGACCCCTAATTAAACCCCGTCCCGGGGTCTCCAGGCAAACCACCGGCGAAAACAAGACCTTTACGGGTGGCCTTTGCTATCCTCCGCGCGGCGGCGCCGGCCCCTCCTTCCCGGGGCGTCCGGCCCCGCGCCTGCGGACCCGGCTGGAGCTGTGATGACACTCGCCCTGTTTGATCTGGACAACACGCTGCTTGCCGGGGACTCCGATCACCTCTGGGGTGATTTCCTGGTGGCCGAAGGCGTGGTGGACGCAACGCACTACAAGACCACGAACTATGCGTTTTACCACGACTACGTAAGTGGACGCCTGGATATCCACGCCTATCTGCGGTTCTCCCTGCACGTGCTCACCCAGCATCCGAAGGACAAGCTCCACCAATGGCGTGAGCAGTTTGTGCGCGAACAAATCGATCCCATTATACTGCCGCGCGGTCGTGAACTGTTGCGTGAGCATCGTGACCAGGACCACACCCTGATGATCATTACGGCCACCAATGATTTTGTCACCTCGCCCATCGCCAAACGCCTGGACGTGGAACATCTGCTGGCCACCCGGGTAGAGATGCACCACGGCCACTATACCGGGGACATCAAGGGCATCCCCTGCTACCGTGACGGCAAGGTGGAACGACTGCACCAGTGGCTGCAGGAAACCGGCGAGCGTCTGGATCAAGCCTGGTTCTACAGCGATTCGCATAATGATCTGCCCCTTCTCGAGCGCGTCGGCCATCCGGTGGCCGTGGACCCGGACCCGACCCTGGCGCGCGAGGCGCGGGAACGGGGCTGGCCCGTTATCAGCCTGAGAGAATAATGCGCATAACCGCCTTCGGGATTCTGCTAGGGCTCGTGCTTACGGGCTGCGACCAACCGGCCGAGGACGACGCCGCGCCCCAGCAAGAACGCACGGAAACACGGACCACGAACACGGCCCTGGCCGAGTGGTATCAAAAGCGCGCCCGCAAGCAGCGCCAGACCCTGGAGATCCGCGCGCGCGCCTTTCGTGAGTCCGTAAGTGGCCTGCTGACCGAGCCCGGCCGTTCCCGGCTGGACAGAGCCCGCGAAACCTGGAGCGGTCTCCACGAAGGGTACCATCAGGCGTTCGTGCCGTTACGGCTGACGCTGCGTCACCAGCCCCGACTGGAAAAGCGGCTCAAGCGCATCGACCCGACCCCCATCTTTCCCGGCTATATCGACGGGCTTTCGCAGTGGCCGGATAGTGGCAT
>CAYPKI010000108.1:0-4130 GCA_964411265.1 uncultured Alcanivorax sp. | reverse complement strand
CGCACCGTGGAGCTATCCCGTGCCTCACTGCTGCAGCAGCAGGGAGCTACGGCCCAGGGCGAGGCCAGTGTGGGCTTTCAGGTGGTCCATTTCCTGCTCCATGGCGAGTCGGAAAAGCCGCGCACGCCCGGAGACTTCCAGGTGCTGGGCAAGGTCCCGGACCATCGGGTCGTGCCACCGGGCTGGTTGCCGCAGCAGCGGCGCCGGGACTATCTGCGGGTAGCAAGCGACCTGCTGACCCGAGATCTGGAAACCCTGGCCCGGGCAAACACGCCCGCGCCCGCGGCGGCCGCGCTGGTGGACACCCTGCGCGCCCTGGTCCAGCGCCTGATCCGGCTGGAGGGACTGACCGGAGCCGACGATGTCGCCGGCGAATACATGGCGCCCGCGACCCGCACCCGGGCGGTCAAAGTACTGCTGGCTACACTTCGTGGCTGGCTGGCCGCGGACACGCCCTTCATGCGCGCACTCCGGCAAAGCGGTCTGGACACGGTATCACTGCGCGAACGCCTCGAAGCCATTGACGGGCCCGCCGATGTGGACGCGCTACAGGCGTTGCATGCCGAGCTGGCCAGATTGAATGACCGGCTCGATGGGGCCGCCGCTCAGAAGTGATAGCGGCCAAACAGGCCCAGGGTGAAGATATCGCCGCCGAGACGCAGATCCGCGCCCAGATCCACCTGTTGCCCCGCACGGAACAGCGAACGCCCGAATAAACCCAGATCGTCTGCATCGCTGTAGATATTTTCGTAGAAGAGGCCTCCACCCAGTTCGATGCTGGTGGTGGTACTGTGACGGACGCCGCCCTTGAAAATAAGGCCGTTTTCATTATCAATGTCATTGTTGTCATGGACCAGGTCACCCGTCACGACCAGATCCAGCCGGTCTTTCAAGGGGGTATTGAAACCCGCGCCCGCGGACAACCGCTGACCGTCAAAAGCGCGGTCGCCACTATAAAAGGACAAACCACCGCGCAACGAGAAATGCTCGTCCACGGCATAACTACCGCGCGCGAACAGCGCATCAGCATCCCGGTCATTGGCACCGAAATCGTATTCCCAGAGGTTATAGCCGAGGTCCACATAGGTGTAGGAAAAATCATTTTTGCGTACCGGTGCGGTTTCCGCGCCCTGCACCGTGGTCGCGACCAGCGACAAAAGGAAAAAGCTGAGCGTAAGCTGACGTTGCAGCATGGAATTCTCCTCGTGACAATGCTGTGGGTAGTACACCCACATAAAAAGGACCGTCGCTATGACGTCTGCACTGATTACCGGCGCCTCAGCGGGGATTGGCGAAGCTTTCGCCCGCCTGCTCGCCGGACAAGGCTACAGCCTCATTATTGTAGCTCGTCGCGACGAACGTTTGCGAGAACTCGCGGGTGAACTGGAACACGCTTTCGGCGTTGCGGTTACCCCGCTCACCGCGGATCTCGCCGACCCGAAGGCGCCGGCCGAACTGAAACAGCAACTGGACGAACACGACATCCAGCCGGAAGTGCTGGTCAACAATGCCGGTTTTTCCATTAGCGAGGGGTTTCTGGAAGCGGATTGGTCCGTCCATGCCCGCGAAATTCAGGTCATGATGACGGCCGTGACCGAGCTTTGTTACCGACTGGCGCCGGCCATGTGCGACCAGGGACGGGGCTATATCATCAATGTAGCCTCGCTGGCTGCGCTTGTCCCCACACCGCCCGGATTGCTCTACACCGGCATCAAGAGCTATATCCTCCAGACCTCGGAGGCCATGGACATGGAACTCAAACCCCGGGGTGTTCATGTCACCGCCCTCTGCCCCGGATTCACCTGGAGCGAATTCCACGACGTTATGGGCAACCGTGAACAAATGAATCGTCTGCCCGGGTTCATGTGGAGCACCGCGGACGAAGTCGCCCGGGCGGGCTACAAGGGTGTGCGCGCGGGCAAGCCCGTGGTCATGCCCGGCTGGGTCAATCAGGTAATAACCGGGGCCAGCCGAATCCTGCCGGAGCGCTTGCGCTATGCCATCGGCCGCCGCGTGGACTTCTGAAGATCGAAAAACCGGCTTGACCCTGTAGTCGACTCCAGGATTATGCTGCCCTCACTCACGGGAGGCAGCGATGCAGCATTTGACCATTGGCCGGCTGGCTCAGGCGGCGGGCATTGATGTGGAAACCATCCGCTACTACGAGCGCCGGGGCCTGGTGCCCGAGCCGCCACGGGGGCGTAACGGCTATCGTTTTTACCCGGCATCTGCGGTGGCACGGCTGAATTTTATTCAGCGCGCCAAGACGCTGGGCTTTTCGCTTGCCGAGGTCGCGGATCTGCTGCGCCTGCAGGACGCCAACGCCGATCGCGGCGAAGTCCGGAACCTGACGCGACAGAAGGTGACGGATCTGGACCAACGCATCACGGATCTGCAGCGCATGCGGGCCGTGCTCGCTGATCTCGAGGAGCGTTGCTCGGGCCACGGGCCCGCAGACAGCTGTCCCATTATCGAGGCCCTGAACCAGAACTTTCCCCCGGAGGCATCCTCATGAGCACAACCGACGAGGAAACACTGCATCTGGCCATCGAGGGCATGAGCTGCGGCCACTGCCGCGCATCCGTGGACTCGGCCCTGCGCGCCCTGCCCGGAGTCACGGAGGTTACGGTATCTGTGGATGACGGCCGTGCCGAAATTCGCCATCAGGGCCTGAGCCCGGATCAGGCCGTGGCGGCGGTAGAAAACGCGGGTTATTCCGCCCGGGCTGTGGTAGCGGAAGACACCGAGGCATCCGCCTGTCACGACACGGATACGCCGGAATCCGCTGAACCCGGTACCTCGTCCGCGGCATCCGGCGACGAGATACAATTGTCGATCTCCGGAGCCACCTGCGCGGGCTGTGTTCGCACCATTGAAAACGCGCTGCGCAATGTACCCGGGGTGGAGCATGCGGAGATGAACTTCGCCGACCGCACGGCTCAGGTCAGCGGTTCCGCAGAGGCCGACGCGCTGGTGCAGGCGGTCGAAGACGCCGGTTATGGCGCCGAGCCCGTCCATGATCCGGAACAGGCGGACGCGGACAAGGACCGTCAGGAGGAAGCGCATTACCATCGTCTGCTGCGCGACATGGCCCTGAGCCTGGCCGTGGGTATCCCCGTCATGGCCTGGGGCCTGCTGGGCGGCAGCATGACGGTGGTACCGGGTGGCACCAGCCAGTGGATCTGGCTGATGGTGGGCGTGGTTACGCTGAGCATTCTGGTCTTTGCGGGTGGTCACTTCTTCACCGGCGCCTGGAAGGCCTTCCGCGGCCACAATGCCAACATGGACACGCTTATCGCGGTGGGCACGGGCACGGCCTGGCTTTATTCCATGGCCGTGGTCCTCATGCCGGGCTGGTTCCCGGAGGCGGCCCGACATGTCTATTTCGAAGCCTCGGCCATGATTATCGGCCTGATCAATCTGGGCCTGGCCCTGGAAGTGCGCGCGCGCGGCAAGACCGGCCAGGCCATCCGCCGGTTGCTGGATCTGCGCGCCAAAACGGCCCGGGTCGTGCGCACCGACGGCTCCGAGGTGGATGTGCCGGTGGAGCAGGTCCAGCGCGGCGACGCCATCCGGGTTCGCCCGGGCGGGAAGATCGCCGTCGACGGCGAGGTGATTGAAGGCAGCAGCCTGATTGATGAATCCATGCTTACCGGCGAGCCCATGCCTGTACGCAAGGAAGCCGGCGACGAAGTCGCCGCGGGTACGCTCAACGACCGCGGCACACTGGTTTGCCGCGCCACCCGGGTGGGCAAGGACACCGCCCTGGCCCAGATCATCGCCCTGGTGAAAAAGGCGCAGGGGGCCAAGCCCCCCATAGGGCGTCTCGCCGACCGGGTCTCGGCGGTTTTCGTGCCCATCATCCTGCTGATCGCGGTGGCGGCGGCCCTGACCTGGTTTAATCTGGGCCCGGACCCACGCACCGTGCACATGATGGTGGCCGCCACGACCGTGCTCATCATCGCCTGCCCCTGTGCCCTGGGTCTGGCGACCCCCATGTCCGTGATGGTGGGCGTGGGCAAAGCCGCCGAGGCGGGGGTGTTGATTCGTCAGGGCGAAGCGTTGCAGACCGCCGCGCGGCTGGACACCATCGTGCTGGATAAAACCGTGACCATTACCCAGGGTCGGCC
>CAYPKI010000107.1:7579-9321 GCA_964411265.1 uncultured Alcanivorax sp. | reverse complement strand
TCGCGCACATCCTCTTCCGTGACACCCGGCTCGGAACTGCTTTCGCCACTGTGGATGCCTTCCGCCAGCGCCTTCTTGTGTTGCTGCAGCCCGATGATCTTTTCTTCCACGGTTTGCTCGGTGATGAGCTTGTAGACAAAGACATTCTTCTGCTGGCCGATCCGGTGGGCGCGGTCGGTGGCCTGGGTTTCCACCGCCGGGTTCCACCAGGGGTCGTAGTGAATCACGGTATCCGCTTCGGCCAGGTTCAGGCCCACGCCGCCTGCTTTGAGACTGATCAGGAAGATCGGAGCCTCGCCCTGTCGGAAGCGTTCAATCACCGCATCGCGTTTGCGTGTCTGACCGGTCAGCCGCACCCAGGGAATGCCGAGGGCATCCAGCTCCCCGGCGATGAGTTCCAGCATGGAGGTGAACTGGGAAAACAGCAGAATGCGCCGGCCCTCTTCGACCAGATCCGGCAGCAGCTCGCGCAGGTATTGCAGCTTCACCGAGGGGGCGTTGCTTTCGTAGCCGGAGCCGGCGGGTAACAAACGCGGATCACAGCATACCTGGCGCAGCTTCAACAGCGCATCCAGGATGGTGACCTGACTGCGGGCCAGCCCCTGTTGCGCCAGCGCCTGGCGCACGCGCTTGTCCATGGCCATGCGCACGGTCTCGTACAGATCCGCCTGGGCAGGCGCCAGCGACAGCGTGCGCTCGATTTCCGTTTTCTCCGGCAGTTCGGCGGCGACATCTTCCTTGGTCCGGCGTAACAGGAAGGGTCGGACGCGCCGGCTGAGGCGTTGTTGCACCTCGGTATCACCGTGCTTTTCGATGGGTGTGCGGAAGAGGCGCTTGAACTGACGCTCGTCGCCCAGCAGACCCGGCACGAGAAAGTGAAACTGGGACCAGAGTTCACCCAGGTGGTTTTCCATGGGCGTACCCGTGAGACAAAGCCGATGTTCCGCGGTCAAATCGCGCGCGGTGCGCGCGGCCTTGGAGCGCGGATTCTTGATGGTCTGGGCCTCGTCCAGCACGGCGTAATACCAGTCGTGCTGCATCAGCCGTTCGCGGTCCCGCGCGAGCAGCGGATAGGTGGTAACGACCAGATCCTGGTGGGGGATATCGTCGAAGTGCTCGGCGCGATTCGAACCATGAAGCACCAGCAGCTTCAGCGAGGGGGTAAAGCGTTCCGCCTCGCGCCGCCAATTGCTGATCACGCTCGTGGGGGCGATTAGCAGTGCGGGCCGGTTCAGGCTTCCGGCCTGTTTCTCCAGCAATAGATGGGCCAGGGTCTGCAGGGTCTTGCCCAGGCCCATGTCGTCCGCCAGGATGCCGTGGCAACCCGTCTCCCGCAGCAGACTCAACCAGCGCAGCCCTTCCAGTTGATAATCGCGCAACTCCACGTGTAGCTCGGGCGGCGCCTCGACGGCTCGGGCCGTTTTGCCGTCCCGCAGCTGACTCAGCTGCTGGCGCAGCCCCTGGGCGCCGCGTACCACATAACCGGTGTTATCCAGCTCGTTCAGGCGCAACGCCTGCGCCCGGCTCACCTTTGCTTCCTCGTCGTCCGTGCGATCGAAGAGTTCATAGAGTGTGTTGATCAGTGGATAGAGCCGTGCGGGCGCAATGGCCAGCTGACGCCCGTCGGGCAGTGGCAACAGGACGGGCTCGTACTGATCGGCGAGTTGTTCCGGCTCACGGGTCCGCGCCAACAATTCCGTAATCAGCGGCAGCAGATCAAAGCGCGCGCAATCGATGTCAAT
>CAYPKI010000107.1:0-7569 GCA_964411265.1 uncultured Alcanivorax sp. | reverse complement strand
AACCAGTCCCGGCCCTGTTCGTCCAGATCCAGATGAATGTCCTCCGCTTCCACAACATCCATGTGGAAATCGCTGTCGCGCCGGATGAGCCAGCCGGCTTCTTCCAGTCGCGGCCACTCGGTACGGGTGAACGCATACCAGTGCGCAGAGGCGGCCAGCCCGGAAAAACGCCAGTACAGCTCCGAGTCGTCGCCCTGGCGCTCCCATTCCGATTCCAGTCCCTGCCGGGCCAGTTCACGGGCGGCTTCACGCTCGGCCTCCGGTTCGCGCTCAATACGCCAGAGCGTGTCGCCCCGGGCGAGCATGTAATGCCGGTTTTCCTCATCCTGAGGCACCTCGAAATCACCGTAACGCTGGCGCAACCGGGCACGGTTACCGAACTCATCGCCGGTGAGCAGCAATACGGGCGTGGGCTGAACCGGCGCCAGGTCCCGGCGTTCGAGCCGTACCGGCGTGGGCACATCAAGATCGGGAAAGGTTTCATGGAGACGCTGGGTGACACGGGCGGCTTCCTCGTGACTCACCACGGGGGCGCGCAGAAAGGCCGCCAGGGTGCGCGCGGGCATGGGCAGCTGCAACGCACCCAGCTCGCCCCGGTCGGGATCAATATAGGCTGGCTGTTCCATTAACACGAGCTCGAGGTCCTCCGGCGAGCGCGCGAGCTGATAGCCCTCGTCGGTTTCCCGCCATACAAGACTCAGTTCGCGCTCATCGCCGGCTGTCAGGGGCTCCTTGTCCAGCGAGCGCCAGTAACACCGACCCGCGTCCGCCAGTTCCTGCAATAACCGCCCCAGCACGGCGCCTTCCAGCACGGGGTTGCGGACTTCGCGTTCATGGGCGGTATGCGGGAGCAGCGTCTGGGCCCACTGGCGATCACGCTCGTCCAGATCCGTTTCGATCAGGGGGTCGCCAACATCATGGAGCGAAGCATTCCGGCTACGGCGCCAGCTGCCGTCCTCGCCCCGGCTGGTTACCCAGGCACTGACGGTTACGGTAGGCACGCCTTCAGCCGTCTGGGTGGGATCCAGTACCCAGGCTACAAAGGCCTGCGGGGCACTGGTTTCAGCAGGCGCCAGGCTGGTCAGCTCGGCCAGCCACTCCTCCGTGGAGTCCGGGCCCGCTTGCGCCTCGGGGTTGCTGTGAGAACGCAGTGCCAGCAGAACCGTGGCCAGATGTTTGCAGGAGCCGCCATACGGGCAGCTACAGCCCATTTGCACGGGCTGGCGCGGTTTCTGTTGATCAAAGAAGAGCTGCTGATCATAAAAACGGCTGCCACTGCCCGCCACGCGCGCTTCCACCTGCCAGATGCCATCACTCGCATGACTCACATCCAGGAACATGAGCATGCCCCGGTCGAAGTAATCCTGCCCGCGTTCGAGCATGACCGGCGCAAAAATGCCCTCCAGAGCGACGGCATTGAGCAGCGGGGCGGGGATGGAATTCGCCATGATTGCTTGCAGGCTGACAGAAAGGGTCGGCAATCCAATCACGACACCCGGTCGGGTGCAATAGCGCAGCCAGGGTTTTCGCGCGTTTTTCGAAGTCCGTGTAACAGCCCGTCCCGGCAAACATCCGATCAGACACCTGATCCATTACCCGAGGTCTGCCGCCATGAACCCCACCATTCTGCTGGCTCGCCCGTATCCGTTTCTCGTGGACGAGATGAAATCCTTTCTGGAGCAGGGCGGCTACAGCGTGGACAAGGTCAGCCCGGATGGCGCCGAACTGGACATGAGCGGTTACGCGGGTGCCGTTATTGCCCTGGCGGCGGTGTCCGAACTCAAGATTGCACCCGGCGAGGTCCTGAACCGGCTGCGCCACGCGAATCCGGCCTTTCCGGTGATCTTCGCCGGCCTGATTCCACTCAGCAGTTATGAAAGTACGCTGGTGCGCATTGCCGAGGAACAGGGCATAACCACGCGTCTGCTCGCTGTTCAGCCCCACTGTGAAAACGCGCCCGAACCGGGCCAACCCGAGGGGTTTGTCTAACTTCAGCGCGGCAATCCTGGTCAGGACGATGAGCGTGGGCGCGCACGCGCGATGCTCCGGGAACACCTGGGCTGAGACCGTCCGAGTCACAAACCTCGGTCTTCCCTATCCCTTTACCTCACGGAAATCAAAACGTACGAACCAGCTCTGTTTATGCCCCCGGCCCTCGAAACGCTTTTTCGCCGCTTCAGCGTCCGCATGCCGGGCGAAGCGTTCCACTATGACTTCATTGTGATTATCGTCCAGGCGGATCAGGCACCAGCGCCGTTCACCGGACATGCCTGTCCGCACTCGACAACGCCATAGCTCCCCTATCCTCGGGGACCCACGCGGCGTCACTCAACTTGGCGCGCCCGGCCGGCTCGCGCACAGCGGCCTTCCAGCTCAGCACCATCGCGGGCGGCAGATTGGCCAGCACACAATTGCGCTTGCTCTGGACGGAGAAATACTGATCCATCCGGCGCCGGAAACGCACGGCGCCGGGCAACTGCCAGGCATGGACGTACTGGAACATGCGGAATTCCGCGTCTACCGGCAAAACTCGACGCAGCGCACTTATGACTCGGTATTGCTGCAGCAAAGGCAGCGCGGCAAAGGGCATGCCCGAAACAATATAGCGCGGCGGCGCCATCCCGCCGTCACGGAGCAACCGTTCCATGCGTTCGGCCGAATCGTGCCGGAAATTCGCCCGGGGAAAGCGCTGGCCCAGCAATTGAACAAAAGCCGGATCGCACTCGATACCGACATACTGGTCGGGATCATCCAGCCGAGCCAGCAAGTGGCTCGTGATGGCCCCCGTACCCGGGCCCAATTCAACCACACTGCGGTCCCCGGGGACGTGCATATCCGCTGCCATGGCATCGGCGAGATGCTCGGAGCTGGGAACAAGAGAACCCACGGCGCGGGGATTGTCCAGAAAGCGACGAAGGAAATACGAGCTGGTCCGGACTCGGGATGGCACCATGAATCTTGTCCCCGACTTGGATGGTTGTATTGAACTATCCCCGGTCTTTTCCCTGACAAGGGTCTGTCCCCGAGAAGGATCTGGTTGAATTGCAGACATCCGGATGGCTGAACCCCCGGCGAATTGCTCTGTTACGCCATGGCTGGCAGGGCGGGCCTGAATCCGCTGAGCGCTGACAATAATTGCGGTCAACGCGTAGGTACCCTGGGCCCTGATGTCTCCCCCCCGGACCCGACGGATTACGGTCTTAAGGCCAGCCATCCGGGCAGCACCCCGGGCGCGCAAGGCTCGCACGAGCTAACCGCTGACACAGAGTGAAGGTCACGTGTCCACCGCACAAGCGATTATCCTGCCGAACGGAGCTCTCACTCGCCCCAGGTGCGTACCGTCCACTCGGAGAATACGCCCCACAGGATCACCTTGACT
Organism: uncultured Alcanivorax sp.; assembly: GCA_964411265.1. Classification (GTDB taxonomy): domain Bacteria; phylum Pseudomonadota; class Gammaproteobacteria; order Pseudomonadales; family Alcanivoracaceae; genus SLJS01. The sequence continues at coordinate 4,190 of CAYPKI010000107.1, read as the reverse complement.
TCGCTATCCACGTGGTGGAGCCGCTTGATCCGCCCATCTTCCATCGCGGTCTTGATGCTGCAGTCACCGAAGGCGAAAGACCAGAGAATCTGCTGACAGCTGGCCGAACCCGCCCTTTCGGCCGATTTCCCGTTCAAGGGCACGGACAGCTCCGGTGCCGGCGCCTGGAAGTGGGCATAGCAGCCGGACAGCACCAGCAAAGCCAGTGCGCATGAAATGATACGGATCGTCTTCATGGTGTCCCCGTTGTTGTTATCGGCCCTGCCGGCTCCCCGGAGAAAGACGGAAGGACGCTTCCCCGTTTACTCCGCCAGCAGCGCGCGGGCGACGATATTCTTCATGATTTCGTTGGTGCCGCCATAGATGCGCTGTACCCGGGCATCGGCGTACATGCGGGCAATGGGGTACTCCCACATATAGCCCACACCGCCGTGCAGTTGCAGACATTCATCAATGATGTCCACCTGCAGGTCCGTGGTCCACTGCTTGCAGCCCGCGGCGGTGGGGACATCCAGCTGGTCCTGCATGTGAAGCTCCAGGCAGCGATCCACATAGGCGCGCGCCACATCCAGCTGGGTGCGCATTTCCGCCAGCTTGAACTGGGTGTTCTGGAAATCGGCGATACGCTGACCAAAGGCCTTCCGTTCTTTTACATACGACAGCGTATGTTCAAACGCGGATTCGGTCATGGCGAGACCATTGATGGCGATACCCAGGCGCTCCTGAGGCAGTTCCTGCATCAGATAGACAAAGCCCTTGTTCTCCTCGCCCAGCAGGTTTTCCGCCGGAACCTTGACGTCCTGGAAGAAAAGCTCGGAGGTGTCCTGCGCTTTCATGCCGACCTTTTTCAGGTTCTTGCCCCGGTCGAAACCGGCCATGGACCGGTCCACGAGAAAGAGGCTGGTACCCTTGGCGCCCGCCTTCGGGTCGGTCTTGGCCACGACAATGACGACATCGGAGTTCTGGCCGTTGGTGATCCAGGTCTTGGAACCGTTCAGGATGTAGTAATCACCGTCGCGGACGGCGTGGGTCTTGATGCCCTGCAGGTCCGAGCCCGCGTCCGGTTCGGACATGGCAATGGCACCAATCTGCTCGCCACTGACCATGCCCTGCAGGTACTTCTGCTTGGCGGCATCGGTGCCATAGCGCTCGATATAGGGTGCGACAATCTCGGTGTGCAGGGCCCAGCCAATGCCGGTCAGCCCGGCGCGGGACAGTTCCTCGCTGATCACCACGCTATAGAGAAAATCCGTACCCAGACCGCCGTAGTCCTCGGAGACCATGGGGCAGAGAAAACCCTGCTCGCCGGCCTTGGTCCAGAGTTCGCGCGGCACCTGCCCTTCTTCCTCCCACTGCTCGTGGTATGGAACGGCTTCATTCTGCAGGAAGCGTTTAACGGCGTCCCGCAGAGCTTCGTGATCGGACGTAAACAGGTTGCGCGGAATCATTTACTCTCTCCCGTAAAACGGTCGTTTGCCCAAGTACGGTGGATTAAACAGGCTCACAGCTGCCCTGTGAATGACATGATTTCCGCCCGCCTTGATCATTTCGCACAAGGCGGCGCCGGAGTCAGGCCTGATGTTCGCGGCCCAGATAGTCGTGGGACTGCATTTCAAGCAGCCGGCTCCGGGTACGCTCGAATTCGAAGGTCACGCCCCGATGGCGACCTCGGCCGAGAGGATCAGCTTGACGCCTCGATCATAGAACTCGTCGACGAGATTGATAAAGCGCCGTGCCCGATCTTCCTGGTGCCGGCCGAACTGTTGCACATTAGCTACGAGCACGGCATGGAACTCGCGCGCGAGCTCGATATAGTCGTTCTGGCTGCGCGGGCCATCACAGAGCTCCAGGAAATCGAACCAGGCGACATCGTCGTTTACCCGACGCGCGCGGATGACACGGCCCTCGACACCCAGATCCACATCGTCCCGTGACTCGCCGTGCTCGGGCGCCAGCGCCCGGAAGCGCTCTTCCAGAAACGCCTCGGCTTGCTCGCCCAGCGGAAAGTGGAAGAGCGCCGCTTGTTCCAGCACTCGCAGCCGATAATCCACGCCGCCATCCACATTGAGTACACGGCACTGATTCTTGATGAGGTCAATGGCGGGCAGAAAACGCTGGCGCTGCAGGCCGTTGTAGTAGAGGTGGTCGGGATGGATATTGGAGGTGGCCACCAGAGTCATGCTCCGGCGGAAGAGCACATCCATGAGGCCGGCCAGGATCATGGCGTCGGTAATATCCGTGACGAAGAATTCGTCAAAACACAGTACCCGAGCCTGGTCCGCCAGCTCATCGCCAATGCTCTCCAGCGGGTTCTTTTCCCCCTGGCGCGCGCGCATCTGACGATGTACGTACTGCATGAAACGGTGGAAATGCATGCGCAGCTTGCCCTGAGCGGGCAAGGCGTCGTAAAAGACATCCATGAGGTAAGTCTTGCCGCGCCCCACACCGCCCCACATGTAGAGCCCCGGCACAGCGTGCGGGCGGCGCAACTTGCCCAATAGACCCTGATGGCGCCGCCATTCGGCATCGAGTTCCTCGAATACCTGCTGCAGCGCCTCCACGGCCCGGTGCTGCGCGGGATCATCGAAAAACCCGTGCTCGATCTTATCGCGCTGGTAATGCTCCCGGGGTGTGGTCATGGGTCCGCGGCCTCCGCGCCCGGCAGCCGGGCCAGCGCCAGGTCCTTGAGATCTCTCAGCCGGCCATGGAAGAAATGGCCCGTTTCCGCGAACATCACCAGCTCGGGCCGGAAGACGGTGTCCGCCGCCCAGGCCTGGACCTGTTGCGGGGGCACGACTTCATCGGCCTCGCCCTGAACCACGGTAACCGGGCAACCGACCGCATGAAGTGCATCAAAACCATAGTTATGCACCGGCGGCGCCACCAGTAGCAGAGCGGACGGCGCCATACCGCGTCCGTTCAACCGGGCCACACCGGAAGCGGCGACATAGCTGCCGAAGGAAAAGCCGGCTATCCATTCCGGCAAGTCCGGATATTCATCCGCGAGCCAGGTCTGCGCGGCCAGAAAATCGCCGGTTTCGCCATCGCCGGCGTCGTATTCGCCCTCACTGGCGCCCACGCCGCGGAAATTGAAGCGCAGGGCCACGCCCCCGGCCGCACGGCAGGCCCGGGTCAGGGTGGTTACCACCTTGTTTTCCATGCTGCCGCCGTATAGCGAATGGGGATGACAGACGACAGCACGGAAGCGCGGCGGGCCGTCGGGCTTTTCCAGCCGCGCTTCCAGTACGCCGGCCGGCCCCCCGAAGGTGATAGCGTCACCAGTACTTGTGGTGGTATTCATGTTTCCTCCCGACGCGCAGGGCGCGCTATTCTAGCAGGCTGTTCAAAAAGTCGTTGCGTACTCAGGCTTTCAGGCTGGTTCGCAATCGAGGCGGCATTTTGAAGGCAGGTGTCTAACCGTCAAGAAAATGGCAGCGATGACTGCGGGCCAGCCTGAAAGCTCCGCACGGCGCGACCTGAAGCGCCCATCTACTGGACGTTGTCGCTCGGAACGGGTATCACCCGGTCCAACGCAATAAAGTACAGTTGCGGCTCGCTTCAGGCCACGCTGGGTGCGCATGGGGTTTCCCGACAGCCTGCCAGCCTGCGAAAACGCTTGGCCCGGCACAGACAGCTGTGCTGCAATAAGCGTCTTCTGCCGAATTCAGGAGTCCGCTATGACCTGGTTGAATGCGCTGGCGATTTTTGTCCTGGGGGCAGCCATCGGGGCCCTGCTCCTGTATGTGCTGTTGCCGGCGCGACGCCAGTACGGACGTCTGATGCGCGAGCGTGACGAGGCACGGAAAGAACTCAATGAGTATCGGCGTCAGGTGGATCAGCACTTTGTTCGGACCGCCGAGCTGGTCAACCAGCTGACCGAGTCCTACCGCCAGGTCCATGAGCATCTATCCTCGGGAGCGCATGATTTGTGCTCCGAGGCGGGCCGACGTCTGGCCTCGGACGCCTCGCTCGACGCCCTTGCTTCGGAGGACACGAGCCCCGACACCTCGGACAATGGTCCGCCGCTTGACTATGCGCCCAGTGCGCGCGGCACGCTGTCCGAGGACTATGGGCTGGACAAGAAGGGCGCTACGCCCTTTGAACCCGTGGATGATCTGGACAGCTCCAAAGAACCCGATTCCGAAACAGCTACGACGCCGCGGGATTATGCCGATGCCGGCGACAAGCCC
>CAYPKI010000106.1:8767-9361 GCA_964411265.1 uncultured Alcanivorax sp. | reverse complement strand
GAGCCGATTTGCGCCTGACAACGGGTGCCGGCTCGGTCCGGGATGTTTTTAGCCGGGGGCAAACCAAGAGCCTGGCTTATGTACTGGTATTGGCTCAGCTCGAGCTGCTGGTTGCTGAGGCGGGGCGTTCCTGCCTGGTGCTGGTGGACGATCTGGGATCCGAACTGGATGCGGACCACCGGAGCGGGGTGTTGCAGATGATTCAGCGGCTGGGCCAACAGACGATTTTTACGGCGCTGGCGGCGGACGAGGATCTCCTCGCACCGCTGGAGCAGGAAATCCGCATGTTCCACGTGGAACACGGCACCCTCAAGACGGGCTAACAACAAGTCACAGAGAGACAATATGGCGGAAGAACAGGACCAGGATTACGATTCCTCAAGCATCAAGGTGCTCAAGGGCCTGGACGCGGTCCGCAAGCGTCCCGGCATGTATATCGGCGACACGGACGACGGCACTGGTCTACACCACATGGTTTTCGAGGTCGTGGATAACTCCATCGACGAAGCGTTAGCCGGCTTCTGCTCCGAAATCCGCATCACTATCCACCCTGATGAGAGCGTGACCCTCTCCGACGATGGCCGGGGCATCCCC
>CAYPKI010000106.1:7670-8757 GCA_964411265.1 uncultured Alcanivorax sp. | reverse complement strand
GTTCCTCCGCCGCGGAGGTCATCATGACCGTGCTCCACGCCGGGGGCAAGTTCGACGACAACACTTACAAGGTCTCCGGCGGCCTCCATGGTGTGGGCGTATCCGTGGTTAACGCTCTATCCGAGGAACTCCGACTGGAAATACGACGCCAGGGCAAGGTTCATGAACAAACCTATCGCTATGGCGAGCCTCAGGGCCCATTGGAAGTCGTGGGCGATACCGATGTCAGCGGCACCACCATCCATTTCCGCCCCAGTGCCGAGACCTTTACCAACATCCATTTCCACTACGACATCCTCGCCCGGCGCCTGCGCGAGCTGAGCTTCCTCAACTCGGGGATTCGCATTGCCCTCAACGACGAGCGCTCGGGCGACGAGGACATCTTCCAGTACGATGGGGGCCTTTCCGCCTTTGTCGAATACCTGAACGAGAACAAGAATCCGCTGAACACCGTCTTTCACTTCACCGCCGAGCGCGAGGACGGCACCGTCGTGGAAGTTGCCATGCAGTGGAATGACGGCTACCAGGAAAATATCTTCTGCTTTACGAACAATATCCCCCAGCGGGATGGCGGCACGCATCTGGCCGGCTTCCGGGCCGCGCTCACCCGCTCTGTGAACACTTATCTGGAAGCCGAGGGTTATCTCAAGAAGGAAAAGGCCGTGCCCTCCGGCGATGACGCTCGGGAAGGGCTCACGGCCGTAATTTCCGCCAAGGTCCCGGACCCCAAGTTCTCCAGCCAGACCAAGGACAAGCTGGTCTCCTCCGAGGTGAAAGGGGCCGTGGACAATGCCATGAGCGAGCGCTTCCGCGACTATCTCGCGGAAAACCCCCAGGAAGCGCGGATGATCGCGTCCAAGATTGTCGACGCCGCCCGCGCCCGGGATGCTGCGCGCAAGGCTCGCGACATGACGCGGCGCAAGGGCGCGCTGGACGTCGCCGGCCTGCCGGGCAAGCTCGCCGACTGCCAGGAAAAGGATCCGGCGAAGTCCGAACTCTATGTGGTGGAGGGCGACTCCGCCGGCGGGTCCGCCAAACAGGGCCGGGACCGGCGCACCCAGGCCATCCTTCCGCTCAAGGGCAAGAT
>CAYPKI010000106.1:6590-7660 GCA_964411265.1 uncultured Alcanivorax sp. | reverse complement strand
AAGATCCTGAATGTCGAGAAGGCCCGCTTCGACAAGATGCTCTCATCCAACGAAGTCGCCACCCTGATTACGGCCCTGGGCTGCGGCATCGGCAAGGACGAATATGACCCGTCCAAGCTGCGCTATCACCGCATCATTATCATGACAGACGCGGACGTGGACGGCTCCCACATCCGCACCCTCATGCTCACCTTCTTCTTCCGGCAGATGCCCGAGCTCATCGAGGGAGGCTATGTCTACATCGCCCAGCCGCCCCTCTACAAGGTCAAGAAGGGTAAGCAGGAAACCTATGTGAAAGACGACCCCGCTCTGGAGGAATACCTCACCGGCATCGCTTTGGACAACGCCGCCCTGTATCCGACCAGTGAGGCTGCGCCTATCAAAGGCGCTAACCTGGAAGCTTTGATCAATGAATATCGGGAGGTGATGCGCACGATTGACCGCCAGTCGCGGGTCTTCCCGGCGGCCGCTCTGGAGCAGATGATTTACCTGCCCTCCGTGGACGCGGAAAAACTCGCCGATTACGACTTCATGGCGGACTGGTGCGAAAAACTCGAAACCCGGGTCAACGCGGCCACGGACAAGTCCCGACGGCACACCATTACTCCGGTGGAGGACGCCGAACGCCCCATCTACCTACCCAGCATCCAGGTGGTCGCCCATGGCGTACCGCGGCAGTACCGAATCACCAGGGAATTCCTGGAGTCCCCGGATTATACCCGGATCCGCACCCTGGGCGAGAAGCTCGAAGATCTGCTGGCCGACGACGCCTATGTTCAGCGCAATGAGTCCAAAAAGCCCATCAGCGACTTCGCCGAGGCGGTGGACTGGCTCATGGCCCAGGCGCGCCGTGGCACCAATGTGCAACGCTACAAAGGCCTCGGTGAGATGAACCCGGACCAACTCTGGGAAACCACCATGGACCCGGAAGTCCGGCGCATGCTCCAGGTCACCATCGAGGACCGGGTCGGCCACGTGGTCCTCGACAGACCTCACCGGCTGAACACCTTCGACGACAGGATGGTCGAAGAACTCCCAGACGCCGTCGCCCGCCTCGACGACGACGAGTC
>CAYPKI010000106.1:2866-6580 GCA_964411265.1 uncultured Alcanivorax sp. | reverse complement strand
AACCTGGACGTCTGACACCACGCTTCCTCCCCTGGCAGGGGAGGTCCGGCGGCGGGGCCAGCTATTCATTCCAGGGTGCGCGGTTCGCACCCTCCCCATGCTGTGTTGCAGAGCGTCGTTCTCGCCGTCCCTGCCCCGCATCGCGATTTGAAATCCCACCGGACGACGGGCGCCCTTCTTCAAGGGTTTCCTTTTCGGGCTAACCGGAATGATCTTGCCGGGGACCTATGCAGCTGATTCGATGCACCGCCAGGCTCCGGAAAGAAATGGGTCTGTCGGAGTCACAGTTATCCGTGGACGCTCCCGAAGGTCCGGGATTGGGGCCCTGGCACGTCAATCTTGTTTACATTCAGGGACGAAAGTGCGTCCTTTTCGTGAATGATCAAACACTGACCCATTTTATCGCCCCGGACGTACGGCGCGCGCACACCCGGGATCTTCAAGGGCTCTTCCGGGATCATCTGGATCGTTTACTGGTACAGGAAGGAATTACCGGCGCGGCCCGTGAGGGCGTCACTGAGGAATACAGCCATCTTGGTTACGCCAAATCGGACAGCAGGTCCGTGCTCGGATCAATGAAGGAGCTGGCTTTCCATTACGAGCACTTTATCGTAATGGAAGGTGGTATCTACGAGGCCCCGATCCCCCGGATCATCCACCAACTCAATCGCATGCCCATGACTGCACTCGAATACGTCTATCCTGTAGAAACGCTCAAGCATCATGTCGCAGCCATCTACGGAGCGGATCCATGACACCCTTGCCGAGAGCCCCATAAGTGCTGCCTGGACCATTCGCGAATAACAATCACAACCCGGACCCGCATGCCCGCGACCGCTTTGCTGACGAGCTTCCAGCGAAGAGCCTGCTAGGGCAGATCACGTTCCAGCATATGCCTCGGCACCACCAGCGGATTGGCCGGCAGATGCTCCTGCACCCCGCCGACACCAGGCGACGATGCTGGAATCATCCAGAAAGGCCGAGCCCCCTTCCATGCCGACAAGGTACGGCATGACAATGGTCGTGTACGCGGACAGGTCCGCCAGGGAGACCCGGTCCCGGCCGCCCAGGAAAGGCCCTTCACCCAGGTAGTCCAGAAACTCGCGGCGCTGGCGCTCGCGCATTTCCGCCAGTGATTCCGAGTGATCCACACTGCTGCCAAAGCGCCGGACGAAGCCGACCCGTTTCACCATGAAGGGCCAGGCCTTGCGGATAGGGAAGGGAATGGGTGTGGCGTCATGGATAATGTTCGCCAGTCTCCAGCCGTTGCGGATGCCGTCACGCACACTTTCCCATTCCATGGCGTGCCGGAACCGGCCCATGATGAGCTCGTCGTTGACCCATTGGTCGATTCGCAGAATGTGATCCGTGTCCTCCTGGTTCCGGCCCAGAATGGGACGTTCGGGAAACACCTCATCCAGCCAGATCCCCAGATCAGTGGATTCCGCCCGCCATTCCCCGTCGATCGTGAGTACGGGCACCTTGCGCTGTCCCGGAAACTGCCGAAGCTGGCGACCCGGGTGAACCGGATTGATCGGAATGAAATCGAAAGGAATCTGCTTGTACTTGAGAAAGGCCCCCACCTTGACCACAAAGGGGCTGGTGGAGTAGCCGAATAATTCAACTTTATGGGCGGTCATATTGCTATCGTTTTTTCGGGGTTCCGGGACCATCCTTCTTTGTCCGGAGGATGACGCCATCCTTACGCATCAAGAGGGCATACCAAAAGGCGTAGGCGTATTATGAAAATCCCACCTCCGTGCTGATCTCCTTAAAGCTGTTCTCGATCCACTGTGCGACGTCGTCATTGATTTCCCGCGTTTTGCGGCCCTCGGTGGCGATGGGTTCGCCGATGGAGACAATGATTTTGCCCGGGACGCGCAGCTTGGAGCGGGCGGGCCAGCAGTCGCCCGCGTTGTGGGCGATGGGGAGGATGGGTGCGCCTGCCTTGGACGCGAGCATGGCGCCGCCCACGCTGAATTCGCCCATTTCGCCCGGGGACTGACGGGTGCCTTCCGGGAAGATCACCACGGGCACGCCCTTGTCCAGCCTTTCCTTCCCCTGCTCCACGATCTGCTTGAGGGCGGAGCCGGCCTTGCTGCGGTCGATCTTGATGGGTTTCAGCAAAGCCAGAGCCCAGCCGAAGAAGGGCACCCAGAGGAGTTCGCGTTTGAGAATGGTGGCCTGGGGGGCGAAGAGCACCTGGAGGAAAAAGGTTTCGAACTGGCTCTGGTGGTTGGACATCACCACAAAGCGGCCGTCGCCGGGGATGTTCTCCCGTCCCCGCATTTCGACTTCGATACCGTTCAGACGCTGCACCAGCCAGAGGCTGGCCCGGGTCCAAAGATTAATGAAGTTGTAGCGTCGTTCAAAGGAAAGCCAGGGCCCGATAATGACGGAAAGAAAGCCGTGGACAATGCCCATCACGCCATAGATCAGATAAAAGAGGATGCTCTTGATCCAGGTGCCGATCCCGACCTGGGTCTGGTTCCGGTATGCCATGGTTCAGCCCTGATCCAGTAGTGAGTCCACAAATGCGGCCAGATTGTCATGCACCGCCACCTGCGCCAGTGCCTCCGGCAGTTCTCGCCGGGTTCGTTCGCCCTTGCCGGTGCGCACCAGCACGGGCCGGCAACCGCGCGCCCGGGCGCATTCCAGATCCCGGAGGCTGTCGCCTACAAAGGGGACGTCTTTCACCGACCGGTCCAGCTCCGTTTCAATAGCGCGAACCAGGCCGGTCCCGGGCTTGCGACAGCCGCAGCCGGCGTCCGGCACATGGGAGCAGACCCGGATACCCGCGAGCTCGCCGCCTGCCGCGCGGATGGCCGCATGCATTTTATCGTGAATAGCGGCCAGATGATCGTCCGTGAAATACCCCCGGCCGATGCCGGACTGGTTGGTGACCACCCAGACCGCATAGCCGGCGCGGTTCAGCCGGGCAATGGCTTCCGGGCTGCCGGGCAGAGGGATCCACTCGGCCGGCGACTTGATGTGTGCTTCCGAGTCCTCATTGATCACTCCGTCCCGGTCGAGCAACACCAGATTCGTCATGCCTGGAGTTCACCAATATCCGCCACTGTCAGAAACAGATCCCGGAGCTCGCGCAGCAGTGCCAGCCGGTTGGCGCGCACCTGAGCGTTATCCGCCATGACCATGACGTTATCAAAGAACGCATCCACCGGTTCGCGCAATCCGGCCAGCTGCGACAACGCCCGGGCGTAATCGCCGTCCGCGAGCTGCGGGCCCACGGCCGAACGGGCATCGCGCACCGCCCGCAAGAGCGAATTTTCCTCGGCTGCTTCCAGTTGGTTCTCGTCCACGGCCTGAGCCACTTCATCCGCCTGTTTGGACAGGATATTGCCCACGCGTTTGTGCGCCGACGCCAGGGCTTCCGCTTCCGGGCGTTGCACGAAGTTGCGCACGGCCCGGACACGGCGGTCGAAGTCCCGGGGCCGGCTGGGCTCCACCGCCAGTACCGAACGGATCACCTCGGTGGATACGCCCTGATCCCGGTACATGGTCTGGTAACGACCCATGAAGAACTCGGCCACATCCGTCGCCACCTCTTCGTTTTCCAGTTTCCCGCCCAGGGTGGCCCGGCTTTCGTTGATCAGATCTACCAGATCAAGGTCCAGTTCCTGTTCGATCAGGATACGCAACACGCCCAGGCTGGCGCGACGCAGGGCGAAGGGGTCCTTGTCGCCCGTGGGTTTC
>CAYPKI010000106.1:277-2856 GCA_964411265.1 uncultured Alcanivorax sp. | reverse complement strand
GGCCGATGCCGAAAATGCCCACCACGGTGTCCAGTTTGTCCGCCACCGCCACAGCCTGGCCGGTCCGGGTGGCGGGAATCTCGTCGCCGGCAAAGCGGGGCAAGTATTGCTCGTGGAGCGCGCGAGCGACTTCCTCGCTCCGGCCTTCGTTGCGGGCGAGGTAGTAGCCCATGATGCCCTGCATGGTGTCGAACTCGTCCACGGTTTCGGTGGTGAGGTCCGCCTTGCTCAGTCGGCCGGCCTCCGTGGCCTTGTTCGCGTCGCCGCTGATCTGCCCGGCAATACGCCCGGCCAGTTGGCTGACCCGCTGACATTTGTCCGCCACCGTGCCCAGCTTGTGCTGGAAGACCAGTTGTTCGAGTGGGCGGGCGTGTTCATCCAGGGACTTCTTTTGGTCGTTGTCATAAAAGAAGGCGGCATCGGCGAGGCGCGGCCGAATCACCTTTTCGTTGCCATGGACGACCTGGGCCGGATCCGTGCTTTCAATATTGCTGACAAAAATGAAGGCGGGCAGGAGTTTGCCGTTTCCGCCCAGTACCGGGAAATACTTCTGGTGTTCCTGCATGACCGTGATCAAGCCTTCCTGGGGTACACGCAGGAAGTCCTCGTCAAAACGACCCGCCTGGGGTACGGGCCATTCCACCAGGGCCGTCACCTCTTCCAGCAGATCCGCTTCGATGCTTGCCTCGCCCCCCTGTTCCCGGCCCAGCGCCTCGACTCGCTCCTGAATCAGCGTCCGGCGGCGCTCGAAATCCGCCATGACATAGCCGTCCGTTTCCAGTCGACCTTCGTACTCGTCGGGGGAGGCCAGCTCGAGGGCGCCGGAACCATGGAAGCGGTGGCCCTGAGTGGTGCGCCCGGACTGCTGTCCCAGCAGAGTCATGTCCAGCACGTCCTTGCCGAGCAGCGCCACCAGCCAGTGCACCGGCCGGACGAATTGCTCGCGGTGCTTGCCCCAGCGCATGCGCTTCGGAATCGGCAGCTTCTGCACCGCCCGCGCCACCATGTCCGGGATCAGTTCCGCCGCGGATTTCCCCTCCTCGGTAATGGACGCGCCCAGGCGTCTGCCCTTGTCGGAGTCGCGGTGTTCCAGCTGATCCACGCTCAGCCCCAGCGAGCGCGCGAAACCCTCCGCCGCCTTGGTGGGGTTGCCGTCCGCATCAAAAGCCTGCTCGACGGCCGGCCCGGTGCGCTCCACCTGGCGGTCTGCCTGCCGGGTCTGGAGGCAGGCCAGACGAAAGCCCAGCCGCCGGGGCGAAGCGAAGACCCTGAGCTCGCCATGGCCCAGGCCGGCATCGTCCACCTGGGCGGTGACTTCGTCCGCGAGCGTCTGCGCCAGTTCGCGCAGCGCCGACGGGGGGAGTTCCTCGGTACCGATCTCGATCAATAGATCCGCGGTATTCATTGACCGCCCCCCTGGGCCTTTTTCTGCTGTTTCTGTTCATCGCGCTCGAGTTGCGCTATTACCTCGTCGCGCACGTCGTCGTCGGCCAGGGGAAAGCCCAGCTGCCGACGGGCGTCGAAGTAGGCCCGGGCCACGGCCCGGGCCAGTTCGCGCACGCGCAGGATAAAGCGCTGGCGCTCGGTCACCGATAGCGCCTTGCGCGCGTCCAGCAGATTGAAGGCATGCGAGGCCTTGAGCACGAACTCATAGGCGGGCAGGGGGAAGCCGGCTGCACTCAGCCGCTTGCTCTCGTGCTCAAAGAGATCGAACTCGCGGAAAAGCTCGGCAACATCCGCGAGTTCGAAGTTGTAGGTGGACATCTCCACCTCGTTCTGGTGAAAGACATCGCCGTAGACGACCCGGCCGAAGGGCCCGTCGGACCAGACCAGATCAAACACCGACTCCACCCCCTGGAGATACATGGCGATCCGTTCCAGCCCATAGGTGATCTCGCCGGTGACCGGGTAGCAATCAATGCCGCCTACCTGCTGGAAGTAGGTGAACTGGCTGATTTCCATGCCGTCCAGCCACACTTCCCAGCCCAGCCCCCAGGCACCCAGGGTCGGTGATTCCCAATCGTCCTCGACAAAGCGGATATCATGAACTTCCGGATCCAGCCCCAGCGCCCGTAGCGAGCCCAGAAAAAGATCCTGGATTTCGTCCGGGGACGGCTTGAGGACCACCTGAAACTGGTAATAATGCTGCAGCCGGTTGGGGTTCTGCCCGTAGCGCCCGTCCGTGGGACGGCGGCTGGGCTGCACATAGGCCGAGTTCCAGTTTTCGGGACCAATGCTGCGCAGGAAGGTGGCCGGGTGAAAAGTGCCCGCGCCCACCTCCATGTCCAGCGGCTGGACAATGACACAGCCGTGCTCGGCCCAGTATTGTTGCAGCGCCAGAATCAGATCCTGAAAAGTGGCGGGCCTGTAATCGTGATCCATAAAAGCCTTGGTCCGGGTCCGCGAAAGTGCCGTAGTATAGCGGTTGAGGCCGCTTCTCGCATAACCGCGACCTGCTGTGGGAGCGGCGTCCCCGCCGCGATTTTCTTCCAGAGTGTCTGGAAAGCGGGTCGCGGCGAGGACGCCGCTCCTACGGACCATCGAAAGAAGGGGGGATTCATGCCCGAGCCCAAACGCTG
>CAYPKI010000106.1:0-267 GCA_964411265.1 uncultured Alcanivorax sp. | reverse complement strand
CCCACGGCTGGGTTGGGCGATGTGGGAGGGGCATCCTTGCCCCGATGAATTCCGGAGACCATTGAAACAAGGGGGATTCATGCCGGAAATCCAGCGCTGCCCCTGGTGCGGCGACGACCCGCTCTATGTCGCCTACCATGACGAGGAATGGGGCGTGCCCGAGCACGACGACCAGCGTCTGTTCGAGTTCCTCATTCTGGAAGGCGTCCAGGCGGGGCTGAGCTGGCTCACCGTGCTGAAAAAACGCGCGCACTACCGTGAGGTCTT
>CAYPKI010000105.1:0-9404 GCA_964411265.1 uncultured Alcanivorax sp. | reverse complement strand
GTCAAACCCGGGCTGCCCTATCTGGACGTGGTGCGTCGGGTGAAGGATGAATTCGCCGTACCCACCTTCGTCTATCAGGTCAGCGGCGAGTATTCCATGCACATGGCCGCTTTTGAAAAGGCCTGGCTGGACGAAAGCAAAGTGATGCTGGAATCACTGACCGCGTTCAAGCGCGCGGGCGCGGACGCCATTGTGACCTATTTCGCCAAAAAAGCGGCCACGCTGCTCTATGATCAGCGACCCTGAACGTTTTCATTTGCTTGCCATAGAAATGCCACAGGCTGATCGCCATGAATGAAGCCCAGAGCCCGATCACGGATCTTGATAACCCGGATTATTACATCAACCGCGAGCTAAGTCTGCTGCAGTTTCACCTGCGCGTGCTCGAGCAGGCCATGGACGAGCGCCACCCGCTACTGGAACGGCTCAACTTCCTGTTGATCTTCTCGGACAACATCGACGAGTTCTTCGAGATCCGTGTAGCCGAGCTCAAGGAACGTCTGGAAACGGGCACCGGGCGTCCCGGCCCGGATGGCATGCTGCCGGGCGAGGTGCTTGCCGAAATCTCGCGCATCACCCATGAAGCCGTCGACCGGCAGTACCGCACGCTCAACGAAGTGCTGCTGCCGCGGCTGGCCGAGGAAGGCGTGCGCTTTTTGCGCCGGGAGCAGTTCACGCCCGAGCAGGAGAGCTGGGTCAAGCGCTATTTCCGGGATCAGATCTATCCCGTGCTCACGCCCATTGCTCTGGATCCGGCACATCCGTTTCCCCGGCTGGTTAACAAGAGCCTCAACTTCATTGTGTCGCTGGAGGGCGAGGATGCCTTCGGGCGCCAGACCGGGCTGGCCATTGTGCCCGCGCCGCGCTCGCTGCCCCGCTTGATTCGGCTGCCGGAAGAGATCTGCGCCGACGGCGACAATTTCGTGTTTCTCTCGTCCATGATTCATGCCCATGCCAGCGATCTCTTTCCGGGCATGAAGGCCACGGGCTGTTATCAGTTCCGGGTCACACGCAACGCGGATCTGGAAGTGGACGAGGACGTTGAGGATCTCGCGTCCGCGCTCAAGGGTGAGCTGCTGTCTCGTCGTTACGGCGATGAAACGCGCCTGGAGGTAGCGGACAACTGCCCTGAGTACCTGACGGACTATCTGCTGCAGCAATTCGAGCTGAACAATGACGATCTCTACCGGGTGAATGGCCCCGTCAACCTGGCTCGCATGTTTACCAATGCGCAACGTCCGCGCCTGCGTTACACCCCCTTTTCCGCCAATGTGCCACGGGTGGTACGCAACAAGGAAAGCATCTTTGATGTGCTGGACCAGGAAGACGTTCTGCTGTATCACCCCTTCGAGTCCTTCGCCCCCGTAGTCAACTTTCTGGCGGAGGCGGCGCGCGATCCCAAGGTGCTGGCGATCAAGCAGACGCTGTATCGCACAGGCACGGACTCGGAAATCCTGGATCATCTGGAAACAGCCGCGCGCAACGGCAAGGAAGTCACGGCCGTGGTGGAACTGCGCGCGCGCTTCGACGAGGAAAGCAATATCGAGGGCGCGCGGCGGCTGCAGGAGGCGGGCGCCATCGTCGTCTATGGCGTGGTGGGCTACAAAACGCACGCCAAGATGCTACTGGCTGTGCGCCGCGACGCCTCGGGCATCAAACGCTATGTCCATCTGGGCACTGGAAACTACCACACCAAGACGACGCGGCTGTACACGGATTACGGGCTCATGACCTCGAATGTGTCCGTGTGTCAGGACGTGCACAAGATCTTTCAGGAGCTCACCGGCATGGGCAAGGCGGCGCGATTGAAGCATCTGCGCCATGCCCCCTTTACGTTGCACAGAACACTGCTGGATTTGATCGAGTTCGAAACAGCCGAGGCTTTCGCGGGCCGCAAGGCGCGGATCGTGGCCAAGTTCAACGCTCTTACCGAGCGCCGCATCATGCAGGCGCTACTCCGGGCGAGTCAGGCGGGCGTGGAGATCGACCTGATCGTGCGCGGCATCTGCTGTTTGCGGCCCGGCATTCCCGGACTGTCGGAGAACATCCGCGTGCGTTCCGTTGTCGATCGCTTTCTGGAACACAGCCGGGTGCACTACTTCTACCATGGCGGCGAAGAGCTGGTATATTGCTCCAGTGCGGACTGGATGGACCGCAACCTCTTCAACCGGGTGGAAACCTGTTTTCCCATTCTGGCGCCGGGGTTGAAACAGCGTGTTATCGATGACGGCCTCATGCCCTATCTGGAAGACAACTGCCAGGCCTGGTTCCTGCGTCCGGACGGTCATTACGACCGTGCCCGGCCCGGTCCGGAAGAAACACCCCGTTCCGCGCAGGGGGTGCTGCTGGAACGCCGGGGCGGTCAGGTCAGCGCCAGCTCATAACTCGCCGCGCGCCAGTAACGCTGCTCTTCTTCCAGATTGGCGCGGGTCAAGGGGTGCTCCGCCAGCCAGTTCTCCGGAAAGGTCAGCTCCAGCCACTTGCTGCCAGCCCGAGGCGTCAAGCCGTCGGGGACGCCGTCGCGGCGGGCATGGTGCAGGCGCACGGCCAGGCGCAGCAGCAGGCACAGCCTCAGCCACGACGTCTGCTCCGCTTCCGGCAGGTCCGAAAGCGCGGACAGCGGCAGCTTGCGGCGGTGCCCTCGTACCAGAAAAGCCAGCGCCTGTTGCGCCTCCAGCGAGAATCCCGGCATGTCGGACCAGGTCAGCAGATAGGCGCCATGCTTGTGGAACTGACTGTGTGAAACCGCCAGGCCCAGTTCATGGAGCTGACCCGCCCAGCGCAGCACGTCGACACAGGCGGCGTCCAGCGCCCAGTCGTCCGCCACTGGCCGGCGCAGCTGTTCGGCCGTCTCCGCCACGCGGCGGCCCTGGTCCGGGTCCACCGCATACCGCCGCATCATGGCCACCACGGTGCGCTCACGTACGTCTTCGTGCTGAAACCGGCCCAGCAGGTCGTAGAGCAGACCTTCCCGGAGCGCGCCCGTGGACACGGCCATCTCGTTAACGCCGAACTGCTCGAAGAGACCACGCAAAATGGCCAGACCGGCGGCGAAGATGGGCGCGCGATCCGCGCTCAGACCTTTAAGATTGATCTTGTTGACGTGCCCGGCCTTGATTACCTTCTTCTCGATCGCCTCCAAGCCCGAACGCGTAATGCCGGAGGTGCTCCATCCCTGACGCTCACATACCCGAGCAATGGCTTTGACGGTGCCGGAAGCTCCGACCGGCAGGCTCCAGCCGGAGGCCCGGTAGGCCGATTCAATAACCAGTGCTTCCTTGCGCGCGGCCGTTACCGCGGCATCCATGCGCTCACGGGTGATCCGACCGTCCGGGAAGAACGAGCGCGTAAAGCTCACGCAGCCCATGTGCAGGGATTCCGTTTCCAGAGCCTCGAAGCGCTCACCAATGATGACCTCGGTGCTGCCGCCGCCGATGTCCACCACCAGCCGGCGGCCCTCATCGTCAGCCAGCGCATGGGCAACGCCCAGGTAGATCAAGCGCGCTTCCTCGCGTCCGTTGACCACCTCGATGTCATGGCCCAGAGCGGCCCGGGCGCGGGCCATGAAAGTGCGTGCATTGCGCGCCATGCGCAGGGCATTGGTGCCCACCACCCGGACCCGGCCGCGCGGAATGCCGCTGATGCGCTGGGCGAAGCGAGCCAGGCAATCCAGGGCCCGGTCCATGGCCTCGTCCGTGATGTAGCGGTTCTCGTCCAGCCCTTCCGCCAGCTGCACCTTCTCGGAAAGACTGTCCTGGATCCGCACCTCGCCCTGAGCGAGTCGCGCGACCACCATGTGGAAGCTGTTGGAGCCCAGGTCCAGGGCGGCAATCTGCTCCGCGGGCTCGGGCAGCGACGCCTCCATGTTATCGGCTGTCATTGTCTCGCTCATAGGCAGAACCCATTGTTCCGGGCGTCGGATCACCTTGAAATTCGCCTTCAGGCGCCTGATATTATGGCATCCATCCAATTCAAGCCAGGAGACATTCATGAGCGGCGATATTATCGAGGTCGGCGACTCGGATTTTGACGAGAAGGTACTGAACGCCGACGGTCCGGTATTGGTAGACTACTGGGCCTCCTGGTGCGGTCCGTGCAAAATGATCGCACCCATCCTGGAAGATCTGGTTCAGGAATACGACGGCAAGCTCACCGTAGCCAAGCTCAACATTGACGAGAACCCCGAGACGCCACGCAAGTACGGTGTGCGGGGCATCCCCACGCTGACCGTGTTCAAGAACGGCGATGTGGAAGCCACCAAGGTGGGCGCACTCTCCAAGTCGCAACTGACGGCCTTCCTGGACAGCACCATCTGAGTCCGATTCACCCCCCGGCGAATGGCACAGCCCCCTGTGCGCCGGGGGTGGACACCCCTATACCGGGGTGCTAAAGTCAGTATTTGCATTCTATCGGGATTTCCACGCGAAGTAATCGCGATTTTGTCCAGCCGTTCGCGCTTGCGGTACGGCACGGGGGACGGACGAACGGAAAATCCCGCCGACGGCATGCCGACCCGACGATCCCGAAATAACCTTGAGCGCCGCACCCGTGGGCGCGAATCTTTCAATTCATATCCGGACTTCGCAACGATCTGATGAACCTGTCTGAACTCAAACAGAAACCCATCGGGGACCTGCTGGACATTGCCGCGGAACTGGGGCTGGAAAATCTGGCCCGCGCGCGCAAGCAGGATGTCATTTTCAGTATTCTCAAAAAGGCCGCCAAGAACGGCTCCGATATCCACGGAGATGGCGTGCTGGAAATCCTCCAGGACGGCTTCGGTTTTTTGCGTTCCGCGGCGGGCTCCTACCTCGCCGGACCCGACGATATCTACATCTCGCCCAGCCAGATCCGGCGTTTTTCGCTGCGCACCGGCGACACCGTGGCGGGCAAGATTCGGCCGCCGAAGGACAGCGAACGCTACTTTGCCATGCTCAAAGTCAGCGAAATCAACTTCGACAAGCCGGAAAACGCCAAGAACAAGATCCTCTTTGAAAACCTGACGCCGCTGTTCCCCACCGAACGCATGGTCATGGAACAGGGCAACAGCGCCACCGAGGACATCACCGCGCGCATCATTGACCTGGTCGCGCCCATCGGCAAGGGCCAGCGCGGCCTCATCGTAGCGCCGCCCAAAGCAGGCAAGACACTCCTGCTGCAAAACATTGCGCAGTCCATCACCTGGTCCAACCCGGAATGTCACGTCATCGTGCTGCTCATCGACGAGCGGCCGGAGGAAGTGACGGAGATGCAGCGCACGGTGCGCGGCGAAGTGGTGGCGTCCACCTTTGACGAGCCCCCGGCACGCCATGTGCAGGTGGCGGACATGGTGATCGAGAAGGCCAAGCGCCTGGTGGAGCACAAGCAGGATGTGGTCATCATGCTGGATTCCATTACGCGGCTGGCGCGTGCCTACAACACCGTGGTGCCCTCATCCGGCAAGGTGCTCACGGGTGGCGTGGACGCCCATGCGCTGGAAAAGCCCAAGCGCTTCTTTGGCGCCGCCCGCAATATCGAGGAAGGCGGCTCACTGTCCATTCTCTCTACCGCTGTGGTCGAAACCGGCTCCAAGATGGACGAAGTGATCTTCGAGCGCAAGGTGCTTCACCCCATGGACGAAATCGCGGCGGTTGAATTCCTTATCGACAAGATGCGTCAGACCAAGACCAACGAGGAATTCTTCCAGTCCATGAAGAACAACAAGTAGCGCGAGCTCGCTGGTCAGCCGATCAGGGCGGCTACCTGGTCGGCGACTTCGCCGGGACGGATGTCGGCGATTTCCGGCTTCTGCAAGGTTCTGTTCCGTTCGGAAACGGGATAGAGTCCGGTTTGAATGGGCTTGGTTGGACCAAAAAGGCCCACAACCGGTGTTTGCGTGGCCGAGGCCACATGCAGAACGCCGCAATCATGGGTGACAAAGACGTCCGTGTGCTCAATGGAGCTGAACAACTCATTGGCTGAGGTTTTGCCGGCGAGGTTGATGGTGCCCGGAATTTCGCGCGCGAATGATCGGGCCAAAAAAGCCTCGTTTTTCGCCCCGGTGATTACCAAAGCACAGTCGGGGAAACGCTCACGCAAAAGCCGGCCCAGTTCAATATAATTTTCCAGTGGCCAGAGTTTTCGGTGCTCGCCGCGTTTGTTGTAAAAGAACTTCCAGCCGTGAATTGCGGTCTTACCGCAGCCGAGGTGGATCCCCACCACCGGTTTTACCTGGGTCTGCAAGGCCTGCTCCAGCTCGGGATGCAACGACGACGCGCCTGCCAGATGATACTGGCGGTCCTCGTCGCTGACAGGCAGGCCCAAAGTGGCCGCAACGAAGTTAAGAACCTCATCAGCGTGATGGTTTGCGCCATAAAAACCGCGAACACACGCATAGGGCGTATCCACCTTGTCCAGGAGAAATTCCGATTTATCGTTGAGGCAGAGAATAAATGGATAATTTTTCGCGATCCGTTTAACCCGCAACTTACTTGAGGTGATCAAGAGCCGGTCAATGTCGCCGTTGCCCGCAAAAACCCCCGAACTCTTGCGGTTGAGAACGATCACGTCCAGCTGAAGGTGGGGAAATGACCGTTTGATCAGCCGCAGTGCCGGCGTCGTGAAGACATTGTTGCCGGTGTGAGCGGCCGCAATCACAAGCAAACGGTTCAGTTTTGAAGCATCCGGCGCTCGCCGGGTATCGTCACTCGGCACTTTTCGACCCATGGTCATCGAAATTGCGCCAGGTTCGGTCTCATCGCAACTCACGGGGCCTGGCGATGCGTGCGGGAATGCTACTGCCTCAGCCATCGACTGTCCATCGAGGGCTGCCGGGCGCGAGACCACCATGCTAGCAGGCTGTTGAAAAACCCTGTACGCGCTCAGGCTTTCAGGCTGGTCCCCAATCGAGGTGCTCTTTTGAAGGCGGGTGCCTGCCCCCGTCGAAAAAGAGCAACGATGAGTGCGGGCCAGCCTGAAAGCCCCGCAGGGCGTGGCCTGAAGCGCCCACCTGCTGCACTGGGTCGCTCGGAAAGGGAACCACCCTGTCCGTCGCAACCCAGTACACCAGATGCACGCTTCAGACCATGCTGAGCACGCACAGGGTTTATCAACAGCATGCTAGACTCCGTCTCGCTCCGATTACGGTACAACAGAGGGACGCCCGGCATGCAGGTTCAACCGGAAACACGCGAGTCAGTGCTGGCCCATCCGTTCCACCGGGCTTGCGGACTGGAACTGTACAACGCCGCGGACGGTGCCGCAGAGATCGGCATCGCCATGAATGAGTTCACCGTTAATCCCGAAGGCTCGCTGCACGGCGGCATCGTTTATGCCTTTGTGGACGTGGCCTCTTTCTTCGCGGTAGTGTCGCAACTGTACGACCATCAGCATCCGGTGTCCATTGAAACCCATGTCAGTCTGCTGCGCGCCGCCGGTAGCGGTGACCGGGTGACGATTCAGGCCCGGGTGGACCGTCTGGGCCGTACCCTGGCCGCCATGCGCGCCGAGGTGCATGCGGACAACGGCGAACGGCAGCGGCTGATTGCTACCAGCAGTGTCACCAAGGCGATCCTCGCGGACGCCGACTAACGAGCTCTTGAAGGTTGCCCCGGGCCGTAGCCTCTGATCTAATCGATTCATGTTGTATCGTTTTCTCGTTGTCCTAACCCTGATGGCCAGTCTGCTGCAGCCGGTGCCGGCTTTCGCGCAGAATGCGCCGGAGGGCGCGGCCGGGGTGCCCTGTGAGCACCAGGAAAACGAGAATGCCCATTGCCCGGGCGGGGCCGATTGCTCGTGCGCACAGGCCTGTGGCGGTCTGGTCGCCGACGCGACCGTATTCAACGCGCCCCGGCCGCCTGCCGAAGCTGCTTTGGCCCTCGACCCCACCCACATGCTAACGGCCTTCGAGCGGCCACCCTTCCGACCTCCGATTTCCTGAAGGCTGATTGATCCCGCGGTCGCCGGCCGCATACTCAGACCCTTTGCTATCGGAGCTTGTACCATGACGGCTACAACACCGCGCCTGAAGCGCCGCCAGTTTGTGCAGGGGCTTGCTGGCGCCACGCTGCTGCCCTCAGTGGGCATGACGCCGGCTCGCGCCGGAGCTCAACCAGCCTGGTCGGGCGAAACCCTGTCGGGCAACGACTTTGATCTGACCATTGCGCCGCGGACGGTCAATATCACCGGCCGCCGCCGCACTGCCACCGCCATCAACGGCTCCGTGCCCGCGCCCGTGCTGCGCTGGCGCGAGGGCGAGCGCGTGCGGCTCCGCGTCACCAACAAGCTGGAGGAAACCACCTCCATTCACTGGCACGGCATCATCCTGCCGTTCGAGATGGACGGGGTGCCGGACATCAGCTACGACGGCATCCAGCCGGGTGAGACTTTCGTCTATGAGTTCGACGTCAACCAGGCCGGTACCTACTGGTATCACAGCCACTCGGGTTTCCAGGAGCAGACGGGCATGTACGGCGCCCTGGTAGTCGATCCCGCGGGCGAGGACCCGGCGCCGGCCGACCGCGAGCATGTGCTGGTGCTCTCGGACTGGACCGACGAGGACCCGGACGGCATCTATCACAGCCTCAAGCGCATGGCCCATTACTACAACTACAACCAGCGCACCTTCTTTGATCTGATCGACGACATGCGCCAAAAGGGCGTCGTGGACACGCTCCGGGCCCGACACATGTGGAACAAAATGCGCATGAGCAGCCGCGATCTGTCTGATGTCACGGGTTCCACCTATACCTTTCTCTTGAACGGTACGCCGCCGGCGGCCAACTGGACGGGCCTGTTTGAGCCCGGCGAGACGGTCAAACTGCGCGTCATCAACGGCTCGGCCATGACGTTCTTCGATGTCCGCATTCCGGGCCTGGAGATGACGGTGGTGGCCGCCGACGGCCAGCCGGTGAAGCCGGTGCCGGTGGGCGAGTTTCGCATCGGCGTGGCCGAGACCTATGATGTCCTGGTGCGGCCCGCGGAGAATCGCGCCTTCACCATCTTCGCGCAGTCGCTCGACCGCTCGGGCTACACCCGCGCCACCCTGGCCCCCCGCGAAGGCATGACGGCGCCCGTACCCGCCATGGACCCGCAACCCGAACGCGGCATGGAGGCCATGGGCTCCATGCAGGCGATGGGCGACGGGGACATGGATAACAGCGGCATGCAAATGGACCACAAGAACGGCGGCATGAATATGGAAATGGAACCGGCCGATCATGCCGAGGCGGAATATGGCCCCAGCACGGCCATGCGCACCGACTACCTCTCGCACCGACCCGACGACCCCGGCATCGGACTGCCGGTCGAGGGCCGGCGTTGCCTGAGTTACGCGGATCTCGAGCAGCTGCATCCCTATCCGGACCAGCGTGAACCGGAGCGGGAGCTGACGCTGCATCTCACCGGCAACATGGAACGCTATATGT
>CAYPKI010000104.1:0-9510 GCA_964411265.1 uncultured Alcanivorax sp. | reverse complement strand
GGACCGCTTTGTCGAGGAGGTTTATGCGGACCTGAAACAGACTTTGTCCGGGTTGCCAGAGCCAGCGCGCATTTCGCTGCAGAAGATGATTGACCGCGACTGGCTGCGGGCCTGTGCGAGCCTGGCCAGTACCGGTCAGGTCCTTGACCACCTGGCCAGTCGATTACGGTTCGCCCATGGCTTCGCCGGCGCCGTGGACGAGCTCCGTGTTCTGGACGGCGAGCTGGAAGACGTCTTTTTGCGGTTTTTCCCGGACCTGATGGCTGAGGTGCAAAAACAGAACCTGGAAGACGATCCGCGACGGTCATCCTGAGCCAGGTGCGCCCGGGACGCAGGCCTGCGGAATGGCACAATTTGCACTAACGTGCTTGCAAACGGCGGTGCATAGTGGGCACGACTCAACAAGGCAGGAGGTTGTTGCCATGACCGCACAAGCGCCCACACCCGGTCGTACCAATCAGAGCGACGTGCAGCCACGGAAGATGGATTTCCAGTACGATGCGTCCATCCCTCGGTACTGGTTCGACGGCGATCAGTTCAAGACGCTGCTGCTGACGGCACTGTCCTGTACTTTCCCGGAGGGGGAGCGTTTCTTCGTGCGCTCCGTGCGCCGCTATCAGAACCAAATCCGGGATCCGGAGCTGGCCGAGCGGGTCAAGGGTTTTATCGGTCAGGAAGCCCACCACGGCAACGAGCACGAGACCTTCAATGCCCTGATGGAGCAAAACGGCATCCCCGCCAACAAGGTGGAACAATTCGTTCATGAGGGCCTGAAGTGGCGCGAGGCACGCATGTCGCCCGAGCGCGCCCTGGCCAAGACCTGTGCGCTCGAGCATTTCACCGCCATGCTGGCCGAAGCGATCCTCAGCAATGACGAGATCTTTGAAGGCATGGACGAGCGCATGCTGCCGCTCTGGCTCTGGCACGCCATTGAGGAGAGCGAGCACAAGTCTGTGGCCTTCGACGTCTACCAGGACCAGGTGGGCAGTTACTGGACTCGGGTGAGCGAAATGGCCGGGACCACGGTGGAGTTTATCGGTTTTACCATCTTTCACTATCTGCAGTTGCGCGCGGACATGGACGACAGGACGGATTGGCGCTCCGTCTTGGGTGGCTTCAACTGGCTGCTGGGGAAACCCGGTTGGCTGCGTCGTCTGGGGCCGGCGTATCGGGCCTACTACAAACGCGGCTTTCATCCCGGCAAACGCGACGGCGCCGAGCTGCGCCGCGCCGGACTGGAGAAACTGGCCCGGATGCTGAATCGCCCGGAGTTGCTGGAAGACGCTGCCTGAGGGCCCACACGCCTCGGCCAAAGCTCGTATAGCGGTACTGGCGCGTCCGGCGGAGGTTCATCGGGCGGCGGCTGGGATAAAAGTGGGCTTTGTCGGGTTTTGTGATTCAATTCTGGCGAGTCAGGCGGGTTTGGGTATAAAAAATCGTTGAATTTCCGGCTGTTATGTAAAGAACCGGGCTATGCAACGATTTTGTCGCCAGCTTGCTTTGGGGTGGATTGCAGCTTTTTTGCTGGTGCAGCCGGCCCTGTCGGGGGCGTATGCGCGTGCTTGTGGCGCTCAGGACGGCGCCGCGCCGTCTAGCGAACTTTCCGGGCAAGCCTCCTCGGTGCTGGATGTGCTCGCAAGCGAGGATCGCTCCGAGGCGGCCTTCACTACGCTCAAGAACTATATTGACCAGTCCGGGACGGAGGACACCAGGCCCACCGATTTTGTTTTGCGCAATTATGCCCGGCTTACGCTGGGTGCCGAATACATCCGCCGGGAACAATATGGCCAGGCACGGACTTTGTTGTCGCAGGCACGGCTGGACAGTCCCGCCGGCGTGGAAACAGCGCTGCTGACGGCGCATTCCTGGCAGCTCCAGGGCAACACGGATCAGGCCGTGAAGTGGTATATGCGGGTTTCGGCGCGCTACCGCGCCAGCCCCCGGGTTTTGCAAACGGTACTCGATCGAGCTCATCAGGCCGCGGATGGCGGTGATCGCCGGCTCGCCACGCGTTTGTACGAGCGTGTGGTAGCCAAGGCGCTGGCCAATATTCGCGAACTGGCCGAGCTTGCGCACAAGGGGGATGATCTCAGCGAGGTGCTTCTGGATCGCCAGAGCGCCCGTGACAGTGCCGCCACGGTATCGGGGCAATTGATCCGGGCGTTGCTGCGCGGGGCCAGAGCGCAGGCGCTCCCACACTTGCAGCATGTCATCGATGCGCGCCGGCAGATGCAGTGCCTGGAAGATGAGCTGGAACAATTGCAAGAGAAAATGTTCCAGGCCTCCGAACGGCAAACCCAGGCCGGCAACTTTCAGACCATGGCGCGCCGCGAACAGGCTATGGTCCAGCGGCGCATCGATTCCCTCAAGCGCCAGCTTGAAACAGCGAGTGCCCGGGAAAAGAAAGGCTTGCGTTCGCAGCTTCAACAACAGCGGGAGAAACTGGCTGCTGTCAAGAAACGTCGGGCAGAGCTGGAGCAGGAAGCGGAGCAATCCGCGTCGCTGAAACAGAAAAAACAGCAATTGACGCAGCGGCAGTCTGAACTCGAGACGTATCGCCGCGAAAACCGGCAGGCGCTGCGGCGAGAGCTGGACCAGGTAATCGTGCGTCTCAAGCGTCGTTACCTCGACCTGGCCGGCGAGGGTCAGGCCGGCCGGGCCAGTCTGATGAGCTCCGTGGCTCTGAACCACCCCCGGTAGTTGTTGAAACCCTGCCCGCACCCCCCTGGTTCCCGGCTACGGCTTGGTCTGACTTGTTTACCAAGCAAGCGCTTGGTACTGTTATCCAGTACCCGGAAGGAGGAAACATGGCCGCGCTGGATTACTTCAATGACACCCACCGTATGGTGCGTGACACCGCACGCAGGTTCGTCGAGCACGAAATTTTGCCCTGGATCGATGAATGGGAAGAGGCGGGTGAATTTCCGCGTGAACTCTTTCGCAAGGCCGCGGAAACCGGACTTCAGGGTGTGGGTCACCCGGAGGAATATGGCGGTTCCGGTGAAAATGATGTCTTCATGAAGATGGCGGTATCCGAGGAATTGATGCGCTCCACCTCGGGTGGTCTCGTGGCCGGGCTGGGTTCGCTTGATATCGGATTGCCTCCGGTCTGGACATGGGGGTCGGATGAGCTAAAAGAGCGCATCGTACCGCCGGTATTGCGAGGGGAGAAGATCTCGGCGCTTGCAATCACCGAGCCGGGTGGCGGCTCGGACGTGGCCAACTTGCAAACTCGGGCAAGTCGCGACGGTGATACCTATGTTGTCAACGGCGCCAAGACCTTTATTACCAGTGGTGTCCGGGCGGATTTTTACACCGTGGCGGTACGTACGGGCGAGCCCGGGTATGCAGGTGTGAGCCTTTTGTTGATGGAAAAGGATACACCGGGGTTCAGCGTGGGCCGGAATTTGAAGAAAACCGGCTGGTGGGCTTCTGATACGGCCGAGTTGTTCTTCGAGGACTGCCGCGTGCCTTGCACCAATTTGATTGGACCGGAAAACGGCGGTTTCCAATGTATCATGACCAATTTCCAGATGGAGCGGCTCATGTTGTGCACCATGGCCAACATGACGGCCCAGCTGGCGCTGGAAGCGTCCCTCGACTATGTCCAGCAGCGCGAGGCGTTCGGGCGGACGCTGGCCGGATTCCAGGTCACGCGCCACAAGCTTGCGGAGATGGCTACCGAGGTTGAGGTGAGCCGTGAGTTTACCTATCGGGTGGCCGCCAGGATTCAGGCGGGCGAGAACTGTATCCGGGATATTGCCATGGCCAAGAATTTTGCCACCCGGGTTTCGGATCGGGTGACCTATGATGCGGTCCAGCTCCATGGGGGCATGGGCTTCATGCGCGAGGCCGTGGTCGAGCGCCTTTACCGGGACAATCGAGTCTTGTCTATTGGCGGGGGAACCTACGAAATCATGAACGAGGTGATCGCCCGGCAGATGGGGCTGTAAAACGGACGGGCGGCACCCGTGGCGCCGCCGGCATGCGGTTCAGTTGCCGCTGGTGCATTCCGCGCGTCCGGGTTCAATCTTGCAGCGCACCCGGCGCTGGAGCTTGAGCATGTCGGCGTTATAGTAGCCGTCGTCGCGCAGCTGGGTCCGGGCTTGCTGCATCAGCGACTCATATTCCTGTTTATCCTGTGTCGGGATGTCTACCCACCATTTTTCGGGTACCGCTTGCGCTTCTTGATTCAACCGCTCCCGGGTTTCGTCAAAATTGTCGAAGAAGTATTCCCGGGATTTTTGCGCGATCTCGGGGGGGAATCGGTCGTCATTGGCCACCAGCTGGAAGCTGATCTGTGCCAGCGGATAGTCGATGATACCGCCATCGGGTTTGAGGCCCTTGTAGAGCTCCAGCGCATTATAGGCGGCGAGGGGCGCGACAATGACGTCGACGACACCATTGTTAAATTTCGAGGAGAAATCGGTCATGTTGGATGGTACCGGGGTGGCGCCAACCTGGGATACCAGTTGTGCCTGGGTTTCATCATAGCTCAGGACCGCTACCTTCTTGCCCGCAGCTTTGTTGAGGCTATTGATGCTGCGATCATCCACAAAGACATAGGCGGCACCCGCCGGCGCAATGCCCATGACTTCGTAGTTGCCATTACTCATCTTGTCAGCCTGGGACGGATGCGCCAGCACCTTCAGCAACATCCGCATGTGTTCCATGGAGGGTATTCCCCCCACGGAATCCAGAGTGCCTACATACTGGTTAAATAACCGGGCGCGGATGCCGGTCATGAGGGCAGCGTCGCACTTGCCCGCTTTCAGTTCCTCGGCGGCTACACCTTCATTGACATAGGGGGCCAGCTCAGCCTTGAGGCCCCATTCAAGCGCTTCTGCGCGCCAGTCTTTCATGGCGTTCATGGCCGGCCCCGCGTTACCGGCCACATCAAAGACACAGATGCGACGCTCAATGGGCTCGGCCGAAAGCGGCAGACTCAGG
The DNA here is from genome assembly GCA_964411265.1 of uncultured Alcanivorax sp. Lineage (GTDB taxonomy): Bacteria > Pseudomonadota > Gammaproteobacteria > Pseudomonadales > Alcanivoracaceae > SLJS01. The sequence goes on along the minus strand of CAYPKI010000104.1, from coordinate 4,560 downwards.
CTGGTGGTCAGCAAGAGCAGGGCGAAAATAGCGTATTTCATGGTTTTTGTCCGTTTACCGTAAAGGAATGCGCGCGCGTTTCTAGCAGGCTGTTGGAAAGCCCTTGCGCACTCAGCGTGGCCTGAAGCGTGCAGCAGATGGGCGCTTCAGGGCGCGCCCTGCCGGGCTTTCAAGTTGGCCCGCACTGGTCGTTACCCTGTGCCGACGGGCGGACGCCCGCCTTCAAAAAGGCGCATCGATGGCGAACCAGCCTGAAAACCTGAGTGCGCAAGTAGTTTATCAACAGGCTGCCAGGCAAATGCCGGCTCCGTAGGCTACCACAACGCTATAGAAGGTGGGTCGGAATCAACATGGTTGGTACGGTTTGGGGGACGATGCGCCGGCCCGATCGGGCCGGCGCTCCAGCAAGCACTCAGAGACCGCTATTTTTCAGGCGGTTGGCGTGCTGACGGTACACGCTCGTGGGATCGGTCTCCCAAAGATGATGTAGGCCGAAGAGCTGGTTCACCTCATCCAGATGATTCATCCGGTAGTCGTCACGGATGACCTGGCCCAGATGACTGGAGCAGCGGCCCACCAGGCCATCACTGGCTTGATCCGTAAAGATCAGCGATGTCGAACCGAGCAGGGCGTCCGAGGGATCGGTCACATTGGTAAGCGGCTGCGTACCGGACCACGAAAAATACTGCACGCCATTGGACCCGTAGCGGGGCCCGCTGTCACAGGCCTGGGCCGGCAGCCCCTCCGGGTATTGTTGGTTAAAAGTCTGCAAGCCTTCGGTGGTGAGATCCGACAGACTGGCCATGACATCCTGCTCCTGATCACTGCCGGAGAGCAGGGCGATCAGGTTGCCCAGGGCATTGCCGAGGGTCTCAATCGTGGCGGCGGCGAGATCACTGTCGTCGGTCAGTCCCTCGACCGCGTCGGCCACCTTCGAACCCCGGTTGGCGCCGCCGACACTGGTGGCCGAGGCCACATACTGTGGATAGACGGACGCCACATAGCGAATGGTGGGTGCCCCATGGCTGTGCCCGATGAGATTGACCTTGTCTGCCCCCGTGGTGGCCAGAATTTCCTCCACCTGCCGTGCGAGTTGTTCGCCCCGGACCTCTGTGCCGTTAAGCGACGATACCTGGGTGACATGGACATCGGCGCCGCTGCGTTCCAGCTCCTGGGGAATGCGGTACCAATATTCCACGCCCGCCAGGGAATCAAAGCCGAACATGCCGTGGGCCAGCACGACGGGATGGCGCGTTTCGGTATAGGTATCCTCGGACCACCACCAGGCCTGGGCCGGATTGATAGTCGCCAGCATGAGCAGGGTGGGCAGGGCGATCAGAAAGCGTCTCATGGTGTTTTCCTTGCTTTGTTGTTCGCGTTAGGGGCTGTACAGCCGGATCAGCCATCGACACGATTTATGCTAGAAGCTGCATAAAAGAACTGTCAGTCGGTCTTTGCGCTCATTTTTTTGGACTGTCGTACTAAGTAAGTCGGGTTAGATTTTTCGGAAAATGAGGTTGTACAGCGCGTGCAGCCAGCTGATCCGGTCGATAAGGCGCAGACCATCAGACCCGTTTCGTAGAGGGGAACGTGGGTAGAAAGAGGGGGTTATGAAGCGAAACTGTTACCAGCGGTAACACTCCGGTGAAGGTTTCTCAGAGCTCCTTTTGCTGGCGTCGATGGACTGCTGGCGATAGACCGCCGTGGGAGCCAGTTCCATCAGGCGACGCAGGCCAATGGCTGAACCCGGTACAACCCGGTCGTGCTGCGATTGCGTTCGCTGGTGCCTTGATAAACATAGTCTACGCCGGCAATGCTGTTGAACCCGAACATGCCGTGGACCAGAACAGCGAGATAGCGAGTTTCGGCAGGGTCAGCCGGGAAGCAGTTGAGCAGGCCGGCATGCCCGGCAGCATAGAATTGATCAATACGAATACGCAGTATCGAAGGCGTTAACACGGCTTGATCTCCTTGCTGTTGTTATTGTCATTGTTGTTGGTTAAGCCAGTTGTTGACGCAACCAGTCAATACGGATGGTAACAACGGTTTTTTATGAATCAGTTTGGGTGCCGGATGCGTACCCATCGAAGAAGGTGGACGTGCATCCATGCGCACTTCGCGCGGGGAGGTCGGAGCATGAAGAACAAAAAAGCACTCTATTTCAGCGCTTTGGGGTTGGCTCTTCTGGCCGTGGGCCTGGTTTTCCAGGCCTGGCAAACCGAGGAGGCCGGTTCGGCATCGGAAGCTGCGTCCCGGACCGGGCCTGAACCGGAAGAACTCGATCGTACAGATACCGGACAGCGGGGGAACGACCCCGGGAAGCCGTCGGATCAGAGGGCGGAGGAAGATCTCGCGTATTTCCTGACCCGTGAGCCGGCGGAGCTGCCGGCCTCGTTGTCCGGGACGGAAGTGGACGGCGGGGTGCGAGCGGATGACCAGGGCCGCCTGATGGTCGAGGCCCGCATCCGGCGGATGTTCGAGTATTTTCTGTCTACCCTGGGCCAGGCGTCGCTGACCGAGGTCAAGACCTGGGTGGCGCATTATCTGGACGAAAATCTTCCCGCGTCGGCCGCCCGGGAAGGCTGGTCCCTGTTTCGCGATTATCTGGATTATCGCCGCAGCCTGGATGCCATTGCCGAGCCGGGACCGGACGCAAACATGGACACCGTGACCCGGACGATGGAGCGCCGCAATGCGGTGCGCCGCGAGAAGCTGGGGCGCGAGGCGGCGGAGGCGTTCTTTGCCGCGGAAGAAGCCTATGACGACTACATGCTGCGCCGCCGAGCCATCGCTCGGAATGACGAGCTGACCGAAGGGCAGAAAAAACAACGGCTGGAACAGGCTCGTGCCGAGTTGCCCCAACCCATGCGCGAGGTCCGTAAGGAAGCCACCCGGCCGATCCGGGCGCGGGAAAAGGTGGAACAAATGCGCGCGGAAGGTGCATCCGAGGCGGAGATCCGGGCCTGGCGCGAAGCGGAGCTGGGGGCGGAGGCCGCGGACCGGCTGGAAAAACTGGAGAAGCGGCGCGAACAATGGGACCAGCGCTATCAGGCCTATCGGCGCGAGCGGGAACAGCTGGATACCAGTGGGCTGGCGGCGCCCGAGCGCAAGGCCGCGCTGCAGCGACTGCGCGCGGCCCATTTCGAGGATGACGAGTTGCGGCGTGTGCGGGCGCTGGACCAAATACGCGCGCAACAAGGCAGTCAACGTCCGGATCAGTAGGTGCGGAAGCCGGAGGTCACCGGACCAACATGTGTGGTTTCAGACGGGCTTTGCGGGCTACCGCAGTGGCAGCCTTTCAGGCCTCATCGCCATTACCCAGGTAATAGCTGCGCTCGGGCTTGAGCTGGTCGTCTAGTTCATAGACCAGCGGAATGCCGGTGGGAATATTTACACCCGTAATTTCGTCGTCGCCCATCTCGTCGAGGTATTTCACCAGAGCGCGCAGGCTGTTGCCGTGAGCGGCGATGAGAACCTTTTGGCCCGCGCGGATCCGGGGCGCGATCTCTTCGTCAAAGTAGGGCACGAACCGGGCCACGGTATCCTTGAGGCTCTCGGTCAGCGGAATGTCGTCGGGGTTCATGGATTCCTGGTAGACGCGCAGGTGGCCGGCGTAGCGCTCATCGTCGGTGGTCATTTCCGGTGGCGGTGTGTCATAGCTGCGCCGCCAGATATGCACCTGCTCGTCACCGTATTTCTCGGCCGTCTCCGACTTGTTCAGTCCTTGCAGCGCCCCGTAGTGGCGCTCGTTCAGGCGCCAGTGCCGGTGCACCGGAATCCACATCTGGTCCATGACGTCCTGAATGGTCCACAGCGTGCGAATCGCACGTCTGAGCACCGAGGTATAGGCAACGTTGAATTCAAGGCCCGCCTCATGGAGTAGCTCGCCGGCCCGGCGGGCTTCGGCGAGCCCCTCTTCGGTAAGATCCACATCCTTCCAGCCGGTAAAGCGGTTTTCCTGGTTCCAGATGCTCTGGCCGTGACGTACGAGTACCAGTTTCGTGGTCATCAGCATGTCCTGTCGCCGGTTATTCACGGATTGCACCGGGCAGGGGCCTGGCGCCCCGCCCGGGGTTCGAGCGGACGGAAGGATAGCAGAAAGCCGCGCTGCTGGGGGAGCGCACGCATGGGAATCCCGTGCGAAACCGGTACAATGACAAGCTATGCCCAAGACCGCCGACTATCAATGGCTGGATAGCGACGCCGCGCTGCAGGACTGGCTTGCGGGTCTGGATCCGGACGAACCGCTGTATCTGGACACTGAGTTCATGCGCGAGCGCGTGTTCTGGGCGCGCTTGGCGCTCATCCAGATCAAGACAGCACCGGAGCTGGTCCTGATTGATCCCCTTCATCTGAAGACCTCCAGGCTGACGGAGCTGGTGGCGGATCGCCATCTGGTCATGCACGGCTGCTCCGAGGATCTGGAAGTACTCTGGCAGACGACGGGCTGCCTGCCCGCCCGGATCGGTGATACCCAGATTGCGGCGGCGCTAACCGGCTCGGATCTGCAGTGCGGCTACCAGCGCCTCGTGGCGGACTGGCTCGCTATTGAATTGCCCA
>CAYPKI010000103.1:2639-9542 GCA_964411265.1 uncultured Alcanivorax sp. | reverse complement strand
CCGGTTCCTCCAGTTGCTGCAGTTCGGGCGGGAAGCTCGAGGCGCCGATCAGATCGACAATGCGTTGATGCCGGTAATTGGCCTGATCCGGTGGCGTTACCGACGCGTCCACCAGGCCGTCCAGCAGGGCATCGATCACTTCGAACGCACCGATCTCCAGCTCGATCTTGCGCGGGTGTTCAAAGACCTTGTTCTTCGCGAGCTGCTTGGCATCGCCCACCACCCGTTGCACGGGTTCGGAGCAGTGGTGGATCAGATCGCCGGTCATTTCGCCGTTCAGCAGTGCCTCCTGATTGGCCAGAAAGGCCTGAACGCCGGATTCGATAAAGGTCTCGATAATCTTGCCGCGCAGCAGCGCCGCCTTGCGGCCGTCACGCATGTCCGAGTTGATCAGGCCGCGCACTTCCTCGGTGTCCGGCAGGGCCGGGCTAAGCAGCGCATGGACCTCGTCCCAGTGCAGCAGGTCCATCTCGAGGCCGTCTTCGAGATCGATGATGGCATAGCAAAAATCGTCTGCCGCTTCCATCAGATAGGCCAGCGGATGACGGCCATAGTGATCTCCGCCCAGATGGCGCAGCCCGGTCGCGGCGCAGACTTCGGCAAAGGCGTCCGCCTCGGTGACAAAGGCGGAATACTTGCCCGGCCGGGGAGCGTGGTCGGATTCGGCCGCGGCGGAAAGCCAGGGGTACTTCAGGAAGGTGGCCAGGGTGGCGTAGGTCAGCCGCATGCCGCCGTCGTACTGGTGGTATTCGGACTGGGTGAGAATCCGGAAACCCTGGGCATTGCCCTCGAAGGAGGCCAGATCCGAGCGCTGCTCCGGGCGCACTGCGTCCAGCCAGTGGGTGCCGTTTTCCCGGAACCAGGCGCGAATGGCGCGTTCCCCGGTATGGCCAAAAGGCGGGTTGCCGATGTCGTGGGCGAGACAGGCGGATTGCACGATGTCGCCCAGATCGGTGTCGTCGACACTGTCCGGCAGCGCCCCCGCCTTCTTGAGGCCTTCGCCCACGCGGATGCCCAGGGTGCGCCCCACACAGGACACTTCCAGACTGTGTGTCAGCCGGTTGTGGACATGGTCATTGGTAGCCAGCGGGTGCACCTGGGTCTTGCGTGCCAGCCGCCGGAAGGCGCCCGAGAAGATGATCTTGTCGTGGTCGCGCAGGAAGGCTGTCCGGCCGGTTTCGTCCTTGGCCGGGCGTCCGCCCAGCCGGTCCTTGTTCAGCAATGTCGCCCAGTCCAATGGAACTCCCGCATCGTGGAATCAGGCTGCAAATGTACGTGTTGTGCCCGGTCGGTGAAAGGGATTGTACCGCGGCCCTGGACATGCCAGTGTGCGCTCGCGTTCTCCGGCGGAGTTGCCCCATGGCCGAGCGACAGATTCTTATGGTGGTGACCGGTTCCGCCCATCCAGCCCACCCGGGTCAGACGGGATTGAATGCCGCTTCCCTGACCGGGCCCCGCGCCCTTCTGGCCGAAGCTGGCGCCGGGATTACGCTAACCAGTCCCTATAGCCACAGACTGGCAGCAGGTCAGGGCGAGTCTCTGGGCGCGCAGTCGCTGGAAGCTGTCTGGGAAGATAACTTCGACGGTATTTTCGTTGCCGGCGGTCCGGGCGCGCTGGTGGACCTCCCGGAGAATCCACTGCTTATCTCGCTGATCGAACGCGGCGCCCGCGCCGGCTGCCCCGTGGCGGCCGTGGCCGAAGGGGTCACCGCCTGGGTGGGTTGCAAGACCGCCGCGGACGGTGCCCTGGTGCAAAACCGGCGCATTGCCTGTCCCGGCCCGGAGGAACAAGCGGGCGAGGCCCCTTTCGATCTCGACGATCGCTTGCGTCAGCTGGGTGCCGTACTGGATCGCGCCGATCCGCGCTCTGTGCATGTGGTCGAAGACAGCGGCCTGATCAGCGGCCAGAACCCGGAATCCGCCCTGGAGACGGCCCGGCGGCTGCTCGACAGCTTCGAGTAGCAAGGGGCAAGAAGCAAGGGGCGGGCAATACCGCAGGCGTCTTCGACGCCATTACTGGTTTTGGGTATGCAAGAGGCCCGTCTCTGCGCCGATTTTATTTCTTGCCTCTTGCTCCTTGCGCGGGACCCCGTCCAGCCAAAAGAAAGGGCGCCGCAGCGCCCTTCTATACTTCTTGCTACTTGCTCCTTGCCACTTGCGCCTTCAAGCCGTCGAGGCTTGATGATCCCTCCCCAGGTACAGATACATCGCCGGAACCACAAAGAGCGTAAAGGCCGTGCCGATGGTCATGCCGGAAGCAATGACCACACCAATGTTGAAGCGCGCCGCTGCACCCGAGCCGGTGGCCGTGATGAGCGGAATCATGGCCAGAACCAGCGCGGCCGTGGTCATCAATACCGGACGCAACCGAATAGACGCGGCTTCCTCGATGGCCTTGCGCTTGTCGTAGCCTTCTTCCTGCAGTTTATTGGCGAATTCCACGATCAGGATGCCGTGTTTCGAAATCACGCCGATGAGGGTCACCAGACCCACCTGCGTGTAAAGATTCACACTCAAGCCCAGCCCTTGGCCCAGGCTGACAAATACCAGAGCTCCGAAGATGGACATGGGCACCGTGACCAGCATGATGATGGGGTCCCGGAAGGATTCGAACTGGGCCGACAGCACCAGATAGATGATGATCAGCGCAAAGAAGAAAGTCAGGATCAGACCTCCGCTTTCCTGCACCAGCTGCCGGGACTGGCCGGCATAATTGCGCGCCACATTGTCCGGCACTTCCTTGTCCGCCGCGCTTTGCAGCACGTTGAGCGCTTCGCCCAGCGGCACACTGGGCCGCGGTACACCGGAAATGGTAACCGCGTTGAGCTGCTGGAACCGGTTCAGCTTTTGCGGCTCTACTTCCTTCTTCAAGGTCACCAAAGTGGACATGGGGATGAGCTCGCCCGAACCCGTGCGGATCTGGTAGTCCCGGATCTGTTCCGGTTTCAGGCGGTCGAGTCGTTGCACCTGGGGAATCACCTTGTAAGAGCGATTATCGAGTGAGAAGCGGTTGGCCTCGCCAGCCGAGAGCATGGCACCGAGTTCTCGACCCAGCTGATCCATGGTAATGCCCAGGGTGGCCGCCTTTTCCCGGTTGATCATGACCCGCGAGCGCGGCTTGTTGATCTTGAGGTCATCGTCCACGAAGAAGAATTTCTGGCTCTCCCGCGCCTTTTGCACAATCTTCTCCACTGGCTCCTTGAGCGTTTCCACCGGCTGCGTGGTACCCAGCACGAACTGAACCGGCGCACCGCCGCCCGCCGAAGGCAGCGAGGGCGGAATAAAGACCTGCATCTTGAGCCCGGCGACTTGCCCCAGGGATTCCTGCAGTTTCCTCTGCACCTTCTGGGTCCCGATGTCGCGTTCACTCCAGGGCTTCAGCGGAAAGCCCGCGATGGCCTTGTTGGTGGCCTGACTTCCGGGCCCGCCCATGCCGTTGAGCAGGAACACATGTTCCACGCCCTCTTGGGCCATCCCTTTCTTCGTAATCTGCTCTGTATAAGAGCTGAGATACTCCAACGTGGAATAGGGGTCGGCTTCCGCCTGGGCCAGCACGAAGCCGGTGTCCTCCTGGGGTTCAAGCTCCTTCGCCGACATGGTGAACAGGAAATAACAAGCAACGAGCACAATCCCGCCGAATAGCGCCACGACATGTTTGTCGTTCATAGCGCCGTGGAGCCAGCGCAGATAGCCCAGGCGCAGCTTCTCGAAAACGTTATCCAGCCAGGCCTCGAAGCGGTTACCGCCGTTGTCCTCGTGGGGTTTCAGCAGCTTTGAGCACAGCATGGGCGACAGCGTCAGTGCAATGACGCCTGACAACAGCACAGCGCCGGCCAGGGCAAAGGCGAACTCGGTAAAGAGTGTGCCCGTGAGGCCACCCAGAAATCCGATGGGGAGATAGACCGCCACCAGCGTGGTGGTCATCGCTACCACGGGCCAGGCCAGCTCGCGCGCGCCTTGTAGCGCCGCCTCCTTCGGCGTCAGTCCTTCCTCGATATGTCGGTGAATGTTCTCCAGCACGATGATGGCGTCATCCACCACGATACCGATGGCCAGCACCATGGCCAGCAGCGTGAGCAGGTTGATCGAAAAGCCCATGGTCAGCATCAGAAAGAGCGCGCCCACCAGCGACAGGGGCACAGCCACGGTGGGAATGAAAACGCTGCGCAACGAGCCCAGGAAAAGATAGATCACCAGAATAACGATCAGCACCGCCTCGATAATGGTCTTGACCACTTCATTGATCGAATCCTCGATGGCATCCGTGCTGTCATAGGGAATAGCCAGCTCCATACCCTGGGGCAGCTGGGGCTCAACGTCCTCTTCCAGCGTCTTGCGCACGTCCGCAATCACATCCAGCGAGTTGGCGTCCGGCGCTACCTGAATGCCCATGAAAGTGGCATCCTTGCCGTCAAAGACCACCGAAGTGTCGTAGTTTTCGGCCCCCAGCTCGATCCTGGCGACATCCTCCAGACGGACAATCTGGTCGCCGGATGAGCGCACCGCCAGTCGTCGGAATTGCTCCGCCGAATTGAGGTCGGTGTTCGCACTCATGTCGATGCCTACCATGAGGCCCTTGCTTCCCCCCACGGCGGACAGCACATTGTTTTTTTGCAGGGCCGCATAGACATCGCCGGGCGTAATATTCAGCGAGGCCATGCGATCGGGCTGGAGCCATGCGCGCATGGCAAAAGTGCGCGCCCCCAGAATCTGCGCACGCTGCACGCCGGCGACAGTCGCCAGCTTGGGCTGAACCACGCGCTTGAGATAGTCCGTGATCTCGTTGTTGCCCAACAAATCCGAGCTGAACGACAGGTACATGGCCGCCACGGTTTGACCCACCTGCAAATCCACGACCGGGTCCAGCGCCTGATCGGGTAGTTCACTGCTCAGTTTGTTGACTTTCGACACGATCTGGGTGAGGACTTCGTTGGCGTTGTAATCCAGGCGCACATAAGCCTGAATCGTGGACATCCCTTGAACCGAAGAAGACTTGATGTAGTCAATGCCATCGGCCGTGGCAATTTCCTGCTCCAGCGGTGTGGTGACGAAGCCTTCCATCAGGTCCGCATCGGCACCCGTGTAGACGGTGCTCACCGTAATGACCGCGTTTTGCATTTCCGGAAACTGGCGCACGTTCAGCAGGTCCGCCGCGCGCAAACCCAGCAGGAAAATCATCAGGCTGACCACCGAAGCCAGCACCGGTTTCTGAACGAAAATATCCGTGAACTTCATGGGTTATCTCAGCGATTATCCGGTTGCGGGGTCGTGTCTTCCGGCGGAGTGACCTTGTTGTTGATTTCCACTTCCGCGTTATTGCGCAGTTTGAGCAAGCCGCTGCTGACCACGCGCTCGCCGGCCTCGAGTCCGTCGGTGATGGCAATCATGGTACCCCGGGTGCGGCCCGTCTCAACGAACCGGCGTTTGACGATGCGTGTGGGGTCACTATCGCTGTTATCCGCCTCGTCGCTTGCGTCGACGCCATCCCCGCCGTTGCTGGACTTTTCCTGAATCACGTAAACGGAATTACCATAGGGGTTGAAACTGATAGCCGTGCGCGGAATCGTGACGACAGGTTCCGAGCCCGGCAACTGCACACTGACGTCCGCAAACATGCCCGGCCGGAGTTTTTTCTCTTCATTGGCCAGACGGGCCTGAAGGTTGAAGTTCCGCGTTTCCGAATTGACGCCCGGCTCCAGGGCCGTGATCTGTCCCGTGAAGGCTGTATCCGGATAAGCGCTCAGTTTGACCTTGATCTTCATGCCTTCTTCCACATCGGACATGCGCTGTTCCGGCAGCGAGAAGTCCACATGAATGGGCTTCAGTGATTGCAGGTTCACCACGGGTGTGCCGGGTTGAATGTGTTGCCCCTTGTCGACTCGCCGAATGCCCAATTCGCCGTCAAAGGGCGCACGGATGGTTTTCCGGTCAAGACGTTCCTGCTGAGCCTGCGCTTCGGCGCGGGCTTGCACCAGCTGGCTGCGCTGCAAATCGCGTTCCGATTCGGACAGGTTATTGTTGGCAAAAAGTTTTTGCGCGCGCTCATAACCGGATTCCGCTTCGGCGGCTGCCGCCTTGAGGGCCCGCAGCCGGGCCTGATCCACCTCATCGCGCAGTTGCACCAGCACATCACCTGCGCTCACCTGGTCGCCGGACGCAAAAGCGATGCTTTTCACAACCCCCGGTGCCTCGGTGGTGACGTCTACTCCGTCGATGGCGCGCACCGTGCCCACCGAGTTGAGCGATGAGCTCCAGTTGTCCTGTCGGGCTTGCGTGGCACTGACCGTAAACGTCTGGTTGGCCGCCATCTCATTGAAGATCTGTTCCATCATCCGGCCCTGGAACCATTTGAAGCCGAACACACCGCCCAGGACAACGGCGGTGGCAGTGAGCATTATGATCATGCGTTTGTTCATAACGACTCCGAATCATCGTGAGAGGAAAGCATGGCACCAGCCATGCAACTGAGCGGATCCTCGAGATCACTGAAGAGATCCTGGTGGATGCGCGTCAGCAATTGATTGAGAAGTTGGTCGTCCCAGGCATCATGGACGGGCTGCCAGCCCATGCCGTTGAGCAGCAACTGCTGGTGGGTCAGCAGTCGGCGATAGGGCTCGCGGATATTGTATTGATCCAGCAGACCTTCGGCGTGCACCAGGGTGTGCATGCCCTGGGCCATGGTCCAGTTGCCGACGATCAACTCGTAGGGATTCAGACCGTGATCGACCAGGTCGCCCGCTTCCACGGCGTCACGCACGATCCGGCCCACGGATTCGCCCAGCGGACGCCCGGTTTCCAGCGACTGGTCCCGGCGTTCGGGCGAGGCCGTACGCCAAACCGCCTCCGTGGTGACATACTGCGCCAGACGGAAATGCTCCGGGTACTGGCGGGCGAAGATGATGT
>CAYPKI010000103.1:0-2629 GCA_964411265.1 uncultured Alcanivorax sp. | reverse complement strand
CGCTCGCGGCTGGGCGCGGCCCAGGCCACGACGCGCTGGAACAGCTCTACCCGACTGGCCACCAGATGACTGTTGAGGGCGAGCAGCAGATCCTCCTTGGAGGCAAAATGCTGATAGAGGGTGCCCGTGGCATAGTCGCAGCCGCGCGCCACCCGCGCCATTTGCAGATTGAGCAAACCATTTTCGCAAATCAGGTTGCGCGCCTGGTTCAGAAAGCGTTGTTCCCGCTCGGCGAATTCGCGCCGGCGGCGTTCCAGGGTACCCATGAATACGGCCGTGCGGAGATAAAGTTTGCGAATTCTGAACCAAATTCACCAACTGATCAATATTCGTTAAAACCGGGCGAGGACTTCGTTCAAGTGGGTCAGACCGAGTTCGGTGCAGGCGAGACGATCGCTTTCCGCGCGCAGGAGTCCCGTATCGCGGAGCTCGCTCAGGGTCTGGTGGAGCGTGTCGGCGCCAATGCCGGTACGTGCTTCCAGCAGGGGCTCAGGCACTCCATCCACCAGACGCAAGGCGTTGAGCGCGAACTCCAGGGGGCGTTCCGCGCGTTCCAGGTCTTGGTGCCCGCGGGTGCGGTTGCCCACGGCGTTGAGGTAATGCTCGGGTTGGCGGGTCTTCCAGTAGCGCAGGACGCGATCCTCGTCCGGGAACGTCATCTTGCCGTGTGCGCCCGCGCCCAGGGCCAGATAATCACCAAACCGCCAGTAGTTCAGGTTATGCCGGCACGGGTAGCCCGCGCGGGCAAACGCCGAGACTTCATACCGCTCATAGCCCGCCTGCGTCAGCCGGGCCAGTCCGGTATCCTCAATATCCGCCAGCGTGTCCTCGTCCGGGCGTTCGGGCGGAGCGCTGTAAAAGGCGGTGTTGGGCTCGATGGTGAGTTCATACCAGCTGATATGGGTGGGCTCTAGCGCGATGGCCTCGTCCAGATCCGCTCGGGCCTGCGCGGGTGTCTGCCCGGGCAGGCCGTGCATGAGATCCAGATTGAAGTCGTCGAAGCCCGCGGCCCGCGCCGTAGCCACGGCCTGCCGGGCTTCGTCCGGGCCATGGATGCGCCCCAGCGCCTGCAGCTGCTCGGGCTGGAAGCTCTGCACACCGATGGACAAGCGGTTGATCCCGGCCTCGCGAAAGGCGGCGAATCGGCCCTGCTCCAACGAGCCCGGGTTCACTTCCAGGGTGATCTCGATATCCGGAGCGAAGCTCAGCCGCGTGCGCAATTCCGTCATCAGGGCATGGTAGAAATGGCCCGACATCAGGCTGGGCGTGCCGCCACCGAAAAACAGGGTCTCAATGGGCCGGTCCTGCGCCGCCTGCACGTCCGCGTCCAGGTCCTCCAGGAGGGCGTCGAGATAGGCCTGCTCGGGCGGATCGCTGTGCTGATGGGAATTAAAGTCACAATAGGGGCACTTGCGGACGCACCAGGGCAGGTGCACATAAAGCGACAGTGGCGGTTTCTCCAGGGGCATGGTGATGATCCGCTCGTGCGGGGGCGTTTGCCGGGGATTCCGGCGACCGGCAACCGGCAAATTTCGCCGTCATCCTAACATGGTGCGGTCATGAGAGAACGAAAACTCCGGTGACAGCCTGGCTGGTGGACAATGGGGTGCTTGTGGCGGCGCTGTTGCTGGCGGTGGGTGCGGTACTCGCTGCGGGGTATGAACGTCGCCGCCAAGAGCGTCCGGTGGTGGGTTATGCCCGACCGGGGTTCGAGCAACTGCCCGAAGGGCATCTGTCACCGCTCATAGGGCCGGATCGGTTCTGGGTGTTGATTCGGCCTGCCGGGTGGCAGGCGGCGGAATTGGCCCGGGGCTCCTGGCACGGCCGAGAGGTGGTGCAGTTTCGGCTGACACGGCCGGATGGCATCGGCCGTGGGCAGCATCAGAGCGCCACCCTGATCCGTGATGCTGGCGCACTGCCCGCTTTTCAACAGCCTGCTAGCCTGGATTGCGTGGATTCTGGCCTTCTCCTAGGCTACATGGGTCCCCGCCTCCTTGCGCGGGTGAACGCATCACGGAATGAAACCCCGGGGGGAAGAATGGACATGCTCGGGCTGCCGGCCTGGCTTTGGTGGGTCATCATTGCCGTGGTCCTGGTGCTTGTGGATCTGGCGCTTCTGGGTGGGCAATTCATTCTGGTGGCGGCGGCCCTCGCGGCCCTGGTGACGGCCATGGCTTCGGTCTTGGGCCTGAGCCTGGCCGGCCAGCTCTGGACCTTCCTGATTGCCTTGCTTGTGCTCACGCCCATCCTGGTGTACTGGTTGCGCCCCAGATTGCGCGGCAACGGCGCGGGGCCGCTGGAGTCCGGCTGGGCGGGCGGCGCGCGTGTCACCGTGGAAGCTCGCGGCGAGCAGCGGATTGCCCGATTGAAGGGCGATGAATTTCCCGTGACGCTGATGGACGACGGCCAACCTGAAGTCGGTGAACAACTGATCGTGGATCACATGGACGGCATTACCCTGAAAGCCCACCGCCCGCCATCCCGGGAAAACGAACACTGAAGCACACCAACGACAGGGAGTTCATGATATGAATATCGCCTTGATTGCCGCGCTCATTTTGGGGTTCGGCCTGATCGCCTTCATGGCCAAGGGCTTTTTTATCGTCCAGCAGAGCGAAGCCGTGGTGGT
>CAYPKI010000102.1:6699-9682 GCA_964411265.1 uncultured Alcanivorax sp. | reverse complement strand
GGTTGTGCGCGTCGAGGCCTCGGATTTCAAGCCTGCCGGCTTCGACTGGAAACAGCCACTTCAGGGCCAGAAGGCGCTGGTCACCGGCGCCAGCCGCGGCATTGGCGCGGCCATTGCCCAGGTGCTCGCGCGTGACGGCGCCGAAGTGGTGGTGTTGGACGTGCCCGACATGGCCGAAGAACTGAAACAGGTGGCGGCGCGCATCGGCGGGCGCACCCTGGAACTGGACATTACCGCCGAGGACGGTCCGCAACAGATCAGCAATCTGGCCGGCGAAATCGGCGGTCTGGATATTGTGGTCCACAACGCCGGCGTCACCCGGGACAAGACCCTGGGCAACATGCCCGACAAGTTCTGGGACATGACGCTGGGCATCAATGTGCGCGCGCCGGAGAAGATCAACGCGAAGTTGCTGGAAGACAGCAACCTGAATACCGGCGCCAGCATTGTCGGCATCAGCTCCATCGCCGGGATCGCCGGCAACATGGGCCAGACCAACTACGGCACCTCCAAGGCGGCCGTAATCGGCATGGTGGAAAGCCGCGAGAGGGAGCTGTCCGAGCGCGGCATGACCATCAACGCCGTGGCCCCCGGCTTCATCGAGACCCATATGACCGCTGCCATGCCTTTTGCTATCCGCGAGGCGGGCCGGCGCATGAACTCGCTCAATCAGGGCGGTCAGCCCGTGGATGTGGCCGAAACCATTGCCTTCTTCGCCAGCCCGGCGTCGAAGGGGATTACCGGCAATATTGTGCGGGTATGCGGGCAGAGCCTCATTGGCGCGTAAGCGCCAATGAGGCTCTGTAGGAGCGGCATCCTCGCCACGATTTCTTTCCAGTGACTCTGGAATCTCATCGGGGCGAGGACGCCCCTCCCACAAGGATTTTCCTCCCCCGTGGGAGCGGCGTCCCCGCCCCGACTTTTCCTGCCGCTGTGGAATAGAACCGGGGCGGGGACGCCCCTCCTACAGGTGCATGTTTCCCACCAGGGTGGTTATTGAATCCTCCACCGTCGCCTCGCCGGACAACTTCTGTTCATCGCCGTCCCGATATTTCCCGGTCCGAACCAGGCAACCTTTAAGACCGGCATCCAGCGCGCCCTGAATGTCCGCCTGAACATCGTCGCCCACCATCAACGCCTCGTCCGGGGCAAAGCCCGCATCCGCCACCACCTGCTCGAAAAACAGACGGGACGGCTTGCCGGCGATATGCGCTTCGATATCGGCGGCGTATTCCAGCGCACGCACGAACGGCCCCACGTCCAGGTGCAGACGGTCGTCGTCGCGGAAGTAGCGGTTATTGCCAATGGCCAGCAGGGGGGCACCCTCGATCAGCAGGGCAAAGGCCTGGTCCAGGTTGGGGTAGTTCAGCTCGTCCTCGGCATCGGCGAGCAGTACGGCATTGGGTTGGTGCTGATCCAGTTCCGCGAATTCGCTGCGGATATCCGGATGAACCAGCAGATGGGGGCGGTAGCCACCCTCGCGCAGCCAGCGCCGCGCGGCGTGGGGCGCGGTGAACATTTCCGCTTCGTCCAGTTCGAAGCCGAAACGTCGAAGTTTAGCCACCACGCTTGCGGCCGGCTGGCGCGACGTATTGGTAACGAAACGCAGCGTCACCCCGGCCCGGCGCAGACCCTCTACCGCGGCCACGGCTCCCGGAATCAAGCAATCGCCCTCGTAGAGCACGCCTGAAAGATCCAACAGCACTGCCTTGTACATCATCGCCTCCCGTCGAGCCATTCATACCGATGGTCGCGTGGCAAACCTTGCAATGGGCGTGCCGGAGTTGGTCATCGCGGCGGCGCTGCCGTATCCTTGGCGCTTGCCCTGAACGGATGGTAAGAGAGGCTATGAGCAACGACGAACCCCAACACAAGCGTCCGTATTCCAGCGAACTGGTCGACGGCGTGCGCAAGGCGCCCGGCCGCGCCATGCTGCGCGCCACCGGTTTTACCGACGCCGACTTTCAAAAGCCCCAGATCGGCATTGCCTCCACCTGGAGCATGGTCACGCCCTGCAACATGCATATCAATGACCTGGCCGACTATGCCTGCAAGGGTGCCGACGACGGCGGCGGCAAGGGTGTAATCTTCAACACCATCACCATCTCGGACGGCATCGCCAACGGCTATGAGGGCATGAAGTACTCGCTGGTCTCGCGTGAGGTCATTGCCGATTCCATGGAAACCGTAACCGGCTGCGAGGCCTTCGACGGCCTGGTGGCCATCGGCGGCTGCGACAAGAACATGCCGGGTTGCATCATTGCCATGGCCCGGCTGGACCGGCCCGCGGTCTTCGTCTATGGCGGCACCATCCGGCCGGGCAAGGGCCACACCGATATCATCTCGGTCTTCGAGACCGTGGGCGCCTATTCGCAGGGCAACAAGGAGCTGATTGATGTCGAGCAGGTAGAGGAGGAAGCTATTCCCGGCCCCGGCGCCTGCGGCGGCATGTACACCGCCAACACCATGGCGTCGGCCATCGAGGCGCTGGGCATGAGCCTGCCCGGCAGCTCCGCCCAGGATGCAATCTCCGAGACCAAACGCGCGGATTGCGAGGCAGCGGGCGAAGCGGTGATCAAGCTGATCGATCAGAACATAAAGCCTTCGGATATCATGACGCGGGAAGCGTTCGAAAACGCTATCACGGTCGTGATCGCCCTGGGCGGATCCACCAATGCGGTGCTGCATCTGCTGGCCATGGCCAACGCCATGGAGATAAAGCTGTCCATTGACGAATTTTCCCGCATTGGTAAGCAGGTGCCGGTGGTGGCCGACCTTCGCCCCAGCGGCAGCTACATGATGTCCGAGCTGGTGGAAATCGGCGGCATCCGGCCGCTCATGAAGATGTTGCTGGACGCTGGGCTTCTGCATGGTCGCTGCCTGACGGTCACCGGCCGGACTCTGGCCCAGGATCTGGACGGCGTGGTGCCCTATCCTGCGGACCAGCGGATCATTTACCCGCTGGATCAGCCGCTCAAAAAGG
>CAYPKI010000102.1:219-6689 GCA_964411265.1 uncultured Alcanivorax sp. | reverse complement strand
CAACCTGGCGCCGGACGGTTCCGTGGCCAAGATCACCGGCAAAGAGGGACTGTCCTTTACCGGCAGCGCCCGGGTTTTTGATTCCGAAGAAAAAGCCCAGGATCGAATCCTGGATGGCTCCGTCCAGGCGGGCGACGTGGTCATCATCCGTTACGAGGGCCCGCGCGGTGGCCCGGGCATGCGCGAGATGCTCTCGCCCACCTCCGCCATCATGGGCCGCGGCCTCGGCGAGGACGTAGCCCTGATTACGGACGGACGCTTCTCCGGCGGCAGCCATGGTTTTGTGGTGGGCCATGTCACACCCGAGGCCATGGACGGGGGCCCGCTAGCCATTGTTCGCGACGGTGACCGAATCACCATTAATGCCGAGGCCGACGAGATCAATCTGCATCTCGAACAGTCCGAGATCGACGCGCGCCTTCAGGCATGGCAGCGCCCGCCGCTGCCGCGCAAGCGTGGCGTGCTGTCGAAGTATGCGCGGTTGGTGGGGTCGGCTTCGGAGGGCGCGGTTACCGATTCCCCCGAGGATTGATCCGAGCACCGTGGGAGCGGCGTCCCCGCCGCGATTTCGTTCCAGAGGGTTGGAAATGATCGCGTCGGGGACGCCGCTCCCACGCTTTCTTCCTCGCGCCTCGCCCCTGACGAAGCCGAACTCATTGTTCGGCTTCTTCCTCCTTCTTGAGTCGCCGATATTCAATGGGGGTCATGTCTACCCAACGCTTGAAGGCGCGGTAGAAGGTCGAAGGTTCACTGAAGCCGGTGAGATAGACGATTTCGTCAATGGATTCTTCCGTGCCCGCCAGTAAACGCTTGGCGAGGCGGCAGCGATAATCGGCCACCAGCTGGTTGAAATTGGTATCAGCCTCCGCCAACCGGGTACGCAGTTGGCGTGGTTTGATACCCAGACGTTCGGCCACTTCTTCCAGCGTGGCGTGGCCGGATTCCAGCAGTTCGCCGATCAAGCGGTTTACTTTCGCCACCAGATCCTGCTTTTCCAGTTTGGCCACCTCGTCGCTTGCCACTTGTTCATGCAGGCGCAAGAGATCCGGTTCATGGTGCGGCGAAGGCAGATCCAGCAGCTTGCGGTCAAAACGCAGGCCGGAGTACTCTTGCTCGAAATAGACGGGGCACTGATAAACCCGCTCGTATTCCGCCTGGTCGGCGTGTCGGCGATGCTGAAAACGGACTTCCCGGGGTTCAAAGGCGTCGTCGGTGACATAGCGGAAAAACTTGATGATGCCCACCATGACGCATTCATTCAGGTGATAGAGCCGGGGCGCCCAGGCCGTTTGCCGCAGCACGGCGTCACCGCCTTCCACCGTCAGTTCCGCTTGAAACGCATCCGAGATCAGGCGCTGATAATTGAGGGCCCGCTGGAGCCCATCGCCGAAGGTCGGACTGGAGAGGAAGAGGTATTCCAGAATCTGACCCTTGAAGGTGGGCACATGGTCACCCAGGTGCAGCCCGATGTGCGGATCCCCGGAGACCTTTTCGACTGCCTGCCAGAACCATTCCTGAGCGTCGTGCGGGGTTCGCAGGTCGGGCTTGTTGAGCACGGACTTGTCCATGCCCACTTCCGCCAGCACCGCATCGGCGTCTATACCGGCTTTTTCCATGGCGTTATAGGCCATGCGCAGCATTACGCCGGCATCGGTAAGCTCGGTCATTGGGCCCCTGTATTCCCGAAGCAGTCCATAGACCCGGCCCCGGAGACCGGCATACAAGCACCGCGCGGGACGTCCGCGCGGCGCGTGCCAAGATTAACACGGCGTGAAGGGGCGGGACAGCTAGCTCGGTTCAGGCGGCGGCGGGCAGCTCCGCCTGCGGCTGCTCCGATTCGGTCCCGGGTGCATCCATGCCGGTCGAGCCTTTCTGTCCGCCCGGCAGCGCAAGGCGCGCGACTCGTTTCATGACGGTGCCGAACTGGCGACTCAACCGGCCCGTGTTGTAGTGGATGCCGTAGCGGTCACAGATCTCGCGAATCTGCGGCGCCACCTGGCCGTAGCGGTTGGACGGCATGTCCGGGAACAGATGGTGCTCGATCTGATGACTCAGATTGCCCGAGAGAATGTGAAAGAGCTTGCCGCCTTCCAGATTACTGCTGCCCAGAATCTGGCGCAGGTACCAGTGACCACGACTTTCATCTTCCAGCACGTCCTGCGTAAACATCTCCGCTTCCTCGGTGAAGTGGCCGCAGAAGATGATCATGTAGGACCAGAGGTTACGGATGAAGTTGGCACTGACGTTACCCGCGAGCACCAGCGGCGCAAAGGGCCCGGCCAGCAGCGGAAAGAGGAGATAGTCCTTGCCCACCTGCTTGCGCGCCTTGCGCAGAATCTGGCGGTACTGCGTTATCGCCTCGTCCAGTGACTTGGTCTTGCCGATCTGCTCCACCTCCAGATCATGGAAGGCCACCCCCCACTGGAAGAAACCGGCCAGAAGCCAGTTATACAAAGGCTGCGCCAGATACTTCGGCTTCCAGGGCTGATCCGCCGCCATGCGCATGATGCCGTAGCCCACATCCCGGTCCATGCCCACGATATTGGTGTAGGTGTGGTGCATATAGTTGTGCGAATGCTTCCATTCCTCGGCCGGACAGGCGCCAGCCAGGCCGGCGGCAGGAAGCTCATGAACAGCAGTCCGCGGCCACCGACTTCACAGCCGCGCTGGAACCGCACCATGCGGCGGATATAGTCTGCGTCGTCCTGGCCCAGATCCGCCATCACTTCCTCGCGGATGGCATCGATCTCTTGGCCCAGTTGTTCCATGTGCTCGTTGGTCAAATTTACCGGCATGCTCATGACAATCACCTCTTCGATGTTCATTTCGACTCCGCGTGGCTCGCCACCGGAATACGTTACAAATCCAGTTCCACCTCGCCTTCGGGCGCGTGTATGCAGATGCGCACGGGATAACCCTCGGCGTCGAAAACGTCACCGTTTTGCAGGTTGCGCATACGGCCCGAGTTGAGCGTGCAGGTGCAGGTATGGCAGATGCCCATGCGGCAACCGTGCTTGGGTTCAAGTCCGGTAGCCTCGGCCAGCTCCAGCACGCTTTCCGTGCCCGAGCCCACGGCCTCGCCGCCGCTACCAGCAAAACGGACCCGGCCGCCCTCGCCGGCGGCCTGACGCTCGGGCGCACGGAAACGCTCGCTGTGCAGTGACGCCGCCCGTTCCTCCTGGTCGAACAGCGTCTCCACCCCTTCCATCAAACCCGAGGGTCCGCACAGGAAGGTCGTGCGGTCGCGGAAATCAGGCACCTGATATTCGAGGATCTCGTGCGAGAACCAATTGCCCTGGCTGCTGTAGAGTTGTGTCAGCGTGAGCGTCGGCCATTCGGCCGCCAGGTCCTGCAGCTCCCGCAAAAAGATGGTGCTCTCCGAGTCCCGGTTGCAGTAGATTAGCTGTGCATCGCCCTGCCAACCGCGTCGATAAAGATCAGCCAGCATGGAGCGCAGTGGCGTAATGCCGCTGCCCCCAGCGATCATGAGCAGCTTCTCGGAGCGGGTTTCGGGCAGCTGGAAATCACCCGCGGGCTCGCTGAGATAGACCAGGGCTCCCGGCTCCAGGCGGTTCACGACATGATCGCTGACGCCGCCGGGACCGCTTCGTTTGATGGTCAGGGTCAGGGTTTCGCCCGGAGCCGAGGACAGTGAAAAGGTGCGCTGCTCGCGCACACCGTCGATTTCCACGCCCAGCTGCACATGCTGACCGGCGCAATGACCGGGCCAGAGACCATTGGGCGTGAGCCGCAGGGTTACGGCCTCATCGGTTTCACGCACTATCTCGTCGACCCGGGCGCGAATCTCGTGCCGCGACCAGAGCGGGTTCACCAGCTCCAGATAATCGTCCGGGTCCATGGGCGTGGTCAGTATACGCGCCAGGGCGCCGGGAACTTCTTTCCAGGATCTTGTGCCAAGCATTGTTCAAGACCTTTTTGTGAACGTGTGTACACAGTACGAAGCATGGCCCTGTAATGTCAACGGTCGTGCACATAAATTTTATATTACGCCGAATATCATGTAGTTACGAATATATCGGGACGAGCATATTGCGACAGCGGCGAGTGCCTTGGACAATGGCGCCAAAACGAGCAAGGAACCCCCGCACATGGCGCCATCAACGCGGCACAAGCGCTCCGGCGGCCGCCCCGCCCGCGGCCAGACCCGGCGCAGCCTGCTGGACGCGGCCCTGGAACTGGTGGAAGAAAAGGGCAATTTCTCTTCCCTGAGCCTGCGCGAGGTCACCAAGCGCGCGGGTGTGGTGCCCACCGCCTTTTACCGGCACTTTCAGGACATGAACGCCATGGGCCTGACCCTGGTGGACGAGTCTTTCAGCCGGCTACGGCAGATGATGCGTGAAATCCGTCAGCAGGGACTGCCCACCGAGCAAATCATCCGCTCGTCCGTGGCCACCTATTTCGGCTACGTAAACGAGCATGCGCTCCATTTCCAGTTCGTGTCGCGCGAGCTTTTCGGGGGTGCGCAAACGGTCCGCAACGCCATCCGTCAGGAAATCCGGCTCTTCACCAGCGAGCTGGCCACGGATCTGTCGCGCTTTCCCATGCTCAATCACATCGGCGCCGAGGATCTGCACATGGTCGCCGGTCTCATGGTCAACAACATGATCGCCGCCACCCAGCAGATGCTGGAAATCCCGGTGGACTCGGAAGAAGAACAACGTCAGGCGCTGGAAACCACCGAGAAACAGATGCGCCTGATCGTGCTGGGCATGGTTCAATGGCGCAGCGACCCATAACGCCCCGTGAAAGCGGCGCGGCGGGGCTCGGCGCCGCGCGCATACGTCGATTCAGCCAATATCCACGGCTTTGCTGATCCGTACACTGGCATGCAGTTGGCACAGCAGAGGAACCGATCATGACGACGACGGACATTCAGGAACGACGTAATCCGCCCAGCATGGTGACCAACATGGCCCGTGCGGCGCTGAGCGCCAACCGCAAGCCCGGCAAAAACCCGGAGCTGCCCGATATTGGCCTGCGCCTGTGCGACGTGGTTCAGGACGCCGATCATCTGCGCCGGTACCGCCAGGTGTGCGGCTTCAGCGACAACGGCTATCTGCCCATCACCTATCCACACATGCACGCGTTTCCCCTGCACATGGCGCTGATTCTGGATTCGCGCTTCCCCTTTCCGGCCATGGGCTTGGTGCATACGGGCAACAAGATCACCCAGTACCGGCGCATCGGTTCCCGGGAACAGCTGGATGTGGAATGCCGCACCGGCGCGCTGGAAAAACAGGACAAGGGCTGGCAGTTCTCCATCCAGACCAGCGTCAGCACGGGCGGTGAACTGGTGTGGGAAAGCGAATCCTTCATGATGTTCCGCACCGGCGGTGGCGATAAAAAGAAGAAAGAACAACAGGAGCAGGAACCGGCCCGGAACACCGTGCAGTGGTTCGTGCCCGGCGACATCGGCCGTCGCTACGGCGCCGTTTCCGGTGACCGCAACCCCATTCATCTCTATCCGCTCACGGCCAAGCTCTTCGGCTTCAAGCGCCAGATCGCGCACGGCATGTGGTCCAAGTCCCGCTGTCTGGCGGCGCTGGAAGACCAATTGCCGGAAAAGCCCTTCACCGCGTATGTCGATTTCAAACTGCCCTTGTTCATCCCGGCGACGGTTCGCTTCGAACATCACGGTAGCGGCGATCACCAGGACTTCCGTCTGCTGGCCGATGACGGCATCAAGCCCCATCTGGAAGGCAGCATCCGGCCCGCGGAATAGGGAACTGCGAAACGAGCGAGCGCTGGTGTTGTTTCGCCCGAATTCGTGCCGAACTCAAATTTGACGTCTAATCAAACCATGGTTTGCCGGGACGCGCCCGGGCGGGCGCCCTACTTCCTTTTATTCGCGCCTTCGGCTTCGCCCGTTCAGATAGCTCTGGTTTACGAGCCCTTGCCAGCCACGACTGCTATCATCGCCGCCCATGACGGACGAGATTCCGGACTTCGAGCGCCTCTTTCTGGACGGCACCCCCTTGCTGGATGTGCGCGCGCCCGTGGAATTCGCGAAAGGCAGCTTCCCGGCCGCGAAAAATCTTCCCCTGCTGAATGACGATGAACGCCACCAGGTGGGCATCCGGTACAAGGAAGCCGGCCAGCAGGCGGCCATTGATCTGGGCCATGAACGGGTCTGCGGGGCCACGCGCGACGAGCGCATCGCCGCCTGGCGCGCTTTCGCCGAACGTCACCCCGAGGGTGCGTTGTTCTGTTTTCGGGGCGGGCTGCGCTCGCGCATTGTTCAGGACTGGCTGAGCGAGGCCGGCATCGATTACCCGCGCGTAGCGGGTGGCTACAAGGCCATGCGCCGTTTCCTGCTCGATGCTTTCGAGGACGCCGTACCGCGCACCGACTTCGAGTTATTGGCCGGCCGCACCGGTACGGGCAAGACCCGGCTGATTGACGAACGCGCCGACGCCATCGACCTGGAAGGCCTCGCCCATCACCGCGGC
>CAYPKI010000102.1:0-209 GCA_964411265.1 uncultured Alcanivorax sp. | reverse complement strand
GTCGCCGGCCCGGCGGTCAGCCCGTGCAGATCGATTTCGAGAACCGGCTGATCATTGCCCTGCTGCGGCAACGAGCCGCGCACCCCCATCCGGTTCTGCTGGAAGACGAAAGTCATCTGATCGGGCGCTGCCATCTGCCACCGACGCTTCAGGAGCGGATGAAAGTCTCCCCACGGATCGAGGTGGACGAGCCCATCGACAGCCGGATT
>CAYPKI010000101.1:0-9755 GCA_964411265.1 uncultured Alcanivorax sp. | reverse complement strand
TCCGGGCAAGACCGTCGACGACTTGTTCGTTGGTCTTTTTGATAAAGGCTTTGGTTTGCTCACGAGCTTGCGCTGGATCTTTTGCCTTGTACCGGATGGTTATGGAGGACCCCTGAAGCTCCTGTGCCTCGTTGCTGTTTACCGTGAGTCGTTCTACTGCCCGGTCCAGCGCCTCCTCCCTTCGTTGTCGCGTCTCGATGTGGTTGGCCAGAAAGTCGCGTTGCCGATCGGGGCTCGCCATATAATTCATGACTTCCCCGAGGACCTCCTTCGGCTCGGGGGCATAATCGTCCAGCAACCCCGGGTATATGGGGTTGTAAGCACGCGGGGCGGGCGCTGTGATGACGGCTTCGGACTCGTAGACAGGATTCGTCAGACTAAGCCAGGAGAAAGCGGTGACGAGAGCTGCTCCGGTTACGCCCAGAATCCACCATTTGCCGGACCAGAGCACGGAAAGAAGCTCGGTCAGGTCAATTTCGTCCGTGTAGGGTTGATCCTGGGTCGACATGTTCAAAGTCCCTTGGCGGGCATTTCACTTGCGAACAAATAATGAGTGCGTTGAGTACACATTTTATCTGAAGCTATAACAACTTTGTAAAGGAAATGAAGGAATTCGGCATAACCGACGAATGTCCTCGGGGCACGGAAAGCGAGAAGTTGGGACAATTTTGAGGCTTTGCAATACCCTGGTTCGCCGGCCAAATCAAAGCCGGGTTTGGATGCTTCTCCCCGATTCGGCTCCGCCCGCAGGGTTGTAACGGGGGAATGCGGCCTGGTGGGATGCTGGTCACTCAGCCTACGAAAAAAGCCACCCGAAGGTGGCCTTTCCCGTTTGTTTGGTTCCGCCTGCTCGGCTCGAGCCAGGTGAATACACTGCATTCTCCGCTGATGTGCGTTCCCCCGGAACGCGGTTAATCAGCGTCCATAAAAAAGCCACCCGAAGGTGGCCTTTCGCGCATGTTTGGCTCCGCCTGCTGGGCTCGAACTAGGCAAATCCACTGGATTTGCGGCAGATTAACGCTCCCGCTAGGGAGCCTGTTAATCAGCCCATAAAAAACCACCGGGCCTTTGGTGGCTTTTCAACGTTTGGCTCCGCCTGCTGGGCTCGAACCAGGTGAATCCACGGGATTCTCCGCTGATTTGCGCTCCCCTGGAGCGCGGTTAATCAGCGGCCACGAAAAAGGCCACCCGAAGGTGGCCTGTTCCGCTCGTTTGGCTCCGCCTGCTGGGCTCGAACCAGGTGAATCCACGGGATTCTCCGCTGATTTGCGCTCCCCTGGAGCGCGGTTAATCAGCGGCCACGAAAAAGGCCACCCGAAGGTGGCCTGTTCCGCTCGTTTGGCTCCGCCTGCTGGGCTCGAACCAGCGACCCGCTGATTAACAGTCAGCTGCTCTACCTACTGAGCTAAGGCGGAATAATCGGCGAAAAGCATGATAGCCACGGCCCCCACCGGGGTCAATACCTGCTGGGACGAACCCTTATCGGGCGGGATGCGCTTCAGCCGAGCCACCGCGTTGTTGAGCAGGGTGCGTCATGCGCACCTTTTAGCCCTGTGGTGCATACAGCGTGCGCTACCGTGACATCCTCGGGAGAGGCCTTTATTCGCGCAACACCTTGTCCAGACGGCTTACGGCATCCTGTAGCGTGTCCAGATCCACGGCGAAGGACAGCCGCACACAGCCCGGAGTGCCGAACGCTGAGCCCGGGACCAGGGCTACGCCGGTTTGTTCCAGCAACCAGGTGGCCAGCTCCGTGTCCTCCTCGATGCCCAGCTTGCTCATGGCGCCTCGCATGTCGGGAAAGACATAGAAGGTGCCGTCGCCCTCCAGGCATTCCACGCCGGGCAGCTCGTTCAGTGCCTGTACCAGCCAGTCATGGCGTTCGCGGAAGGCGGTATTCATCTGCCGGACCCAGTCCTGGTCGCCGGTAAGCGCGGCTTCGGCGGCGGCCTGGCTGATGGAGGCCGGGTTGGAGGTGCTCTGGCTCTGGATCTTTTTCATGGCGGCGATCAGCTCCGCCGGGCCGCCGGCATAGCCGATGCGCCAGCCGGTCATGCTGTAGGCCTTGGAGACGCCATTCATCACCAGGGTCCGGTCATAGAGCTCGGGACAGGCATTGACGATGTTCACAAAGGGCTCGCCGGTCCAGAGGATATGCTCGTACATATCGTCGGTGGCCACGAGGATATCGGGATGACGTTCCAGCACCGCGCCCAGTGCGGCGACTTCGTCCCGGGTGTAGGCCATGCCGCTGGGGTTGGAGGGGCTGTTGATCACGAACAGCCGGGTACGCGGGGTGATGGCCGCTTCGAGCTCTTCCGGGGTGATCTTGAAACGCGTGTCCGGGCCGGTCTCCAGAATAACGGGACGGCCCCCCGCGATCTTGACCATGTCCGGGTAGGACACCCAGTAGGGTGCCGGAATGATGGCCTCGTCGCCGTCGTTGAGCAGGGCCAGGGCCATGTTGAAGAAGCTCTGCTTGCCGCCAGCCGAGACCAGGATCTGCTCCGCAGCGTAGTCCAGACCGTTTTCCCGAGCGAACTTGTCGATCACCGCCTGCTTGAGCTCGGGTGTGCCGTCCACGGGCGTGTACTTGGTCCGCCCCGAGGCTATGGCCGCCCGCGCGGCTTCCTTGATGGGCTCGGGGGTGTCAAAATCCGGTTCCCCGGCGCCGAGACTGACCACATCCCGTCCCTCGGCCCTGAGCTCGGCCGCGCGCGACGTTACCGCCAGGGTCGGAGAAGGTTTGATACGCTGAACGCGCTCCGAGAGGCTGATACTGGACATTCAATCCTCGTTGGTTCGTGGCCGGTGGTGAGCCGTGGTGGGTGTTCACGTCGCGAGGGGTGCAATTTTACCGCATCTGATGACAGGCTGGAATGGCAGTTCAATCGAAGTTTCAGGTTCACGCCGGTTTTGAGCCCGCTGGTGATCAACCCCGGGCGATCGAAACCCTGCTTGACGGTATTGATTCCGGTCTGGCGCACCAGACGCTGCTGGGGGTAACGGGCTCGGGCAAGACCTTCACCATGGCCAAGGTGATCGAGGCGGCTGATCGACCCACCATGATCCTCGCCCCCAACAAGACGCTGGCCGCTCAGCTCTACAGCGAATTCCGCGAATTCTTCCCGGACAATGCGGTGGAGTACTTCGTCTCCTATTACGACTATTACCAGCCCGAGGCCTATGTGCCCTCCTCGGACACCTTCATCGAGAAGGATGCCTCGGTGAACGAGCACATTGAGCAGATGCGGCTTTCCGCCACCAAGGCCCTGATGGAACGCCAGGATACGGTGATCGTGTCCACGGTTTCGTCGATTTACGGCCTGGGCGACCCGGACAGTTACCTGGCCATGCTGCTGCATGTGGTGCGCGGCGACCAGGTCGACCAGCGCGATATCCTGCGCCGGCTGGCGGAGCTGCAGTACACGCGCAACGAGACCGACTTCTCCCGCGGCACCTACCGCGTGCGCGGTGATGTCATCGATATCTTCCCCGCCGACGAGGAAGACGAAGCGGTTCGCATCGAGCTCTTTGACGACGAGGTGGAAAACATTGCGCTCTTCGACCCGCTCACGGGCGAGATAGACCGCCGCGTGCAGCGCATTACCATTTATCCCAAGAGCCATTATGTCACGCCGCGCGCAACCATCGTTCAGGCCATTGAGCGCATCAAGGAAGAGCTGGCCGAACGGTTGGAGGAACTCAAGGCCAACAACAAGCTGGTGGAGGCCCAGCGCCTGGAGCAGCGCACGCGCTTTGACATCGAAATGCTTCACGAGCTGGGCTACTGCAACGGCGTGGAAAATTATTCGCGCCTGCTCTCGGGCCGTGCGCCGGGCGAGGCGCCGCCGACGCTGTTCGACTATCTGCCCGACGACGCGCTACTGATCGTGGACGAGTCCCATGTGGCCATTCCGCAATTGGGCGGCATGTACAAGGGCGACCGTTCGCGCAAGGAAACCCTGGTGGAGTATGGCTTTCGGCTGCCTTCGGCCCTGGATAACCGGCCCCTCAAGTTCGAGGAATGGCAAAAGCTGGCACCGCAAATGGTGTTCGTGTCCGCCACGCCCGGGCCTTATGAGCGTGAGCACTCGGATCAGACGGCCGAGCAGGTGGTGCGGCCCACGGGCCTGGTGGATCCCGCCCTGGAAGTCCGGCCTGCCTCCAGCCAGGTGGACGATCTGCTGGGCGAGATCCGCAAGTGCACGGACAACGACGAGCGCGTGCTGGTGACGGTGCTCACCAAACGCATGGCGGAGGATCTCACCGAATTTCTCAACGAGCATGGCGTGCGCGTGCGCTACCTGCACTCGGACATCGACACGGTCGAGCGCGTGGAGATCATCCGGGATCTGCGCAAGGGCGATTTCGACGTGCTGGTGGGCATCAACCTGTTGCGTGAGGGCCTGGACATGCCCGAGGTAGCGCTAGTTGGCATTTTCGACGCGGACAAGGAGGGCTTCCTGCGTTCCGATCGTTCGCTGATCCAGACCATCGGCCGCACGGCGCGTAATCTTCATGGGCGCGCCATTCTCTACGCCGACCGGCGCACGGGGTCCATGGAGCGCGCCATCGAAGAGACCGAGCGCCGCCGGGCACGCCAGATCGCGCACAACGAAGAGCACGGTATCACGCCCCAGGCTCTGGATAAGGAAGTCCGCGACATTATCGAGGATGCTTATGCCAGCGGCGGCCACTCCGGCCAGAAACGTCAGCGCAAGATGGCGGAGACGGCCGAGCGCTTCGGCAAGGAGACGGTGGAGTCCCCGGCCGAAGCTTCGAAGCGTATCAAGGAACTGGAGGAGAAGATGCTTACGCACGCGCGCAACCTGGAGTTCGAGGAGGCCGCGCGCCTGCGTGACGAGGTTGCTCGACTCCGGGAAGCGGCTTTTATATCGTGAACCTGTCTCCGGGGATAAGAGAGATACAATGACCAGGGTATCGCTACCGGATCAGGAGCGCGTTCGCCTTGCGGTGGTGGGCCTGGGCTATGTGGGCTTGCCCCTGGCGGTGGCCTTTGGCGAGCAGCGCAGCTGCCTGGGGTTTGATATTGATCCGGAACGCACGGCGGAATTGAGCCGGGGCGAGGATTACACGCGCGAACTCGGTCCGGACGAGATCGAGCGCGCTGTAAACCTGCGTTTCTCCTCCGAGGCGTCGGAACTGGCGCACGCCAACGTCTATGTCATCACCGTGCCCACGCCTGTGGATGATCGCCAGAGTCCGGATTTCGGTTTCCTGAGCGAGGCGTCACGCACGGTCGGGCGGTATCTTTTGGCCGGTGACGTGGTGATCTATGAGTCCACGGTCTATCCCGGCGCTACGGAGGAGATTTGCGTGCCGGAACTGGAAGCGGGCAGTG
This sequence comes from uncultured Alcanivorax sp., assembly GCA_964411265.1. Taxonomy (GTDB): domain Bacteria; phylum Pseudomonadota; class Gammaproteobacteria; order Pseudomonadales; family Alcanivoracaceae; genus SLJS01. The sequence goes on along the minus strand of CAYPKI010000101.1, from coordinate 4,390 downwards.
GGTTGAGCCTGGATGTGGATTTCTCCGTGGGCTATAGCCCGGAGCGCATCAATCCGGGTGACCGTGAGCGGCGTTTGACGGATATCGTGAAGATTACCGCCGCGTCCAATGAGCCGGCCCGCGCCTTCGTGGACGAGCTGTATCAGTCGATCATTGCTGCGGGCACCTTTGCCGTAACCTCCATCAAGGTGGCGGAGGCGGCCAAGGTTGTGGAAAACACGCAGCGGGATCTCAACATCTCCCTGGTCAATGAACTCGCACTGATTTTTCACCATCTGGACGTGGACACCCTGGAAGTGCTCAAGGCCGCCGGGACCAAATGGAATTTCCTGCCGTTTCGCCCCGGCCTGGTGGGCGGTCACTGCATCGGTGTGGACCCGTATTATCTGATTCACAAGGCGCGGGAGGCCGGCTATTCGCCCGATGTGATCTCGGCAGGGCGCAGGGTGAATGACAGCATTGGCGAGCATATCGCCGAATGGGTAGTGCGCTTGATGATTGACCGGGGGGCGCGGTCAAGGGCGCGCCGGTGCTGTTGCTGGGGCTTACGTTCAAGGAAAACACGCCGGATATCCGCAATACCCGGGTGGTGGATGTACGCCATCATCTGCAGGGCTGGGGAGCGTCCGTGGACGTCTGTGATCCCCTGGTGGATGCTGATGAGGTGGAGCAAGCCTATCGGTTCCGGCCGGTATCCCTGGCTCGGGATTCGGGCGAGTACGCGGCGGTTATCGTGGCCGTGGCGCATGACGAGTTCCGGCAATGGGGCGCCGAAGGGGTCCGGGCGCTCGGCCGGCCCGGGTGCGTGCTGTTCGACGTCCGGGGTGTCTTCCCCCGCGAGCAGGTGGACGCACGGCTCTAGCAGGGCGTTGAAACGCCCGGAGGCCGTGGCTCCGGGCGCCCGCCGGTACGCTTGCCGCCACGCTGAGTCCAAAAGGGTCTCCCCGAGCCCGTCAGGGTGCTTGCCCGGGTGCGGGGCTTGGCACTAGAATAGCGCGCTTCATAGGAGTAGCAGGTCCGTAGCTCAGTTGGTTAGAGCGCCTGCCCGACACGCAGGAGGTCGGCGGTTCGAGTCCGCCCGGACCTACCAGATTTCGCCGCCGGCGCTCACAAGCGCCGGTAAAACAGGGAGTTAGGTCTGCTGTGGACTTGTTTGCTAGTCAGCAGGCCGATACAATTTCGCAAAAGATGACGCAGGCGCATGTAGCCGGGAGAGGGCGAGAGCTTCTTCCGGATCGGCCAGTTCGGAGGTTACGAGTATCAAGAAACGTGGCGGCAAGGGTGGTGCTCGCGATAAACGAGCCCGCACCAACGACCAGATCGAAGCAACGCAGGTTCGGCTGATTGACGAGAACGGCGAGCAGATCGGTATCACTGATTTGGAAGAGGCGCTCGAGAAAGCCGGGGAGAAAGAGCTTGATCTCGTGGAGATTTCGCCCGACGCTGAACCGCCGGTCGGCCGGATCATGGATTACGGCAAGCATCTGTTTGAACAGAAACAGAAGCAGAAAGAAGCGCGCAAGAACCAGCGCCAGACCCAGCTGAAAGAGGTCAAGTTCCGTCCGGGCACGGACGAGGGCGATTACCAGATCAAACTGCGTAACCTGAAGCGTTTTCTGGAAGCCGGCGACAAGGCCAAGGTCACCATCCGTTTCCGGGGCCGTGAAATGGCGCACCAGGAGATCGGTCGTAACCTGCTATCACGTGTGGAGCAGGATCTGGAAGATATCGCCAACGTCGAGCAGTACCCGAACATGGAAGGCCGGCAGATGATCATGGTGCTGGCGCCGGGTAGCAAAAAGAAGAAGTAGGTTTCGGGTGTCCGGGCGTGTGCGCCGGGACGCGAAAGCAAGCGAGGCAAGAGAGCAATCATGCCGAAGATGAAAACAAACCGCGGGGCCGCCAAGCGTTTCCAGAAAACCGCCTCGGGTTTCAAGCGCAAGAAGGCATTCAAGAATCACATCCTGACCAAGAAATCCCCCAAGCGGATTCGCCAGCTCAGGCCCCTGACGTACGTAAACAGCGCTGATGAGGGCTGCGTCCAGCGCATGCTGCCCCATAAGTAAACGGCAACGAACACAGGAGGTCTGAACCATGGCACGAGTCAAGCGCGGAGTGCAGCGGCACCGCCGTCACAAGAAAATCCTCAAGCAAGCCAAGGGCTACTACGGCGCGCGCAGCCGTAATTACCGCACCGCCGTTCAGGCGGTCATCAAGGCGGGCCAATACGCCTACCGCGACCGGCGGCAGCGCAAGCGCCAGTTCCGCCGCCTGTGGATTACGCGTATCAATGCGGCCGCGCGCAATAACGGCTTGTCCTATAGCCGCATGATTAATGGACTGAAGCAGGCGTCCGTGGAAGTGGATCGCAAGATTCTGGCGGATATCGCTGTGCGGGACCGGGTCGCTTTTGGCGCGCTGGCGGAGAAAGCCAAAGCAAGCCTTTAACCCGGATATTCCACCCAACCACTCCTGTAGGCGGGGTAGGTGCGATGACACGGGCTTTTAAGAGGCTGCCGGGCGCTAGCTGATTGATAGATATCTCTGCCAAGCACTTCGCTTGGCATTGGCCGCAATAGCCGGGCTAGCCCGCGGCCGAGGCGCTCCTCGCGACGGCCCCGGAGCGGTCGCGAGCCGGACGGGGGAGAAGCTCGCCGCTTCTTCCCCGTTTTTGTTAGCGGGTGGGCCATCCATCAGCGACCCAGGCATCAGCCGCTTCGGCGGGAATAGCAAGCGGGGACGAAATGGAAGATCTCGATACCTTGACGAGCGAGGCTCTGGTAGCTGTGGACGCAGCTGCCTCGCTGAGCGAGCTGGATCAGGTCCGGGTACAGTACCTTGGCAAGAAGGGCGAGCTCAGCCAGCTGCTCAAGGGTCTGGGTCAGCTCTCGGCGGAGGAGCGTCCGGCTGCTGGCGCCCGCATCAATGAGGCCAAGGAGCGCGTTCAGGCGGCGCTGGACGCGCGCCGTGCAGTACTGGAGCAGGCGGCGCTGGAGGAACAACTTGCCGAGGAGCGAATCGATGTGACCCTGCCGGGCCGCGGTGAGCCGCCGGGCTCCTTGCACCCGGTGACGCGGACGCTGCGCCGCATCGAGGATTTCTTTGGTAGTCTGGGTTATGAAATCGCCGAGGGTCCGGAAATCGAAACGGATTACTATAACTTCGAGGCGCTCAATATTCCGGCGCATCATCCCGCGCGCGCCATGCACGATACCTTTTATTTTGACGACGGGCGGCTGCTGCGCACGCACACCTCGCCGGTGCAGGTGCGTGAAATGGAGCAGGGCGAGCCGCCGTTCCGGATGATCGCGCCCGGCCGGGTTTATCGCTGCGATTCCGATGTGACGCATACGCCCATGTTCCACCAGGTGGAGGGCCTGCTGGTGGACCGGGATATCAGCTTCGCCGATCTCCGGGGCACTGTGGAAGCTTTCCTGCAAGGCTTTTTCGAGGTGCACAACCTGTCCGTGCGCTTTCGTCCCAGTTATTTTCCGTTCACGGAACCCTCGGCGGAAGTGGATATTGGCTGCGTAATCTGTGGTGGCAATGGCTGCCGGGTGTGCGGCCACTCCGGCTGGCTGGAAGTGATGGGCTGCGGCATGGTGCATCCGCGCGTGCTCGATTATGGGGGCGTAGACGATCCCGCCTTGACCGGTTTCGCCTTCGGCATGGGGGTAGAGCGCCTGGCCATGCTGCGCTACGGGGTCAATGATCTGCGTCTGTTTTTTGAAAACGACGTTCGTTTCCTCGCCCAGTTTGGATAATGCACCGCCGCAGTCGAGGCGCGCTCAGGTTCAATAACGGGAAGAATGCATGCGATTCAATGAAGCCTGGTTACGCGAATGGGTGAATCCCGCGGCGGGCACGGAGGAGCTGGTGCACCAGCTCACCATGGCCGGTCTGGAGGTCGATGCGGTGGAAGCCGCCGCGCCGGACTTTACGGGCGTTGTGGTGGGCGAGGTGCGCTCGGTCCGCCCTCATCCCGAGGCGGACAAGCTTACGCTTTGCGAGGTCCACGATGGCGAGGTCACCTGCAATGTCGTCTGTGGCGCAGGCAATGTGCAGCAGGGCATGAAGGCTCCCTTCGCCCGGGTGGGCGCGGAGTTGCCCGGGGATCTTACGATCGAGAAGACCGAGTTTCGCGGCCAGACGTCTCAGGGGATGCTCTGCGGTGCTTCGGAGCTGGGTCTGGAGGATCTCGAGGACGGGCTGCTGGCACTGCCCGCGGACGCGCACGTCGGGCGCGGCGTGCGGCCCTATCTGGAACTGGATGACCATGTCATCGAGGTGGATCTGACCCCGAACCGGCCTGATTGTCTGTCCCACCTCGGTGCAGCCCGGGATTTCGCCGCCGCGGAGGGACAGGATCTACGGGACCCCCGACCGACGG
>CAYPKI010000100.1:9047-9812 GCA_964411265.1 uncultured Alcanivorax sp. | reverse complement strand
CTGACGATCCTGGAAGAGTACGGCCAGGGCCCGGGCGACCCGGCGCCGGCGCTGCCGGCGCAGGGACTCGTCGTCGAGCAGCACCTCGCCCTGTCGGGGCGGCCGCAGTCCCGCGAGCGTATGCAAAAGGGTGGTCTTGCCCGCGCCGTTCGGGCCCAGTACGCCCCAGACCTGCCCCGGCCGGATATCCAGATTCAGGGGAACGCCATCCGGTCGCTCCGGAATGTCGATGACCAGCTCACGAGCCGATAGTACTGTCATCAGCGACTCCGGTAGAGCAGATAGAGGAAGGTGGGCACACCCAGCAGGGCCGTGATTACACCCACGGGCAGTTGCTCCGGCGCGATCACAATGCGCGCCAGGGTATCGGCCAGGGTCAGCAGGATGCCGCCCGCCAGCGCCGCCGCCGGCAGAATCAGGCGCTGATCATTGCCCAACACCAGCCGCAGCATGTGTGGCACCACCAGACCCACAAAGCCGATGCTGCCCGCCGTCGTTACAGCCAGGGCGGTGATCAGGCTGGCGCCCACATAGATGCCCCATTCCAGCGCGCGCACGGGCACGCCCAGCGCCGCCGCCTGCATGGGGCCCCGCGCGAGGACGTTGAGGCTGCGTCCCAGCGGCACGGCCAGCAAGCAGGCCAGCACCAGGGCCGTCAGTGTCGGCACCGGGGAGCCGGCATAACTCAAGTCGCCCATCAGCCAGTACAACATTCCGGGTAGCTGTTCCGTGGGGCCCACGGCGAGCATGAAAGTGATCAGGGCA
>CAYPKI010000100.1:3226-9037 GCA_964411265.1 uncultured Alcanivorax sp. | reverse complement strand
ATGGGCCAGGCCGAAGACCAGCAGCGTAGAGAGCATGGCTCCAACAAAAGCCGAGCCCGAGACTACGCCAGCGCCCAGTCCGGCCAGCATTGACCCCAGCGCTCCCACGGCAGCCCCGCCGGACAGGCCCAGCACATAGGGATCGGCCAGCGGGTTGCGCAGCAGCACTTGCATGAGCGCGCCCGCCACCGCCAGCAGACCGCCTACGCCGAATGCCGCGAGTGCGCGCGGTGCGCGCAGCTCCAGAACCAGGGTATGGTGCAGCGGTTCGCCCGTGCCGGTGAAGACAGCCGCCAGTTCTTCCGGGCTCAGCGCCACGCTACCAAAAGCCACCGCCACGGCCACCGAGAGCAGGGCCAGCAGCGTCAGACCCAGCACGGGCGCGAGCAGGCGTGTCTGAACGCCGGGCATGCGCGCCGCTACCGGACCCAGATGACTATCAGCCCCCGCCACGTACGCGCTCCAGTTTACGGCAGAGAATGCGTACGCCTTTCACCAGCCGGGGCGTGGGCCGCTGAATCTTGGATGGCGGCACAAAGAACAGATTCTCGCGCTGGACGGCCTGCAGGCCTTCGAATTGGCGCCAGGACTCCAGCCAGCTCCGGTCCGCTTCACCCATGCCGCCGGCGACAATGGCTTCCGGGTCGCGTTCGAGTACGGCCTCGCGGTTGATGCGCGGCGTCAGACTGTCCAGATCGCCAAAGACATTTTTACCGCCGCACAGCCGAGTCGCCTGACCCATGAGATGATCATTGTTGATGGTCATCAGGGGATCCGGCCAGATCTGGTAGAAAACGGATACGGGTTCACCATCACCATAGGTGTCGCGCAGTTGCGCAATGGCACCCAGGAAGTCCTCGCCGGCTCGTTGGGCTTGCTTTGCGGTGCCCGCGACAGTGCCCAGCCGCTCCAGCGTCGTGGCGACATCGCGGAAGCGGCGGGGCTCGGACAGATAGAGCGGGACATCGAACTCGCGCAAGCGCTGGAGCTGTTCGCCCGGATTGCCGCTTTGCCAGCCGATGACCAGATCCGGCTCCCGGGCCAGCAGCCCTTCCAGGTCCAGGCGTTTGTAGGTGCCCACGCGCGGAATCTCCTGCGCTGCTTCCGGATAGTCGCTGCTGCTGACGGCACCCACCACCTTGTCGCCGGCGCCCGCGGCAAAGAGGAGCTCGGTGGCGCCGGGGGACAGGGCGACGATGCGGTCCGCGGGCTGGTCCAGACAGAGCTCGCGGTTGGCGTCATCGGTGACGCAGATGTCCCCGGCTCGGCCCACGGCCGCCAGACTCAACAGCAGTACCAGAACAAGACCATCCCTGGCGGCTCCCGGCATCACTCCTCGCCTCCGATCATCACCATCTTGCCGGTGTCCGGATCCCGGTAGACCCGGCCCACGGCTTCATAGCCGCTGCCGGTTTCGCCCGCGCCACTCGGGGCTTCCGGCATTTCCTGCCCCTTCTCCACGTCGACACCGCCGGATTGCGCCTCTTTCAGTCCTTGCTCCGAAGCCGCCAGGGCCACCATCAGTCCCACGGCGAACACCAGCATAATATCTGCCAGATTGGCCAGCGGGCCCATGGGATCATCGTCGCCGGCCTCGAAGCGCGATTCGCGATAGCTCGGCTCACTCATGTCGTGCCCTCCAGTTCTTCCATGGCCGCGTCATACCAGCGGCGCCGCATACGGCCGATGAGAAAGCCCAGAATGCCCGCCAGCAGGCCCAGCACCGTGGTGTTGAAAGCCACGGTTACCGCCTGCGCGAGCACGTCCAGCTCGCCCCGGCCCAGTGCGGCCAGGCCCGGGCCCAAAGGAATCAGTGTGCCCATTAGCCCCAGCATGGGGCCTACCCGCGCAAGAAGATCAGCGCGGTCGATCCGGCGCCTTGCCCGACGGGCGAGGGCGTCCATGTTGCCGGCGGCTACCATGCGGCGCAGACCGCCCGTGCGCTCTCCCAGTGCCAGACCCATTTCCCACAGGGCCAGTGCCGCCAGCAGGAGCAGGGCGATAATGGCCGGCTCCAGCAGGCTGCTGACCAGGGTGTCCATGATTTCCAGAGTACGTGATGTAAACATGTTTCCTCGTCTTCTCGTGGTCTCGATTTTGTGTATTAGGTACGCCGTCCGGCATAGATTCCGCCGGCCAGCAGCAGCAGAGCCAAACCGGCCATCAGCCAGGGCAAAAGGGCCCGCGGACCTTCGGCGGAGGACTCTCCCTCTTGCTGTTTTTGGTTTTGGTTTTTCTGCTTCTGCTTTTGCTTTTGCTTCTGCTGCTCGGGTTCGGTTTTCTGCTCGGACGTCTTTTGTGCCTGGTCTTGTTGGCCAGACGGCTGCTTTTTCTTGATTTCGGCGATGGTGGATGGGGCCTTGTTCTGCGACGGCTCATCTTTTGTGCGCGCCGCGGCTCGGACCTGGTTGAATTCGGCTTTCAGCTCCGGGTTGTCCAGCTTCTGTGCCACCCAGTCCATAGTGGGGTGATCGGGCCGGGTGTGACCGCCGCCGGGCAGCCCGTTTTCGGCCACCAGTTGCGCAAACTCACGGGCCTGCTTGCGGATGACTTTCTCGGGCGCCTGCCAGTAATCACGATGCGCAGCTACCAGGGTGACGGCCTGCATATGAGTTTTGACATGGACGTTGTGGTCCTTTTCCAGGAAATTATCCAGACCAATGCCGTGTTTATCCTGGAAGTAGACGTTATAGACCTCGTCCCAGACCCAGGACTTCACCACGTCCGGGTTGGTGACCTGCCAGCCCCAGAGATTATCGAGAAAATCGGAGCTCATTTCGCGCGCGCCGGAATACCCGCGGTCCATAAGCGGTTTGAGCCACTGCGGATTCAGATTCTGGCCGCGCAATTCGCCCAGCAGGGCCTGTTCCAGGGACGTAACTTTGGGGTTGTTCGGGTCGGCGTGCATGAGGACCCGATTATTCGGTGCCTCGCCGGTGGCCTGTTCCACCGCCATGGACAATCCGCCCTGGAAGTCGAAGCCGTCATTATTGTCCAGCAGACCATAGACATTACTGGCCCGGCCCAGATAGGTTCGGCCCACGTCGTCGAGTCTTTGCCGGAAAGCATCATGGGCGGAGGCGCCACCGGCCTCCTTGCCGTAGGCATGCCCCATACGGCGCGTATAGACATCAGCCAGTTCCTTACGGTTTTCCCAGGCGCCCGAGCGCGCGGCCAGGCGATTAATGCCGGCGCCGTAGGCGCCCGGGGCCGTGCCGAATACGCGCAGCGCGGCATCGCGGCCGGCCTTTCCTGCCGACTGATCCTGTTGCAGCAAAGCTTTGGTATCAGCGACCCAGCGCCGGGCCACATCGTTTTGCGCCAGGGGTTCGCCGCCGGGATCACGCATGGATTCCGGCAGGGGTTCCAGGGCCGCGTCCAGAGAATTCCGCAGTTGCGGATGCTTTTCCCGGATGGTTTTCGAAGCACCGTCCAGCGCCAACCGGACGGCCTGATCCAGCCACTCCAGCTGATTCTCGTAAAGATCCCGGAAGAGTCCCGATGTGGTAAAGAGTGCATCGCGGCGACGCCGATCTTCCAGCGGCATGCGCTTGAGGCCCTCGACAATACCGCGCGAATTCCATTTGGGCTTGATGCCCAGCATGTTCAGGCCGAAGGCAATCATTACGCCTTCATCGCGCACGGTATCCGAGGCCCAGAGCACAATGGCCTCGCTACCCTGGGCGCGTTCATCGCCCGTGCGGCGCGCCTCTTTTGCCATTTCCTGTCCGACAGACCAGGCCACGCGCGTGGGGACCAGGTTGCCGGCGATGGCGTGGAAGTTCCGGCCCGTAGGCAGCACCTCGGGTGTACGAATGGGATCATTGCCCTGGCCGGGTGCCACGAAACCGCCGTTCAGAGCACCCAGGAAGTTATTCATCTCCTTGCCGGGCGAGGCTTGTAGTTTTTGTCGCCATTGCGGCTCGGGCTCGCCATCGCCGGCCATGGACTCGAGCATGGTATCCAGGCTCTCTTTGTCCCAGTCCTGGCCAAACACATGCAGCCCCATGGGCATGAACCGCTCCTGCATTTCGGTGACATAGTGACCCACTTCGTGGACGAGCAATTCATCGTCCACATCAGTGAGTTCAATATCGTCTTCGGCTGGTTCCTGTGACTCTCCGGAGGCAGTATCCGTTGATTCGCTCGGTTTTTTGTCGGCCTTGTTGTTAGCGCCTTCTTTTTCTTCCTCGTCATGGTGGAGTTCTTGCTTGATTTCCGCCACCAGGTTCATCTCGCGCACCTTTTCGCGCAGAGTCTCGACCGCCTTCTGTCGTGTGGGCGCATCCGGGTTCTGGGCGGATTCCCAGGTTTCCACCAGTTGCCGCAGTTCCAGCAATTGGTCATAGAGTTCCGTGGTTTCCAGCGGAGGGGTGAGATGGCTGATAATAACGCCCATTGCACGGCGCTTGGCCTGAATGCCTTCGCCCACGCCGTCCACGGTGTAGGGATAAATGACCGGCAGGGAGCCACCCAGAAGATCCGGATAGTCGTTGGCGGTCAGCCCGGCGCGTCGGCGGGGCAGGAATTCGCGCGTTGAATGCCGACCGACGTAAACCAGCGCGTCCGCTTCGAACTTGTTACGAAGCCAGTGATAAAAACCGGTGTAATGATGGGTGGGTGGAAAGGTGGTATTGGCATGCAGGAGTTCCTCATGCTCCTGCCAGCCACGCGGCGGTTGCGGGCCTATAAAGATGTTGCCGAAACGCAATCCCGGAAACAGCATCCGGCCGTCCTGGACCATGACCTGACCCGGCGCTTCGCCCCAGCCGGATAAACCCGGAATGCCGGTGCCGATGAGGGCGTCACGCAGCCGGGTTAATTGTTGCGTATCGCCTTTACCGGCAAGCTCGTCTTGCCAGCTCTGCTCGAACTGATCCAGCAGATCCAGAGCCCGGTCCCGGGCATCATGGTCAACTTCTTCAAGCATGTGGCGCAGATCTGCCGCGCCGCGTTTCAATGCCCGCTCGCCCAGGGCTTGCTGGCCGGCTTCCTGCGCCTTTTCCAGCCGCGCGTGGAGATAGCCTACGGGCCCGTTTTCCAGCTCTGCCCGCACGGTTTCCGGCAGGGTCTCGAAATAGTTCCGATAGGCTTCTTTCGATAGTGAGGGCACGCGGCCCTCCAGTTTCTCCAGCGCTGTTCTGTGTTCGGCCAGATAAACGCCCTTGTCCTGGATGCGGTCAAGCAGAGCCTTGGCATCCTCGGGCAGGGGGCCGGTCTTATAGCCCGCTTTCTTCAGGTTGGTGAGCATGTGGTGCAACGATGCGGGTACGTCCAGACCATCGGCGCCCACGTTGTTGCGGCCGGGCGGATGGTTGTAATAGACGAGTGCCACTCGCTTGTCGCTGTTGTCTTTTTGCTGCAAGCGGTGCCAGCGCTTCATGCGCTCGGCCAGTCTCTTGACTCGATCCGGTACCGGACGAGTCAGCCGCAGGCGAACCCCCGTGGTTTCATCGATTTCCGGTGGCCGGGCGACGGCCAGCACCAGCGGCTGACTGATGCCCTGCAGTTCGGGCATGGCCAGTTTGTAATGGACATCATCGCGCGTAATGCCGTCCGTGGACATACGCCATTGTGCTTCCGTTCGTTCGGACAGCCGGATGCCCTTGAGCACAGGCACATCCAGGTCCTTAAAAGCCTCCGTGGCTTGCTGGCGGCCCTCGCCGCCACCCACGGTGAAATCCTGAAGGCTCACCACGCCGGACAGTTTGGCCGGCAGGGCGTTTTGCGCGAGTTGTTTGACGGCTTGAACACTGGCGCCGCCCCAGCGAGCCAGCACGGCGAAGCATTGCAGATCCCGCTTTTCCAGTG
>CAYPKI010000100.1:0-3216 GCA_964411265.1 uncultured Alcanivorax sp. | reverse complement strand
ATCGAGACTGTCGACCTGACCGGATTCCACGAGATTAACATCGCCGCTTGCGTCGATCGCGGAAGATCCATCGATATCCAGTATGCGTAGGTTACCATCGCTATCGGGCAGTGCCTGGCAGGCGGAATCCAGCAGGGCCTTCTTGCCCGGTTGATCGCCCGAGTCCAGATCCAGCAGGGCTACTGCGGGCCCCTGATCCAGGTCCATCTTCGATGCGTCGGCATGCGCTTCGCCGTTGCGGTAATAACGGATGGTGGCGCGCGGCTGTGGCTCGGAAACTTGCATCTCGAGGCCGGAGCGCTGCAACAGCCAGCGGAAAAGATTTGCCAGATGCTCCGGGGTCCGGCCCTGATAATAGGCTTCGCCGGTGAGCCAGCTCCGTTGTTCCGGAAACTGCTCGCGCAGGTCGTCGAGGTGCTTGAGGGGGTCTTCGCCCGGTTCCGGATTGGCTGTGAGCTGATTGAGCTGATCCTCGCTCAGATTAGCGACCACGCGCCTGCCTTTGAATCGGGACAGGCGAGTAATGGGCTGATCACTGTGGATGGCCAGAATGGGCGCATCGTCATCCGGCGGCTGTGCGCGCAGCAGACGCTCCAGCCGCCCCACCTGATCACCAAAGACACCGGTCAGGAAGACAGCGTCCGCGTCGTCCCAGAGATCAACCACCTCCGCGTCCGAAAGCCGGGCCAGCTGACCGGGCGTGCGCAGTCGGATCTCATGCTCCGGGGCCTCGTCCAGCAAGGCTCGAGCGCCGGCGGCTACGCCGGGGGCAGAACGCTCGGAGACAATGCCGGTGATCGTGCCCGCGAACCCCGTGGGTGCGGCCAGCAGTAATGCCAGCGTGATACAGACACGCGCTGACACAGCAATAGCAAAATTCGCGACAGAATTGTTGCGCATCGGCTTGGCTTCCTTCCCGGGCATGCCGCCCGCCTGACCGCGCTCACCCGCACGGTTTGGAGAATTCCGGCGATCGGCACGAGGAAGCAGGAGTGCAGGGGATATCACGCCCACCCCGCCGTTGCCCACCGCAACGTCTGGTGTTCCTTTCAGGCCGGTCTCCGGGCTTATGAGTGGAAGCCGGCGCTTCCGCCCTGAATGGCCTTCCCGTGTCCTGGACACAGTGGCTGCGGCTGGTGGGGAACCTCGCCGCGCATCAGGGTTCTCTCAATTACCGTTGCGGGGGCAGCGTCGGCGTTATGCCATGGGGCATGCACCGATCTTCCCGTTTTAACCGGCTAAGACACCGGCTCACCTGAAAGGTGCGCGTAAGTTAGCAACGGGGTACCGAATAGTCAATTTCGCAAAAACGGCAATGTCATGAGTTCATGGCGTCATGTTGTTTGTGCAGGCTGTTAGGTTGAACCGGATTATCCGAAACACCTTCCGGACACTGAACGCGAGCGCAATCCGATCACCTTCGCTATAATGCGTCCTTCATCCGGATTCGGATGGTATTTGTTGAACCCGGCCAGCGGGAATTTCATGAATCAGACCTCGGACAGCCGGCGCCGCGGGGCCTGCCCAGCCGCGGGCGCCCCCATGGCTAGCGGCGACGGCCTGCTCTCGCGCGTGCGTCTGCTCGGTGGCCGGATCCGTGCTCGCGATCTGGCGCGCGTGGCGGGCGAAGCGGAACGCCGGGGCAATGGCCTGCTGGATATCACTCGCCGGGGTAATCTCCAGGTCCGTGGCCTGGATACGGACGGCGAGTCCCGTTTGACGGCCGCGCTGGAGCGCATGGGGCTGGCCGTGACCCCGTCGGAGGCCGAGGCGGCTCGGAATGTTTTGACCTCGGCGGCTGCGGACCTGGACCCGGAAGCGCTCATCGATCCGTATCCGGTAGCCGAGGCGCTCGACCAGGCGCTGGTGGGCGAACCGGATTTATGGGCTCTGCCGTCGAAATTTCGCTTCGTCGTCTGCGCTACGGCGCTTTCCGGAGAGGACGCTGATGTGCGCGCGGATGCGGTGGCCACGGGTGACGGGACACTGTATCGCCTGGCACTCGCGGGGAATGCGCGCACCGCTCAGCCGCTGGGGTTGTGCACGCCGGCAGAGACACCGCAGGCCTTGCTTAGCCTTGCCCGGTTCTTCCTGCGGGCAAACGCTCGACGCCGGGAGCCCGCCGGCCGGCTGGCGCCGGTGCTGGCGCAGCTGGGCGCCGAGGCTTTTCAACGGCAGGCGATTGCCTGGCGTTCGGAGGCCCCGGCGCCCCCGGAACCCCGACACCAGCATGAACTGCTGGCGCAACGCCGGGGCTGGCTGGGCGTCGGTGTGCCCTTTGGCCGCCTCAACGGGGCCATGCTCTCGGAGTTGATCGCGGTGGCGGAGGAGTGCGGCGATGGCTCGCTGCGCCTGACCCCGCAACGCCGGGTGTTGTTACCCGGAGTGGATGCGGTCAGCCGGGCGCGGCTGGATGCCGCAGGGCTGATCACCGCTGACGGCGATCCGCGTCTCGCGGTGGAAGCCTGCCCCGGGGCCTCGGGGTGTCTGTCGGGCACCACCGTTACCCAGGACGATGCGCGGGCCTGGGCTCGGGCTGTTCCCGAGTTGTTCGATGAGCGCATGAAAGTCCATGTGTCGGGCTGCCCCAAGGGCTGCGCTCACGCCGGCGCGGCTCCGGTAACGATTACGGCCCGCGAGGGACGCTATGATCTGATCCTGGCCGATGCGGCGGAACCGGCCGATGACCGCTGCCGGATCGCGGCCGGGCTGGAACCTGCGGAGGTCACCGATCATCTCCAGCGCCTGGCCCGCTGCCTGCGGAGCGGGCGCCGGGCGGACGAGTCCCTGGTGGATGTAATTGATCGTCTGGGTCCGGTCCGGATCCGCGACGATTTAGCTGACGACGTTTAGCAGGCTGTTGAACGCCCCGCAGGCTACGTCCTGAAGCGCTCATCTGCTGCACGCTTCAGGCAACGCTGAGTGCGCAAGGTTTTTTTCAACAACCTGCTAGGCTCCGCGGAAGCGACGCTGGTAGTCGGCGTCATAGAGCGCGCTCTCGCGATAACTGGTCTCGCCCAGGGCTGGCCCCACCAGAATTAATGCTGACCGTTTTTCCGGTACCGACGCGGCCTGTTCCGCCAATTCGGCCAGCGGGGCCCGGATAATCTGCTCGTCGGTGCGCGAGGCGCGAAACACCACGGCGGCGGGGCAATCCGCGCCATACCAGGGCTGGAGCCGCGCCACGACCTCTTCCAGTCCGTGCAATGACAGATG
>CAYPKI010000099.1:4981-9867 GCA_964411265.1 uncultured Alcanivorax sp. | reverse complement strand
AACATGTTCTGATAGATACCATTGACGCGCCCGATCTCGCGGTCCTTGGCCTGACGCAGCGATGACCAGGCCACTTCGGGTACCTCGGCGTCATAACCGAAATCACGCGCCAGGGCGATGTCCTCCGGGAACCCGGCCGCGTAGGCGAAGAGTTTCTTGGGCACACAGCCCACATTGACACAGGTGCCGCCGAAGAAGCGCTCTTCGACAATAGCCACCCGCGCGCCCAAATCGGCAGCAGTGCGCGCCGCGCGCACACCTCCCGAGCCAGCGCCAATGACGACCAGATCAAAATCTTCACTCATGCGTCCTCCAGACTGCGAATGGGCTATTCGTGCATGGGCATACGAATCACGGGCTCCCTATCCGAGCGCCGGCCGTGATCGAGATAGGTGTTGGCGGCCACCGGTGGCCAGAGCTGGTCCAGGCGCACGGAACGGCCGTCGCCAGTCATCATGCGCGCATGCTTGCGGACCAGCTCGCGCGGCTCGTTCACGCCGCAGGAGTGAGCGAGCATGCCCACTTCGCGGACAAGATGCTCGTGGAAGTGGCGCACGCGCTCGGCCTTGTCCTCGGGTACCAGCCCCCTTTGCAGGCTCGGATCATGGGTGGTCACCCCTGTCGGGCAGGTATTCTGATTGCAACGCAGGGCCTGAATACAACCCAGGGCGAACATGAAACCCCGCGCCGAGGTACAAAAGTCGGCTCCCATGGCCAGCGCCCAGGCCACGCGGTTAGGCGTGAGCAGTTTGCCGGATGCGATCACGCGGACCCGGTCGCGCAGCCCGTAACCCTCTAGCAGATCCACAACCAACGGGAGAGACTCGGCCAGGTTCAGGCCCACGTCATCCATGAGTGGCATCGGGGCGGCACCGGAGCCGCCGTCCGCGCTGTCCACAGTAATGAAATCGGGTGCGGACTCGGCTCCCCGTCGGTGCACGGCCAGCAGAAGCTCCTCGAGCCATTCCCAGTCGCCCACCACGGCCTTGATACCCACTGGTTTGCCGGTGACCAACCGTACGCGGTTGATCAGATCCAGTAATTCTTCCTCATTACTCACATCGGGATGCCGGTTGGGACTGACGGAGGCTTCGCCCTCCGGGATATTGCGAATCCGCGCAATTTCCGACGTTACCTTTTCCGCCGGAAGCAGCCCGCCCTTGCCAGGCTTGGCTCCCTGACTGAGTTTGATTTCAAACATCCGGACCTGTTTATGGCCTGCGACTTCAGCCAGTTTATCGTCGCTGAGATTGCCCTGGGCATCACGCACTCCATAGCGGGCCGTACCGATCTGAAAGACGAGGTCGCAATCGCCTTCCTCGTGGTAGGGAGCCAGACCGCCCTCGCCGGTGTTCATCCAGCACCCGGCACGCGCTGCGCCCTGCGAGAGCGCACGGACGGCCGGACGCGAAATGGCGCCATAGCTCATGCCCGAGGCATTGTAGACGGACGGCGCAAGATAAGGCTCGCGGCAGTAGGGACCGATCAGCAAGGGCGAGCTGTCCACCGAGTCTTTTTCCATCACGGACCAGGCGCTATTCGCGAAAATGACCTCGCCCGGGGTCCAGGTGTTCTTGGTAGAGCCAAAGGGTACGGTGTTGTCTTGGTCCTTGGCCGCTCGGTAGACCCACGAACGCTGCGCGCGATTGAACGGCAATTCCGCGCGGTCGTCGGCAAAGAAGTATTGGCGGAAGAACTCGCCCATATGCTCGAAGAAATAGCGAAAACGGCCGACCAACGGATAGTTGCGCCGTACCGCGTGCTTTTTCTGCACAAAGCGGTCCTGGAACCAGAGGCCAAACGCCGTCACGGACACCACAAACAGGCCCAGGAGCAGGCCCAGAAGCAGGATGTCGATCACGGTCTGCAAGGGATCATGGTAACGGGGTGGCAACATGAGCGACTCCTTCAGTGCCCTAAGCTGCATTCGGATGCATCCCGGGCGGCTGGATTACAGCCGTGGCCCGCACGTGTGGACGCAATCATGGACGATTGCGCGCTCCGGGGAAAGCTGGCGGCCCGGCGCCACCCGGTCGCGCACAGGCAGGCTTCGACAGGCAGCGCCGGATGATTGGTTTAACGGGCGCTGGATTCCGTTATACTGAAACCTCAATAACAGTGGGTACGCGACGTGAAACGGCTCTGGTTACTGACATTGATTCTGCCCGGGATGACGGTGGCTGAGCCGATCTATGAATACCGGGACGCAGACGGGGGCGTGGTCTTCACCGATCGCGGTGCAAAGCGTATGCCGGACGATCATGCCCTGCTTGACGTCCGCAAGGGCTGGGAGTTCGACCCCGGGCCGCTGACCCCGGCTCAGCGCGACCGCTATGATCCGAGTATTCGCTATGCGGCCCGGTCCCATGATCTGGATCCGGCGCTTATCAAGGCGGTCATTCATGCCGAGTCTCTTTTTGACCCCCAGGCCGTATCCTCGGCCGGCGCCGAGGGCCTGATGCAGCTCATGCCCGAAACGGCCGGCCATTTGAACGTTCATCGACCCTTCGATCCACGTCAGAACATTCTGGGTGGTAGCGAATTTCTGGCCTATCTTCAAAAGCGTTTCGACCAGCTGGACCATGTCCTGGCGGCTTACAATGCCGGCGAAACCAATGTCCGCAAATACGGCGGCATCCCCCCCTTCACGGAAACCCGCAATTACGTCAAAAAGGTCAAGGAGCTGTTAGCCGACTACCGGCAGCAGTTCAACGCCTCCTCCGATCAGGTGGCGGATCGATGAAAAAGGAGCGAGACCCGAGGTGCTAGGCGTGAGGCGCAAGGCGTGAGGCGCAAGGCTTCAGGTATCTCATCTCTTGCGCCTCGAGCCTCGCCCCTTGCACCTTTTTATTCTCCGTGCTCCTCGGCCAGGTAGAACCAGGTGTCCAGTACCGAGTCCGGGTTAAGCGATACGCTGGAAATGCCCTGATCCATGAGCCAGCGGGCAAACTCCGGATGATCCGACGGACCCTGGCCACAAATGCCGACATATTTACCCGCATCATTACAAGCCTGGATGGCCAGGCTCAGAAGATGCTTGACCGCGGCATCCCGCTCATCGAAGAGGTGGCTGACAATGCCGGAATCCCGATCCAGGCCCAGCGTGAGTTGAGTCAGGTCGTTGGAACCGATGGAAAAGCCGTCAAAGTGCTGAAGGAAATCCGGAGCCAGAAGCGCATTGGTGGGCAGTTCGCACATCATGATAATGCGCAGACCATTATCACCACGCTTGAGTCCGTTCTTGCCGAGCAGGTCCACCACTTGTTCGCCCTCACCCACGGTGCGAACAAAGGGCACCATGATTTCCACATTGGTCAGGCCCATGTCGTCCCGCACGCGCTTGAGGGCACGGCATTCCAGCTCGAAGCAGTCGCGAAAATTATCACTAATGTAGCGGCTGGCTCCCCGGAATCCCAGCATGGGGTTTTCTTCTTCGGGTTCGTAGAGCCGCCCGCCGATCAGGTTGGCGTACTCGTTGGACTTGAAGTCGGAAAGCCGCACGATCACTTTTTCCGGGTGGAAAGCCGCGGCCAGCGTGCTGACGCCTTCGGCCAGCTTGTCGACGTAAAAATCCACGGGACTGGAATAGCCGGCAATACGCTTGTCCACCGCCTTGCGAATATCTTTCGGCAAGTGTTCGTAATCCAGCAGCGCCTTGGGATGGACGCCGATCATGCGGTTGATAATGAATTCCAGCCGGGCAAGCCCTACGCCCTGGTTGGGCAGGTTGGCAAAGTCAAAGGCCCGGTCCGGGTTACCCACATTCATCATGATCTTGAAGGGTAGCGCGGGCATGGATTCGATCGAATTGCGCTGGACATCGAACTCCAGCTGGCCCTCATAAATGAGGCCCGTATCCCCCTCGGCGCAGGACACCGTGACGTCCTGGCCGTCACTGAGGACCTGGGTGGCATCACCGCAGCCGACAATGGCTGGTACTCCCAGTTCCCGTGCGATAATGGCGGCGTGGCAGGTACGCCCGCCGCGATTGGTCAACACCGCCGAGGCACGCTTCATGACCGGTTCCCAGTCCGGGTCGGTCATCTCGGTGACGAGGATATCGCCGGATTCCACCTTGTCCATTTCGTTAATGTTGTTGACCACGCGCACCTTGCCCGAGCCGATGCGCTGACCAATGGCGCGGCCCTGTACCAGAACCTTGCCTTTCTGCTTGAGGAGGTAGCGCTCCATGACGGAGGCATCGCCCTGGCTTTTCACGGTCTCCGGGCGGGCCTGAACGATGTAGAGTTGGCCGTCTTCGCCGTCCAGCGCCCACTCCACGTCCACCGGATGGCCATAGTGGCGTTCAATGGCGATGGTCTGGCGCGCAAGGTCCTGCACCTGGGCATCGGTTACGCAAAAGCGCATGCGCTCCGCCTCCGGGACGTCGACCACGTCCACCGACTTGCCCGTCTGTGCGTCGCCGGTCTGTACCATCTTGCTAAGCTTGCTGCCCATGTTGCGCCGCAAGACAGCAGGTTTCTTGTTGAGCAGGGTTTTCTTGTGGACATAAAACTCGTCCGGATTGACCGATCCCTGAACCACGGTCTCGCCCAGACCATAGGAGCCGGTGATGAATACCACCTCATCAAAGCCGGATTCGGTGTCCATGGAGAACATTACGCCGGCAGCGCCTTTGTCGCTGCGCACCATCTGCTGTACCCCGGCGGACAGTGCCACCTGATCGTGGGCAAAACCGTGGTGGACGCGGTAGCTAATGGCCCTGTCATTGAACAGCGAGGCAAACACTTCCTTCACGGCCTGCACGACCTGTTCCACGCCGCGAATATTGAGAAAGGTCTCCTGCTGGCCGGCAAAGGACGCCTCGGGCAAGTCTTCAGCAGTCGCCGAGGAGCGTACTGCTACCGCCGGCTCACCGGCATCGC
>CAYPKI010000099.1:2365-4971 GCA_964411265.1 uncultured Alcanivorax sp. | reverse complement strand
GCGACGTCGTCGGGCGTAAACTTGACTCGGCCGACGACCTGCAGGGTGCCCGCGATGATGCGCATCTGGTTGTGCAGGAAGGAAAGGGCGCGGGCGGTGATGCGGATTTCCTCGCCCGCGCGCGCCAGTGCCACGACGTCATCAACGTCCAGTTTGCCGAGCTTGTCATTGATTTTCCCGGTCAGATCGTTGTGCTCGAGAAAATCGCGATAGCCCTGGGCCGTTGTGGCAAAACCGCCCGGAACATTGACCCCGGCCGCGGCGAGATTGCTGATCATTTCCCCCAGGGACGCGTTTTTGCCCCCGACTCGCTCCACGTCACCCTTGCCCAGGTCCTGAAACCAGACTACGTACTCCGCCAAGGTATGCTCCCTTCAATTGTCCGCGATATTGGATTCTCGGGCCGGTCCCCCCGGCCAGGAGTCCGCAATTGTACTGAAAATGAGGCGCTTTTGCCCGTCCCCCGCTTGAACACGGCCTCAAGCCGCGCCACGCGCCGCTTCGGAGCGCCGGAATACCGGCCGGCCGGGTTCCGATACTTCCGGCGCAAAGCCATAACCCTGTTCGGCGAACCCGGTAAGATCGGCTCCAGTGCGCGGGTTGTTGCGAATGATCCAGGCGGCCATGAGTCCACGCGCTTTCTTGGCGCTGAAGCTGATGACCTTGTATTGCCCGTTCTTTTCATCCTCGAAAACCGGGGTAATAACCTCGGCATCCACTCCATTCAGATCCACAGCCCGGGCGTATTCGTTCGAGGCGAGATTAACCAGGACGCCGCTGCCCTCGTCACGCAGATCCTGATTGAGCAGATCCGTCAGGGTATGGCCCCAGAAGCTGTACAGATCCTTGCCATGCGCCGTGGGCAGCCGGGTGCTCATTTCCAGACGATAGGCCTGCATCAGATCCAGTGGTCGCAATACGCCATAAAGCCCGGACAGAATGCGCAACTGGCGCTGCGCGCTTTGCAATTCCGTCCGGCTCATCGAGTCAATGCCCAGGCCCGTGTAGACATCCCCCTTGAACGCGAAAGCCGCGGCTTTGGCATTATCCTCGGTAAAGGGGCGCTGCCAGGCCGCGTAGCGGTCCACATTCAGATGAGCGATCTTGTCGCTCACTTTCATGAGACGAGCGATATCCGCCGGCGAATAGTCGCGCAGATACTCGATCAGGGTTTCACTGGCGTCCAGCAGACGCGGCTGGGTGGTCTTTACCGCCGGCCCGGCCGATTCATAGTCCAGTGACTTGGCAGGCGAGACAATGATCAGCATGATACGCCTCGGCTTGTCGCAATTTTTGCGCACTATAACACTGGAGCGGGCATGACGCGTATTCTCTTGATACTGGTCGCCGGGCTGGCCATGGGGGTGGTTTTGTGGAGTTCCTGGCGCGTGGACCGGCGCCTCTTTGCCGGGCTCGCTGCGGCTGCAGGCGTGGCCATGGCGGCGCTGTTACTGCAACTCGTGGATCTGGGGAAGGATGAGTGGACACCCCTGCCCGCTGATCAGGTCCGGCTCACCCTGAAAGATCAGAATGTGACCGAATCCGGCGTGAGACTGACCGGCACCCTGGAAAACCGGGGTAACCGGCCCGTGGGCCGGGTCTCGGCCCGGATTCAGGTGGTCGCATGCAAACAGGAACCACCCTGCCGGGTCATCGCGGAGTCGCCCCTGGATCTGCGGCTGCAGGTGCCGCCCCGCACGACCTATCCCTTTTCCCACATGACACGGATGACGGTGACGCCCGACACGGAGAAGCGCGAGTGGCGTGTGAAGGTCAAAAGCGTTTACGGTTACCGCCGCTAGGAGCACAATGCGACCCGAACCCGCCTGGATCCGAGGAATGGAATGAGCGCGCTGATTCCCGGCAAGCCCGCCCTGATCGAACCCGGCGTGGAGCGCGTGCTGGGCCTGAATCCGGGCATGATGACGGGCCCGGGCACCAATACCTATCTGGTGGGCGACGACGAGCTTACGGTGATTGATCCAGGCCCGGCCGATCCACGCCATGCGGACAATCTCCAGGCGGCGGCCGACGCGCGGGGCGCACCCATTCGGCGGGTGCTGGTGACCCACACCCACCGCGATCATTCCCCCGGCGCCTCGGTGCTGGCCGAGCGTCTGGATCTGGAATTACTGGGCCCGGAAGTACCGGATGACGGCCTCCAGGACGAGCACTGGCGGCCCCACCAGATTCTGGGCGACGGCGACCGGGTGAAGGCGGACAGCCGGACGTTGCGCGCTATCACCACGCCCGGCCATGTCGGCAATCATCTGTGCTTTCTGCTGGAGGAATCGGGACTGCTGTTTACCGGCGATCACCTGATTCACGGCTCCACAGTGGTCATTGCGCCGCCGTCCGGCTCCATGAGTGACTATCTGGCCTCATTGCGGCGACTGCTGCACGAGGATCTTCGCTGCATAGCGCCGGGCCATGGCGAACTCATCCAGGAACCGGAAACGGCGCTCAGCTGGACTATCGAGCATCGGCTGGAACGGGAGCGCAAGGTACTGGAAGCCCTGCGCGAACGCCCGGACAGCACGGCGCGGGATCTTGTCGAGCCCGTCTACGTGGACTTCCTGGCAGAGTATCCGGCGCTGGAGGCGCTC
>CAYPKI010000099.1:0-2355 GCA_964411265.1 uncultured Alcanivorax sp. | reverse complement strand
CACCTGATCAAACTGGACGAGGAGAACCGGGCCGAGTGCCGTAATGGGCGCTACCAGGCCCGGGCCTGACCGGATGCGAGATCATGACGGGCCAATTCGAACCCATTGAACTCGATGGCCGCCCGCTGATCCGGCGGCTTTGTCCCCTGCTGCCGGAAGATTTCGCCGGCGACTGCTTACGGCGGCTTAGCGCGGAATTGCCCTGGACTCAACCCGAGGTGGAAGTTTATGGCCGGTGTCATCCGGTGCCGCGGTTGCAGAGCTGGCATGGCGACCCGGACGCCGAGTACCGCTATTCCGGGCTGACCCTCTCGCCCGAGCCCTGGCACCCGCTGCTTGCTGATTTACGCGCACGCATCGAGCGCGCTTGTGGTACAAGCTTCAACAGCGTTCTGGCCAATCTGTACCGCGACGGCGGCGATTCCATGGGCTGGCATGCGGACGACGAGCCCGAACTCGGCGCCCATCCGCGCGTGGCGTCGCTATCGCTGGGCGCCGAACGGACTTTCGCCCTCCGACGCAAGGGCGAAACGCGCATGGCCTTCAAGTGGCCGCTGGTTCACAACGAACTCTGGCTCATGGAGCCGGGCATGCAATCTCGCTGGCAACACAGCCTGCCCAAGCGCAAACGCGTGGCGCAGGCACGGCTCAATCTCACATTCCGGTGGGTTAACCCGCCTTGTCGTTAAGAGCGTCGAGCATGCGCGGGTGCTCCACGCCGAAGCCCTGCACATAGTCCACGCCAATATCACGCAAGCAGTCCCGGATGCCATCTGTCTCCACGCATTCGGCAATGGTCTGCTTGCTCATCAGATGGCCCATTTCATTGATGGAGCGCACCAGCGCCTTATCCGCCTCATCATCGACGATGTCCATGATGAAACTGCCATCGATTTTGATGTAGTCCACGGGCAGGTGCTTGAGATAGCCGTAGGACGCCAGCCCGGAACCGAAGTCATCCAGGGAGAACCGGCAGCCGAGATCCCGCAGCGCCTCAATAAAGTCCGCGGCATCCTCGAGATTGGTAATGGCGGTAGTTTCCGTTACCTCGAAACAGACTCGGTCTCGGGGGATTGGGTAAAGCTGGAGCTGCTCGAAGAGGAACTCTGTCAAATCGGGGTCGTTAAGTGAGTGTCCGGAGAGGTTGATGGACATGTGATCGATCTCGTGCACGAGGTCCTGATGAGCATGCATCCAGCGCAGCACATGCGTGATAACCCACCGATCCACCGCATGCATGCGGTTATAGCGCTCCGCCGCCTTCACCAGTTCCACCGGCGAAATCAGTTCCCCGCTGTCACCCTGAGGCGCGATCAGCACCTCATAAGCTGGTCGGTGATCGCCGCGTTCGGTGGGTTCAATGCGCTGGCAGCGCAACTGCAGCTTGTCTTGATCCAGCGCTTCCGTGAGCCGGGCTGCCTGCTCCATGACGTCGCCACGGTTGGCCATGCTCTCATCGTCGGGCTGATAGCGGTGTACCCGGTTGCCGCCCTCCTCCTTGGCCGATTGACAGGCCGCATCGGCCGCCTGCAGCAGACTGCCCAGGGTGTCGCCCGGTCCCTGGTGCTCGACCAGACCACAGCTCAGGGTCAGCGCCTGAACCGCTCCACCCGGACTGAACCGATGCTGCTCGATTCGTTCCTTGAGATTTTCCACGTCCCGCTCGGCGGCATCCGGACGCGAATCTTCCAACCAGACTGCGAATTCATTGCCGCCCAGCCGGGCCGTTAGCGAGCCGGGGAAGCGCTCATTGATAAGGTCCGCCAGGGATTGCAAGACCTGGTCTCCCGCGTCCGGGCCAGCCGTATTGTTGATTACCTTGAAATTATCCACATCCAGTTGCGCCAGGCTGGCGTCTTCCACGCCGGCCTCCAGGCGCTCGCGTATGCGCCGCCCCAGCTCGCGCCGGTTCAGCAGGCCCGTAAGCTCATCGTGCGTCGCCTGGTGCGCCATCTGGTCATAAACCCGGTGGACCATAGCCTCAAGCCCGCGGTCCACGGCCGGCGCATCGAGGCTGTCGATGGGCTCCAGCCAAAGGGTGCGCAGATTTTCCGCGAAGTCATCGAGGCTGAACTCCTGGATCTTCATGCCCTGGTGGTTCACCAGGACGAAAAGCCGCTGATCCGGAGCTACCCAGGCCAGGCACACATGCTGCTGTTCTTCGCCGGCGCCGTGAAAACGAAACCAGTCGCCTTCCTGATATCGCCGCGCCCGACCACGCCAGCGCTGCTGGCGTTCATCCACTTCGCTGTCGTCCGGGGCAGCCAAACTGTCGAGCATGCCCTCGGGCATTTCGGCCATGGCCGGCGCCCCCTTCTGCTGGCGCATCTTGACCGACAGCAGGTGTCGAAGGTC
>CAYPKI010000098.1:2001-9972 GCA_964411265.1 uncultured Alcanivorax sp. | reverse complement strand
GGTTTCCCAGCCCAGCCGCTCGATCCATTCCGCCAGCCTTTGTGCCGGTACGCCGTCCCGGCGCAGATCATGAAAACGGTAGTCGTAGCCCTGTTCGTCGAGCCACTTCCAGGCCTTGCGGCAGATATCACAGTTTCTGATGCCGTACAGGGTAATGCTCACAAGCCCTCCACGAATTTGCGAATCCGTCGCGCGCCCTCGGCGCACTCGTCCTCGCCGTCCACCAGCGCCATGCGCACGCGGTTGGCCCCGGGGTTGGCACCGTTCGCTGCGCGCGACAAGTAGCGCCCGGGCAAGACCTTGACGTTTTGCTGGCGCAACAGCTCGCGGGTAAAGGTTTCATCGTCCATCGGCGTCTCCGGCCAGAGATAGAAACCCGCCTCCGGGGCTGATACCTTAAGCACGTCGCCGAGAATGTCCAGCACTGTGGTGAATTTGCGTCCATAAGCTGCGCGATTTTCCGCCACATGGTCCTCATCGGACCAGGCAGCGATACTGGCCTCTTGATGATGCGGCGGCATGGCGCAGCCCTGATAGGTACGATAGACCCGGTAGCGCGTCAGGATCGAAGCATCGCCGGCAACGAAACCCGAGCGCAGGCCCGGCAGGTTGGAGCGCTTGGATAAGGAGTGAAAGGCCAGGCACCGCCGGGAATCCGTGCGGCCCATGGCGGCCGCCGCCTGCAACAGGCCGGGCGGTGGCGTTTCGCGGTAGATCTCGGAATAACACTCGTCCGAAACGATGACGAAATCGTGTCGGTCGGCCAGACCGATCAGGTGTTGCAGTTCCGCCATGGATAGCACAGCCCCCGACGGATTGCCCGGTGTACAGAGAAAGAGCACCTGGCACTCATCCCAGGCCTGATCCGAGACCGCGTTCAGTTCCGGTCGAAAACCGTTTTCGGCGGTGCAGGGCAGATATTCCGGCTGGGCGCCCGCGAGCAGGGCGGCGCCCTCATAGATCTGGTAAAAGGGATTGGGCATGAGCACGCGCGCCGGGCGGTGCCGGTCCAATACGGCCTGGACGATGCTGAATAGCGCTTCCCGGGTACCGTTGACCGGCAGCACCTGGGTCTCCGGGTCGATTCGGGCGGGCGCGAAACGTTGATCGACCCAGCCGGCGATGGCCTGGCGTAACTCGGCCGTGCCCGGTGTTGCGGGATAATGGCTCAACTGCTCGGACGATGCCTCCAGACGGCGCAGTACGAATGCCGGCGCCGGATGCCGGGGCTCGCCTATGGATAGCGCGACGGCAGGCTTGTCCGCCGGGGTGATATCGGCAACCAGCTGTCGGAGTTTCTCGAAGGGATAGGGGTGGAGTTGGTCCAGATCCGGGTTCATGGGCTCAGCCGGTCTGCTTTTCCCGTGTTGCGTCGAGTTCTTTTTGCAGCGCCGCGCGCAGTTGTTCGCACAGCTCCGAATCGCTCACGGGTTCGCGATTGCGGTTGGTAATGAAGAAGACGTCTTCCGCCTTTTCGCCCAGGGTAGTAATACGCGCGTTGTGCACCCGGAGCTGGAAGTCGCTGAACAGCCGACCGATGCGCGCCAGCAGGCCGGGCCGGTCCAGGGTCTGGACATCGACGACGGTATGGTCGTGGGCCAGGTCATTGCTGATCACGACTTGAGTGGGTACGTCGAAGTGCTTGTTCCGGCGCGGCATCCGGCGCCGAGCGATCTCGCCGAAGTCCGCGGGCGTCGCCAGCGTCTCGGTCAGGGTCTGGCGAATCTGCTTGATCCGTTGCGGGTCATCACCGATGGGCGTGCCGTTTTCGTCGAGCACCACATAGGTGTCCAGACTAAAACCGTCGGCGGACGTGATAATGCGCGCATCCATGATGGTCAGGCTCAGCTGGGTGAGCGCGTTAACCGTGGCGGCAAAGAGATTCTCGGTATCAGGCGTGTACACAAAAATCTGGGTACCGCCCTGGTGATGATCATCGCCGGAGTCGCGGATAAGCACCATGGGCTCGTCCGCTGAACCGGTCCGGCGCAGCATGGCTTCGGTGTGCCAGGCAATGTCCGCGGCCGTCTCGCGCAGGAAGTATTCCTCGCCAATGCCGGACCAGAGCTGGTCCACTTCCTGGCGCGAGACCTGGTGCTGTTCCAGGATTTCGAGCGTGTTCTGCCGGGTTTCCGCTATCCAGTCCTGCTTGTTGGGCGGGTTGTTAAGTCCGCGGCGCAGCGCCCGTTTGGTTTCGGTATACAGCTGGCGCATCAGCGAGGCGCGCCAGGAATTCCACAACTGCGGATTCGTGGCGTTGATATCGGCCACCGTGAGCACATAGAGATAGTCCAGATGGACCAGATCACCGACCTCGCGGGCGAACTCATGTACCACATCGGGGTCGGAGATATCCTTGCGCTGCGCCGTGACGGACAGCAGCAGATGATTGCGCACCAGCCAGGCGACCAGTTTGGTGTCCCAGGCGGTCAGACCATGGCGTTCGCAGAAAGCAATGGCGTCATCCGCGCCCAGGGCGGAGTGGTCCCCGCCGCGGCCCTTGGCGATGTCGTGATAGAGCCCGGCGATATAGAGCAGCTCGGGCTTGGGCAGCCGGTAGAAGACGTCACAGGCCAGCGGGTATTGCTCGCGCAGCTCCTGGTGGCGGAATCGGCGCATGTTCTTGACCACCAGCAGGGTGTGCGCATCCACGGTGTAAATGTGGAAAAGATCGTACTGCATCATGCCGATGATGCGTCCGTATTCAGGCAGGTACTGGCCCAGAATGCCGTAGCGCTTCATGCGCCGCAGCTGAGTAAAGAGCGCATGGGGTGAGCGCAACAGCTCCACAAAGAGTTCCGTGTTCGCGGAATCCGCCCGAAAGTCATCATCGATCAGTTTGCGGTTCTCGATGAGTTGGCGCACTGTGCTGGCGCGCACGCCACGAATCTCGGGATTGCGCGCCAGCATCAGAAAGATTTCGAGCAGCGCCCCGGGGTGGCGGCTGAAGGTATCCTCGGCGGTGACCTCGATATAGTCATTGCGCACCTGGAAGTGACGGCTCAAGGGGCGCACCTGCTGGGGCTGGTCCTGCTGCAGAATGGCCTCGTCGAAGAGCTGGAGCAGCAGTTCATTGAGCATGGACATGCCCAGCGCCACCCGGTAGTAACGCTTCATGAACTGTTCCACGGCCATGTTGACGCCCGTATCCTCATAGCCGAGGAGCGCGGCTACCTGACGCTGGTAGTCAAACAGCAGTCGGTTTTCGTTGCGTCCGCTCAGCTGGTGCAGGGCCCAGCGAATCTGCCAAAGATACTGCCGGCAGCGCTTGAGAATGCTGTATTCGTTGTCGTGCAGAAAACCCAGCCGCACCAAAGCTTCCAGGCGGTTCTCGCCGAAATAGCGCTGCGCCACCCAGCTCACCATCTGGAGATCGCGCAGGCCGCCGGGCGCGTTTTTGACGTCCGGTTCCAGGTTGTATTCGGTATCGTGGTACTTGCGGTGACGGCTGAGCTGTTCCTCCCATTTGGCACGGAAGAAGGGGTCCGAGGACCACATCTGCCGGGGGCTGGTGCGCTCGACCAGATCCAGGCGTAGCGCGTCCGGGCCCGCCAGCGTCCGCGATTCCATCAGATTGGTGGCCACGGTGACGTCCTGCTGGGCCAGCTCAATGCACTCTTCCAGGGTGCGCATGGCATGGCCAATTTTCAGCCCCGTGTCCCAGAGAAAGGTAATGAAAGACTCCAGGCGCTGGCGTTCGGTCCCGGAGGGCTCACCCGCGAGCAGCATGAGCACGTCGACATCTGAACACGGGTGCAGCTCGCCGCGGCCATAGCCGCCCACGGCCACCAGCGACAGCGGCGCCTCATGCAACCGGTAATAATGCCACCCGGCTTCCAGCACAGTGTCTACGCGCTGGGCCCGACTCGCCACCAGCGCCTCGATATCGCTGTGCGGAAAGGCGCCGTTCAAGGCCTCCTGTTCCTGCTCTAGCCAGCCGCGCGCGGCGCTTTCGGGCTGGTCGCTGTCCTCGAAGCGAGCCAGCAGCCCATCGGTATCCAGCTCTGGTTCTGGCGGCGGTGCGAGGCCTTCTTCGTCCATCTCAGGCGGGTTCCGGCAGGTCGGTTTCCTCGGCGCGGCGCGTGAGCACATCCGGGCCGCTGGCGGTACAGGCGATGGTGTGCTCCCACTGCGCGGACGGCTTGTGATCCCGCGTCACCACGGTCCAGCCGTCAGGGAGCATCCGGGTGTGGGCCTTACCCGCGTTGATCATGGGTTCAATGGTGAACACCATACCTTCTTCCAGTTCCATGCCTTCGCCCTGCTTACCGTAGTGCAGCACCTGCGGGTCCTCGTGGAAGCCCTCGCCGATGCCATGGCCGCAGAATTCGCGCACAACGGAGAAGCGCTGGCCCTCGGCGTGCTGCTGGATAGCGTGGCCGATATCCCCGAGGCGTGTGCCCGGACGGACCAGCTTGATCCCCTCCAGCATGGATTCACGCGTGGTGTCCACGAGGCGCTGCCCCAGCACATTGGGCTCGCCGGCATAGAACATCTTGCTGGTGTCGCCGTGCCAGCCGTTTTTGATCACGGTCACGTCGATGTTAACGATATCGCCTTTTTTCAGCGTTTTCTTGTCGTTGGGGATGCCGTGGCAAATCACCTGGTTGACCGAGATGCACACGGACTTGGGGAAACCGCGGTAGCCCAGGCAGGCCGGGATGGCACCCTGTTCGTTGACAATATGGTCATGGCAGATGCGGTCCAGCTCAGCGGTGCTCACGCCGGGCTGGACATGCTCGCCAATCATCTCCAGCACTTCCGCCGCCAGCCGCCCGGCCTCGCGCATCGCTTCGATCTGCTCTGGGGTTTTGACAATCACGCTCATGGAATGCGGAAAACTCCGGTTATTCAGTGGGTTGGCCACGGCGCCGGGGGGGCAGCGGCCATCGTCGAAACCGACTTGTCCGTTGTCGTGAAGGCGGCGTTATGGTATAAAACGCCAGCCTTGCTCGCCCCCGGACCGGTACCAAATTATACCTCTCCAGAGGGCGGCAAGGGAAATCGCTTCCCGGCCTAGCCGGTTTCGAAATACACACATGTTCCGACACATGGCTTTGGGTGCCCGACCACCCCACGCGCTGCAAGCGCTAGACCGTTGCCCTTGCGGCCATTGATCGAGTGTCCGCCGAGTTTGCTAGAGGCCGGACATTGGGTGGTCGGGTTGAGCACATGCGGGAACATGGAGGCTTAACCCAGCAGGAGAAAATTATGGCATCCGTAACGATGCGGGACATGCTCAAGGCCGGTGTGCACTTCGGTCACCAGACCCGCTACTGGAACCCGAAAATGAAACCCTACATTTTCGGGGCTCGCAACAAGATTCATATTGTGAATCTGGAACAGACCCTGCCGCTACTGAATGACGCGCTTGCCTACGTCAACAAACTGGCGGCGAACAACAATCAGATCCTCTTTGTGGGCACCAAGCGCTCGGCGCAAAAGGTCGTCCGGGAAGAAGCCAAGCGCTGCGGGATGCCGTATGTGGACCACCGCTGGCTGGGCGGCATGCTCACCAACTGGAAGACCATCCGCGAGTCGATCAAACGTTATCGGAATCTCGAGGAACAGTCCCGCGACGGCACCCTGGATAAGCTTATCAAGAAGGAGGCGTTGGACCGGCGCCGTGAAATGGACAAGCTCGAGCGCTCCATCGGTGGTATCAAGGACATGGGCGGCCTGCCGGACGCGCTTTTCGTGGTGGATGTGGATCACGAAAATATCGCCGTCAAGGAAGCCAACAAGCTGGGCATCCCGGTCGTTGCCGTGGTGGATACCAATTCGGACCCGGATGGTGTCGACTACGTGATTCCCGGCAATGACGATGCCATCCGCGCCGTCCGGCTCTACGTACAGAGCGTGGCTGATGCCGCCCTCGAGGGACGGCAGTACGCCTCCAACCAGGGCGGCGGCGGCGCCAAGGAAGATGACTTCGTCGAAGTGGAGGAAGGTGAGGAGGAAGACAACTCCGAGGACCCGCAATCCGAGACTGGCTGAAAAAGGCCTGGCGGGGAGCGGTTGGTGCGCTCCCCCTGACCCACGACTCCGGTAAAAACATAGAGGATAATCATGGCTGTATCCGCCTCACAGGTGAAAGAACTGCGTGAACGCACTGGCCTGGGCATGATGGAGTGTAAACAGGCGCTGGTGGACGCGGACGGTGATATTGAGCAGGCCATCGAAAACCTGCGCAAGTCCGGCCAGGCCAAGGCGGCCAAAAAGGCGGGACGCACGGCGGCCGAAGGCGCCATCGTGGTCAATATCTCCGATGACGCGCGCCACGCCGTCATGGTGGAAATCAACAGTGAGACTGATTTCGTAGCCCGTGACGATAATTTCCTGGATTTCGCCAACAAGGTGGCCCGCGCCACGCTGAGCAATGATGCCCGCGATGCCGAGCAGATTCTGGCGCTGACGCTGGAAGATGGCCGCGGCGTGGAGGAAGCCCGCCAGGAATTGGTACAGAAGATCGGCGAGAACATTCAGGTGCGCCGTGCGGTCCAGCTGCAGGCGCCCGAGGGTGGCGCTGTAGGCGCTTATGTCCACAACGGTGGTATCGGTGCCGCGGTGGCGCTGGACGGTGGCGACGCTCAGCTGGGCAAGGACCTGGCCATGCACATCGCGGCCGTAGCCCCCATGGTGGTAAACAAGGAGGACGTGCCGCAGGACGTGCTGGAACGCGAAAAGGATGTCATTCGGTCCCAGCCGGACATGGAAGGCAAGTCGGAAGAGATTGTCGAGAAGATGCTGGACGGTCGCCTGAACAAGTACCTCAAGGAGGTTAGCCTGGTCGAGCAGCCCTTCGTCAAGGATCCGGACACGAGTGTAGGCCAGCTGGTCAGCGACCAGAGCGCGCGTATCCTCTCCTTTGAACGCCTGGTTGTGGGCGAGGGTATCGAGAAGGAAGATCAGGATTTCGCCAGCGAGGTGATGGCCCAGGCCAAGGGCTGAAAGACTGGCGTGCGGCGGTTTGGCCCGGGGGTACGCCACCGCCTCTCCGACAAAACCCGGGTTGGAGATCGTCAGCGTCGACCCTGCGTGTGCCGTCGGCAAGCAACAATGCAACCAAGAGGGCGGATCGGGCTCTATGAGCAACGGAGAAGACCAGACAGGCTCCGGCAATCCCAGGGAGGGTTCGCCCCGTTATCAGCGCATTCTGCTGAAACTCAGCGGCGAGGCCCTCGCCGGTAACGAGGGCTACGGTATTGACCCCAGGGTGCTGGACGCAATCTCGCTCGAAATTGGACAACTTGTGGGTATTGGCGTCCAGGTGGGCATGGTGATCGGCGGCGGCAATCTGTTCCGCGGCGCAGCTCTCCAGGAAGCCGGGCTGGATCGAGTCGCCGGGGACCACATGGGCATGCTGGCCACGGTCATGAACGGTCTGGCGCTGCGCGACGCGCTGGAACGCTCCAATATCCGAACCCGTTTGATGTCCGCCATCCCCATGAGCGGGGTGGTGGAGCATTATGACCATCGCAATGCTGTGCGGTATCTCAAGAATGGCGAGGTGGTGGTGTTCTGCGCGGGCACGGGCAATCCCTTTTTCACGACCGATTCAGCGGCCTGTCTGCGGGGGATCGAGATCGACGTGGATGTCGTACTCAAGGCCACCAAAGTGGACGGTGTCTATGACACCGATCCAGTGAACAACGACCAGGCCGTGAAGTATGACCGCCTCACCTATGACGAGGCTTTGTCCCAACGGCTGGCGGTGATGGATCTGACCGCTATCTGTCTGGCCCGCGATCATAAACTGCCCTTGCGTGTTTTCAACCTGAGCAAGCAGGGCGCGTTGCTGAACATGATGCTCGGGGGCAATGAAGGAACCCTGGTGGAATCCGCATACCGAGAGAGGGGGCCAACGTGATCGACGAGATCTGCGAGGATGCCGAAAACCGTATGGGCAAGAGTGTGGAGTCGCTGGATCAGTCCCTGCGCCGGGTGCGTACGGGACGGGCGAACCCCAGT
>CAYPKI010000098.1:0-1991 GCA_964411265.1 uncultured Alcanivorax sp. | reverse complement strand
ACTATGGCGCGGAAACGCCGCTGAACCAGCTAGCCAATATCTCCGTGGAGGAAGGGCGTACGCTGGTCATCAAACCGTTTGACAAGGGTTCGGTGCCCGATATCGAAAAGGCAATCATGGCCTCGGATCTGGGATTGAATCCTTCCACCGCGGGCACGGTGATCCGGCTGCCTCTGCCGCCGTTAACGGAAGAAAGCCGCAAGGACCTGGTCAAGGTGGTACGCCAGGAAGCAGAGCAGGCGCGGGTGGCCGTCCGCAATATCCGCCGCGATGCGAATCAGGATCTGAAAGATCTGCTGAAGGAGAAAGAGATCTCCGAGGACGATGAGCACGCGGGCGAAGAGCGGATTCAGAAGCTTACCGACCGCATGGTGGAACGGATCGATGCCACGCTTAAAGAAAAGGAAGAAGACCTGATGACGTTTTAGCAGGGTTTTGGTGAGCCAAGCATGGATGGCGTTGCTCGGATTCGGAACCCGGGTCCATTTGGGTGGTCCGCCAAGCCCGGCAACAATGCAGCACAAACCCGGGGCAAAAAGACATAACGGAATTCTGGATATAATACTCTGAGTGCATGTTTACTAGTGTCTGCCTCGGTTTAGCGCTTGCTGTCCGTGTAGGAAGCTTGGCGGTAAGGGCGTGCCTTGCCCCGGATGGCAGTGGGTAGTGGTCTACACCAGCCCGGATCCGCCCGGCGTTTTCCGGGTATTGGCCCGGACCGGGTTATCCAGGGATTGAACAGCGCGCGCTCCGGCGTGCCAGCACGGGTCCCGGGCCGATTACTCGGCCCGTTTTTGTTTTTCGGCAAGCGAGATTCAGTTTGCAGCAAGCATCATCGCAGCAGCCGTCGCCGCTAAACGGCCTTGTGCGCCATCTGGCGATCATCATGGACGGCAATAACCGCTGGGCGCGCCGGCATGAATTGTCGGGCGAGCAGGGGCACGGCGCTGGCGAGGAAGCGGTGCAGACCGTGGTGCGGGCCGCCGCCGAGCGCGATATCGAGGTGCTGACCATCTTTGCGTTCAGTTCGGAGAACTGGCGCCGGCCGGATGACGAGGTGAATCAATTGATGCACCTGTTTATGAAGGCTCTGGGCGAACGGGTGGAGGAACTGCATCACGAGGGTGTGCGCCTTTGCTTTATTGGCGAACGAGCGGGACTGGATCCTTCCCTGTGCGCGGGCATGGAGGAAGCTGAAGCGCGCACCGCCGGTAATCAGCGCATGACCCTGGCTGTAGCGGTCAACTACGGCGGTCACTGGGATATCGCCCGGGCAGCGCGGCGTCTTGCCGAGCAGGTGGAGAACGGCGAACGCCCGGCCGCGTCCATAACAGCGGAGACCCTGAACGAGTACATCTGTCTGGGTGATCTGCCGGCGCCGGACATGATTATCCGTACCGCCGGGGAACAACGATTGAGTAACTTTCTGCTCTGGCAGGCCGCCTACAGCGAATTCTGGTTTACGGACGCGCTCTGGCCCGACTTCGATGCGGATACCCTGGATCAGGCCCTGGCGGATTTCGGCCGGCGCAAGCGCCGCTTTGGCGGGCGCGCGGCTAGTGGCGAAGGGGCAAGGCCCTGATGCTGCGCTTACGCGTGATGACTGCAGTGATTCTGGTCCCTGTTGTTCTGGGCGCCATTTTCCTCCTGGATCGCACCGCCTTCGCCCTGGCGGCGGCCCTTTTCTTTCTGGCAGGCGGTTGGGAATGGTCGAGCATTCAAGGGGGCAATGGGCTCTCGCGGATTGCCTGGTGCTCGGCGCTGGCAGGGCTCATGCTGTTGGTGGAATTTTACCGGCCCGATTTCGTGCTGACCTGGCTGCCGCTGCTATGGTTGCCCGTTCTTGTACTGGTGGCGCTTTATCCCCGGGCCGCCGCGCTATGGCAGCCCACACCCATCATGATGGTGCTGGGTTGGTGGCTGCTGGTGCCGGCCTGGGCGGCTGTGGTCGAGATTCAGGATCAGGGTGTGCTGGGCCTGGCGGGACCGGT
>CAYPKI010000097.1:0-9974 GCA_964411265.1 uncultured Alcanivorax sp. | reverse complement strand
CCCGAATTCGGCGCCAAGGGCGTCACCGAGCCGGAGGCCTTTGCCCCCTGCCGCAATGCCTGGAACACCGACCATACGCCGGGCGGGTCCTCCGGTGGTTCGGCCACCCTGGTGGCCGCGGGCGCCGTGCCCCTGGCCGGCGGCAATGACGGCGGCGGCAGCATCCGCATCCCGGCCGCCTGTTGCGGCCTCTTTGGCCTCAAGCCCGGACGCGGCCGCACGCCCTGGGGCCCGAACTTCACCGAGGCCACCCACGGCATGGCCGTCAATCATGTGCTGACACGCTCGGTCCGTGACAGCGCCCTGGTGCTGGACCGTACCCATGGCGACGAACCGGGCAGCCTGTTCTCCATCGCACCGCCACCCATGCCCTATCAGGAGGCCGCGCGCACACCGCCGGGGAAACTGCGCATTGACTTCTCCACCGGATCCCCGCTAGGGATGTCCGTGGATCCGGAAGCCCAAAAGGCCGTGGAAGACACCGTGCAGCTGCTCCAGGATCTGGGCCACGAGGTGGAAGAGGCACAACCACAGATGGACATGCGCCAGATGTGTATGGACTGGCTTTATGTCTGGTTCGCCCAGGCCGCGGTCAATGTGGATCAGGTCCGCGCCGCCACCGGTTGCCACAACAACGGCTTCGAGGCGGACAGCCTGGGCATGGCCGCCGTGGGTCAGCACTTGAGTGCCGACGACTATGTGCTCCACCAGAGTCGCTGGCAGCAATACATGATCGCCCTGGATAGTTATCTCAGCCACTATGATTTCTGGCTCACCCCCACCATGGCGTACCCGCCGGCCCAAATCGGCGCCTACGACACCCCGAACTGGCAAAAGGCCGCGCTACGCACCACTATCAATATGGGCCTGGGCGGCATGATCGCCCGCAGCGGCGAGATCGAACGCACCGCCTTCAAGAGCTTCGAGGCCCTGCCCTACACTCAGCTGGCCAATGTCACCGGCGTGCCGGCCATGTCCGTTCCGCTGCACTGGTGCGATAACGGCCTGCCGCTGGGTGTGCAGTTTGTTGGCGGGCATGGCGATGAAGGGAAGTTGTTATCGCTGGCGAGCCAGTTGGAGGAGGCGAAGCCCTGGTTCAACAAAACGTCTGAGTTGAAAGTTGAAAGTTGAAAGTTGAACCAGTTACGACCCCGGGGGTCCTATGCCTGCAAGGATTGCTCCTTTCAATTTTCCAAAGAAGCATGTCCTTTTGAAACGAGGCCGGTTTTCCAGAAACCGGCCTCAAATGCCCCGGCCTTGATTCTTTCAGCTTTCTTTCTTCTTCTTTCTACTTTTCATTCAGTATCTTCGATACTGAGTCCCCGCGTAGCCGAATCCAGCTGACTCGGATCGGCATCGGCGCCGAGCTTGATCATCAGGCGCAGGTCGTTGGGCGAGTCGGCGTGGGCCATGGCGTCCTCATAGGTGATTTCACCCGCTGTGTAGAAGTCATACAGGTGCTGGTCGAAGGTCTGCATGCCCTGTTCGCGGGACTTTTTCATCAATTCCTTGAGCAGATGCGCTTCGCCCCTGCGGATGTGATCCTGCACCAGGGGCGTGTTGAGCAGTACTTCAATGGCGGCGCGCCGGCCCTTGCCGTCAGGCGTGGGAATCAGCTGCTGCGCGATGATGGCCTTGAGGTTGAGCGACAGGTCCATCCAGAGCTGTTCGTGGCGATCGGCCGGGAAGAAGTGAATGATTCGGTCCAGCGCCTGGTTGGCGTTGTTGGCGTGCAGGGTGGCCAGGCAGAGGTGGCCGGTTTCGGCGAAGGCCACGGCCTTGTCCATGATTTCGCGCGAGCGGATCTCGCCGATCAGGATCACGTCCGGCGCCTGGCGCAAGGTGTTCTTGAGTGCTGTTTCAAAGGAATCGGTATCAATGCCCACCTCGCGCTGGGTAACGATGCAGCTCTGGTGCTGGTGGATGAATTCGATGGGGTCCTCGATACAGATGATGTGCCCACGCGAATTGCGGTTACGGTGTCCGATCATGCTCGCCAGGGAGGTGGACTTGCCCGTGCCCGTGCCGCCCACAAAGATTGCCAGCCCGCGCTTCGTCATGGCGATGTCCTTGAGAACCGGCGGCAGCCGCAGATCGTCCATGCTCGGGATCTCGGTCTCGATGCGACGCAAGACCATGCCCACCAGGTTGCGCTGATAGAACGCGGACACACGGAACCGGCCGATGCCGCGCGCGGAAATGGCGAAGTTCAACTCGCGGTTTTCCATGAATTCTTCACGCTGTTCCTCGGTCATGACACCGAAGACGATGTCCCGGGTCATATCCGGGGTGAGCGCTGTCTTCGTGACCGGCAGGATCTTGCCGTGGAGTTTCATGGACGGCGGCACGCCAGCGGTGATGAACAGGTCCGAGCCGCCTTTGTCCGTCATGACCTTCAGTAGTTCTTCGAATTCCATGATTTTTCCCGTAGTACTGCGGGCGTCGACCCACCCGAGCTATTGCTTTTGGTTATTTCCATTACAGTCGGAAACGACTTGCGTTAACCCACTGTGCCGTCCCCCAACACCTCACAGGCTCTTGAGAAACCCCTTGCGCACCTGAAGCGTGCGGCTCATGTACTTTGCTGCGACGGACAGAGTGGTTCCCTTTCCCAGCAACAAAGTGCAATGGCCGCTTCAGGTATCGCCCTGTGCGCCTTTCAGGCTCGCCCGCAATCATCGTTGCCATTTTTCTACCAGGGGCGGCCCCCGCCTTCAAAGTGGCGCCTCGACGGCGAACCAGCGTGAAAGCCTGAGTACGCAACGGTTTTTCATCAGCCTGCTAGAAGTTGTCGGGGCTCTTCGCCTTCTCGCGGGCCTGTTCACGGGTGATCAGGCCCTTGCCGAGCAGATCCTGCAGGCACTGATCGAGTGTCTGCATGCCGATGGCGCCACCGGTTTGAATGGAGGAATACATCTGCGCCACCTTGTCCTCGCGGATCAGGTTACGGATGGCGGGCGTGCCCAGCATGATTTCGTGGGCGGCCACGCGTCCGCCGCCACTTTTCTTGAGCAGCGCCTGAGAGATCACGGCCTGCAGCGACTCCGACAACATGGAACGCACCATGTCCTTTTCGGCGGCCGGGAAGACGTCAACAATACGGTCGATGGTCTTGGCGGCACTAGTGGTGTGCAGGGTACCGAAGACCAGATGGCCCGTCTCGGCTGCGGTCAGGGCCAGGCGGATCGTTTCCAGGTCCCGCAGCTCGCCCACCAGAATGATGTCCGGGTCTTCACGCAACGCGGACCGCAGCGCCTCGGCAAAGCCCAGGGTATCGCGGTGGACCTCGCGCTGGTTAACGAGACACTTCTTGGAATCATGGACGAATTCGATCGGATCCTCGACGGTAAGGATGTGCTCGTAGCGGCTGTCGTTGATGTAGTCGATCATGGCCGCGAGGGTCGTGGACTTGCCCGAGCCCGTGGGGCCCGTCACCAGGCACAGGCCGCGCGCGAGATCCGAGACCTGCCTGAATACATCCCCCATGCCCAGGTCCTCCATGGTCAGAACCTTGGAGGGAATGGTCCGGAAGACGGCGCCGGCGCCACGCTTCTGGTTGAACACATTTACGCGGAAACGGGCCACGCCCGGCACCTCGAAAGAGAAGTCCGTCTCGTAAAACTCCTCATAGTCCTTGCGCTGCTTGTCGTTCATGATGTCGTAGATGAGGCCATGGACCTCCTTGTGCTCCATGGCGGGCAGATTGATCCGGCGCACATCCCCGTCCACGCGGATCATGGGCGGCAGGCCTGCCGAAAGGTGGAGGTCGGAGGCTCCGTTCTTGGCGCTGAACGCCAGCAACTCGGTAATATCCATGGTATATCCCGGCTTCAGGGTTGTTATGCTCTGGATTTCGTTCCGGACGGGCCGGATACGAACAATCTCCTAAATTAACCTGTCCCCATAGGGCAATCAATCATGCAAACAGCACCGACAGGGCTCGAGACCGTCCGTAGTCGTATTGCCAACGCCTGTCGGGCCGCGGGTCGGGACCCAAACGGGGTGACGCTGCTGGCCGTCTCAAAGAAACACACCACCGACGCCATCCGGGCACTGGCCCGAGAGGGCCAGCGGGATTTCGGTGAGAACTACGTTAACGAGGCCGTGGACAAGATCCGGGCCCTTGACGGGCTGGAGCTGTGCTGGCACTTCATCGGCCCGCTGCAGTCGAACAAGACCCGGGAGGTGGCCGAGCACTTCGACTGGGTCCACTCCGTGGACCGGGCCCGAGTGGCGCGCCGCTTGAGCCAGCAACGTCCGGACACGCGTGCGCCGTTAAATGTCTGCATCCAGATGAATATCGACGGCGAACCGGACAAGAGCGGGGTGGCCGCGGACGAGGCCCGGGAGCTGGCCCGGCTGGTGCATTCGCTGCCCGGCCTGCGGCTGCGTGGCGTCATGGCGATTCCCCGTGCGGACGCGGCGGATCGAAACCGGGCCGCCTTTCAGAATCTGGCCATGACGTTGTCACATTGGCGCCATACAATAGGCGACCTCGATACGCTGTCGATGGGGATGAGCGGCGATTATGACGTCGCCATTGAGGAGGGTGCCACCCTGATTCGCCTGGGAACAGCGCTGTTCGGAAGCCGGGAATAAGGCAAGGGCGCAAGGGGCAAGCGGCAAGGAAACTGCAAACGAGTTTTGCTCGTCCGGGGCCCGGCGGGGATCAACAAGACAGGGGCAACGATATGACCAAACCGACCATCGGCTTTATCGGCGCCGGCAACATGGCCAACAGTCTCCTGGGCGGCATGATCGCGCGGGGCATTGGCTTGGACCGGATCTGGATGAGCGACGTCGACGAGGAACTGCTGGACGAACGCGCGCGTCAGTACGCCGTGCACACCACCACTAACAATGAGGAGGTGGCGCACTGGGCGGACGTGCTCATCCTGGCCGTCAAACCGCAGCTCATGCAGCAGGTGTGCGAGCCACTGCAAGAGGCGCTGGCCGATCACGAGTCACTGGTCATTTCGGTGGCAGCAGGCATTGAACTGGACAACCTGCGTACCTGGCTTGGCGGACCGCCGCTGGTCCGCTGCATGCCCAATACGCCGGCGCTCGTTCAGGCGGGCACACTGGGGTTGTTTGCCGATAACGATGTGAGCGCTGACCAACGCGCCATCACCGAGGAGATCCTGGGCGGCGCCGGCCTGGTCCTGTGGTTCGAGGCGGAAGAGGAACTGGATGCCGTTACGGCCGTATCCGGCTCGGGGCCGGCCTATTTTTTCCTGATGATGGAGTCCATGATCGAGGCGGCGCAGGTGCAGGGACTGTCCGCGCGCCAGGCACGCCAGCTGGTGCTTCAGACCGCCCGGGGCGCCAGCGAGCTGGCGCTGACCAGCGAGGATCATCCGGACGAGCTGCGCCGCAAGGTCAGCTCGCCCGGGGGCACCACCGCCGCGGGGCTGGAAGTGCTGGAAGAGGGCGGCTACCGGGAGCTGATGGGCCGAGCCGTCGAAGCGGCGCGGCGCCGCGCCAAGGAATTGTCGCAGTAAAGCGCCGGGGACGCCGCCGGCGCACCGCGCTACCGCCGGCTTTGCGTTTGCAGTAACACGCGCTTGCCCCGATAATTCCGTTCTCACCCGATTAGCGGGTGATGGAAAAGCATCCGGATTCCATGCGCCGGACAGCCCAACCAGCCGCGGGTGCTCAGGGCGCACACAGCGATTGGTTCGCCCAGTAATCACCTGACCAACACACGAGCCGGGAGCCGCCGATGAATCCACAGGGCGCGACCTCTTTCCTGATCGAGTTCCTGTTCGACATCTATATCGTGCTGGTACTCACCCGCTTCATCCTGCAAGCGGTGCGCGCGGATTTCTTCAACCCGATTTCGCAGTTCATTGTGCGGGCCACCAATCCGCCCCTGGTGCCGCTGCGCCGTGTAGTCCCCGGCTTCAAGGGCATGGACATGGCTTCGCTGGTGCTGGTGGTGGCCCTGCTGATTATCAAGGTTCTGGTGGTGCTTTGGCTGCGGGGCTACGCTGGCCCGCTGGATCCGGCGCAGTTGCTCCTGGTGGGCCTGCGCGAGCTGGCCTCGCTGATGCTCGGGTACGCCTTCTGGGCCATTCTGGTGCGCGTAATCCTCTCCTGGGTCGCCCCGGACCCGGACAACCCGGTGGTACGTATCGTGACCCAGGTTACCGAGCCCATCATGGCGCCGGCGCGCAAGCTGCTCCCGCCCATGGGCGGGCTGGACCTCAGCCCGATTCTGGTGCTGTTGCTATTGCAGTTCCTGCGGATTCTGTTCCAGGTCTGATGCTGGCCCGGGCTGGCGCGGACTGGGTGCTCACATGCCGGATCCAGGCTCGGGCCAGGCACGACGAAATCGCGGGCGAGCACGAGGGGGCCGTCAAGATCCGCATCCAGGCGCCTCCGGCGGACGGGGCCGCGAACAAGGCGCTCGTTGCCTTCCTGGCCCAGCGCTTCGGGGTGAGCAAGGCCCGGGTGACCCTCGAGCGCGGCCACACGGCGCGGCGCAAGCGCGTGCGTATTCACGGCACCGACGGCGAGCCGCCCGCCCCGCCACCGGAGCTGCTAGGCTGAGCTCAGAGCCGCGGGTCCCGGTCGGAACTCCATTGCACCGCCGCCGACCGCGGATTAGACTTCAACGCCCGCCGTCGCGCTAGCCCGCGCGCACGGTTTCATTCATGCTGACAGCCCCCGGGGTTGTGGAGGGCCATCACCCGATGCATGAAAAGATGCCCACGGATTCCGTGGGGCTGGTTGAACCCGAAAAACGGCACATCGCTCGACCGCTGCATCTGGAGTGTGAGCAGGTCCTGACGTCGCACGACCTGGTCTACGAGACTTACGGCTCCTTGAACGAAGACCATTCCAATGCGGTACTGGTTTGTCACGCGCTGTCCGGCAACCATCACGCCGCCGGCTACTACAGCACCGAGGACAAGCGCGCCGGGTGGTGGGAAAACTGCATCGGCCCGGGTAAACCCATCGACACGAACCGCTTTTTCGTGGTCTCGCCCAACAATCTGGGGGGCTGTCACGGCTCCTCCGGCCCACCCACGGTGAACCCCGAGACCGGCCAGCCCTGGGGTCCGGATTTCCCCATGGTTACGGTCAAGGACTGGGTCCAGAGCCAGGCCATGCTCGCCGACGAGCTGGGTATCGAGCAGTGGGCGGCCGTGGTGGGCGGCAGCCTGGGCGGGATGCAGGCCATGCAGTGGGCCATCGACTGCCCCGACCGGCTGCGCCATGCCGTTATGATCGCCGGAGCGCCCAAGCTCTCCGCGCAGAACATCGCTTTCAACGAAGTGGCCCGCCAGGCCATTCTCAGTGATCCCAACTTCCATGGCGGGCACTACTACCTACACGAAACCCTGCCCCGACAGGGGCTGATCCTGGCGCGCATGGTGGGGCATATTACCTACCTGAGCGATGACGCCATGCACTCCAAGTTTGGTCGGGATCTGCAATCCGGTCGCTTTGAGTACGGCTTCGACGTGGAATTCCAGGTGGAATCCTATCTGCGCTATCAGGGCGAAGCTTTCTCGCGCAATTTCGACGCCAATACCTATCTCCTCATGACCAAGGCCCTGGATTATTTCGACCCGGCCCGGGATTTCGCTGATTCGCTGGACGCGGCCCTCGCGGAGACGCGTTGTGGTTTTTTCCTGGGCTCATTTACCTCGGACTGGCGCTTCCCGCCGGAGCGCTCCAAGGAGATCGTCAACTCGCTCGTGAGCGTGGGTCGGGATGTGAGCTACGCCGAGATTGATACCAACAAGGGCCATGACGCTTTCCTGCTCAATATCGAGCAGTATCGGCGACTTTTTGGCGCCTACATGCAGCGCGTGGCTGCGGAGGCGGGCGTATGACACCGCGTCAGGAACTCACCATTATCAGCGACTGGATCCCGAGCGGGTCTACGGTGCTGGACCTGGGTTGCGGCGACGGCGCCCTGCTGGCGCATCTGGAAAAGCGGGGCGTGCGCGGCTACGGACTGGAAATCGACGAGGACAACCTGGCGCACTGCTTCCGGTCCGGGCTGAATGTGGTCAAGCAGGACATCGACGAAGGCCTGGACAACATTACGGATCAGCGCTTCGACTATGTGCTCATGACCCAGGCGCTGCAGGCGGTACACCGGCCCGACCAGGTGCTCACCGACATGCTGCGCGCCGGCCGCGAGGCGGTAGTCACCTTTCCCAACTTCGGCCACTGGCGCGTGCGCGCCTATCTGATGCTGATCGGGCGCATGCCGCTGTCGGAGAATCTGCCGTACCAGTGGTACGACACCCCCAACATTCACATGTGCACGGTGCGCGACTTCGAGCTTTTCTGCGAGGAAAACGATGTCACGATCACCGAACGCATCATCATGAACCGCCGCCACAAATCCGGGTGGCTCGCCCGCATCTTCCCCAACCTCTTTGGCGAAACCGCCATTTACCGGGTAACCCACTGACGGAGGCACCATGGAGCTTCCCGCCGGCCAGGTTGTCCTGGCCTCCGGCAACGTCAAAAAAGGCGTCGAAATGCAGGCCCTTCTCGAGCCGCTGGGCCGCACCGTGGTCCGTCAGAGTGAATTCGACGTGCCCGAAGCGGCCGAGACCGGGCTGACCTTTGTGGAAAACGCGCTGCTCAAGGCGCGCAATGCCGCCCGACACACGGGACGGCCGGCTATTGCCGATGATTCCGGTATCGAAGTGGATGCACTGGACGGCGCACCCGGCATCTATTCCGCGCGCTTTGCCGGCGCGGACGCCGGCGACGAAGCCAACAACACCAAGCTTCTGGAGCAACTACGTGGTGTGCCGGACGAACGACGCACAGCGCGGTATCAGTGCCTGATCGTGCTGCTGCGCCACGCCGACGACCCGGTACCGGTGATCTGCCAGGGCAGCTGGCCGGGCCGGATCCTGCACGCGCCCCGCGGCGACGGCGGCTTCGGCTATGATCCCTTTTTCTTCGACCCGGAATGGGACCTCAGTGCCGCCGAGATGAACGCCGAGCACAAGAACCACATCAGTCATCGGGGCAAGGCGCTGAATCAGCTCATCAAGACGCTGAACGGGGCGGTGACGTAAACGCATCCCGACGGCCGCACCCGGCAGCCGGGATGAGTGCAGTGCGAGCGCTACTGCTTGCCGACATTACTGCCGGGGAATAACTCCTGGATGGATTCGAGGCTGCCCAGCAGGCCCGTGGCTTCATAGGGCACCAGCACACGATCGCCGTTCTTGGCGATGTCCGGCAGTTTTTCCATATACCGCTGGGCGATGAGGTAGCTGATCACCGTACGTGTCTCGATGTCCCGGTTCATTTCCTGGCCCGCGCTCAGTACCTTCTCGATGGCACCCTTTTCGCCTTCCGCGCGCTGGATGGCCGCTTCCTTGTCGCCCTCGGCTTCCTTGATCTGGGCTTCCTTGTAGCCGTTTGCCTCGGTGACGGTGGCGCGGCGCTTGCGCTCGGCGGTCATTTGCTGGCGCATGGCGTCCTCGACCTCCTCGGGCAACGTAATGTCCTGAATTTCCACCCGGTTCACCTTCACACCCCATTTGTTGCCGGCTTCGTCCATGA
Source organism: uncultured Alcanivorax sp. (assembly GCA_964411265.1). Taxonomy (GTDB): domain Bacteria; phylum Pseudomonadota; class Gammaproteobacteria; order Pseudomonadales; family Alcanivoracaceae; genus SLJS01. Next base: position 425 of record CAYPKI010000097.1, on the reverse strand, counting down.
CGGTCTGCAGTTCGTTGTTGATCTCGTCCCGCGAGGAAAACAGCGTGTCCAGCTCGCGCGCGCCCACCACGGCCCGCAGCGTAGTCTTGGACAGCACTTCCACGGCCTGGATCAGATTTTCCACCTCGTAGACCGCCTGTTTGGGGCTCTGGATCTGGAAATAGAGCGCGCCGTTGATCTGGATGGAGACGTTGTCATTGGTCACCACCGGCTGATCGGGAAAGTTCAGCACGGTCTCGCGCACATCGATCTTGGTCTCCTGCACCAGCCGTTCCTGCAATTCGCGCGAGCCGATGCCGGAGCTTTCATAACGACGGATCTTGATGGGCCGGGCACGCTCCAGAATGGGGATGATGAAGTTGATACCCGGATCCAGGGTACGGCTGTAGCTGCCCAGGCGCTCTACCACCACGGCTTCGCTCTGC
>CAYPKI010000096.1:9106-9978 GCA_964411265.1 uncultured Alcanivorax sp. | reverse complement strand
CCATCTATATCGGCATTCATCATTTCCATGATGACGACGCCGGCGAGGATGTGGTCTACGACTGGCGCGCGCCCATCGCCGGCCTGTTCTACGACTACGAAACCGGTCCGGCCCGGTACAGCTCGCCGGACGGCGAAGTTCGGGGCGAGATTGAGCGCAAGCGCCAGTTCCGTATCAAGAAAGGCCAGATGGAGCTGATGCTGGAAAGCTCAGTGAACGTCGTCGACGACGTCCTCCAGGAGGAACTCAGCCGTACCTCCGACGAAGGCATGAAAAACATCGTGGCCACCATCCAGCGCGACCAAAACGCCATTATCCGCAATGACGAAGCTCCTACGCTCGTCATTCAGGGTGCGGCCGGTTCGGGCAAGACTTCCATTGCGCTGCACCGCATCGCCTTTCTGCTCTACCGCTTCAAGGACAGTCTCAGCTCCCGGGACATTCTCATCATCTCGCCCAACCGCGTGTTCGCCGACTACATCTCCAATGTGCTGCCGGAACTGGGCGAGGAATCGGTGACCTAGCCGACGAGCTGTTGGGCGGGCAATACCGCTTCCAGACCTTCTTCGAGCAGACCACGGAGCTGCTGGAAAAGAACAACGAAACCATGAAGGAGCGGCTGCAGTTCAAGGCCTCACCGGAGTTTCTCAAAAAACTGGGTGAATACGCCGATCATGTAGAAGACAACCGTTTCGAGGCCAGTGATCTGTGGATCGCTCGGCGGCTGGTGCCCGGCTGGCTCCTGGACGAGCTCTTCCGCAAGCACCGCTCGCTGGGCCTGCGCGAGCGTATCAAGCAGGTGGCTCACGAAACCGAGCAAAAGATCGGCATTCAGTACAATTACGACCTCTCACCAGAGGAGCGCAGCCGGT
>CAYPKI010000096.1:4877-9096 GCA_964411265.1 uncultured Alcanivorax sp. | reverse complement strand
GAGGCCATCGGCTCGCGTGTGCATCACGCAACCCTGCGCCAGCACTACAAGGCGTTTTTCGACTGGCTGGAGCGTCCGGAGCTATTCAAGACCGCGAAACGCGGGCGGCTGGAATACGCGGATGTCTTTCCGCTGATTTATCTGCGAATGCGCCTGGAAGGCGTGAGCTCATGCTGGAGCCACGTGAAGCACTTGCTCATTGATGAAATGCAGGACTATACGCCGGTGCAGTATGCGGTGATCGCGCAGCTGTTCAACTGCCGTATGACGATTCTTGGCGACGGGCATCAGTCCGTGAATCCCTATAGCGGGTCCAGCAGCGAGGAAATCCGGCAGGCGTTCCAGAGTGCGTTACGCGTAACGCTGAACAAGAGCTTTCGCTCAAGCTACGAAATCGCGCGCTTTGCCCAGCGCATACAGCCCAATCCGGATCTCGAGATTATCGAGCGTCACGGCAAAGAGCCGGAGGTGATCCGCTGCAAAAACCGGACGGAAGAAAATGAGACCTTGGGCATACAGGCGCAGCAGTTCAACGAGTCCGACTACAACACCCTGGGCGTGATCTGCAAGACGCAGAAACAGGCGTCACAGCTCTACGACTTTCTGAGCGAACGCTTCCGCAACCTCTATTTGCTCAGTGAGGACAGCCGCACCTTCCGCGCCGGTATCGTGATCTGTACTGCCCACATGGCCAAGGGGCTGGAATTCGATCAGGTGATCGTGCCCCACGCGACCGACCGCAACTACCACAACTCTATGGACCGCAATCTGCTCTATGTCGCGTGCACGCGGGCCATTCACAAGCTGACCCTGACCCATACGGGCCAACCCAGTGGCTTTATTGAGGCCGAATGAGAAAACGCCGCGGCCTCCGGGAAAAGCATTGTGCGTTCGTCTTGTGCCATCCCGAACAGGATTGAAACGCGCGTCAGAGAGGCCGTTTTAAAACCCTTAACACCCGATTAAGCGCCGGGAATATGGGGGTAAAGATCGGCAAAACTGTTCAGGACCAGATCCGCTTGCGGCTCGAAAGCTTCGTTCCCGTGGTTGCGGAAGAGGCAGGCGGTCATGCCGGCATTGCGGGCACACTCCAGATCATAGCTAAAGTCGCCCACATAGACGCACTCCGCCGGGTCCACCTCCAGCGCGCGGGCAATCTGCCATAAACCGTCCGGGTCCGGCTTGGGCCGACAGTCCTCCCGGGTCAGCATCAATTCCATGTCCAGACCCAGGACCTCGCGGGTTCGAGCCACGGCCTTGCGACTGTTGCGGGTAAGAACGCCGGTGGGGCAACCGCACCGGTGCAAGTGCTCGAGCACATCCCGGGCTCCGTCGATCCAGGTGGCGCGGGCAGCACCTTCCATTTCATGACGATCGATCACGGCATGGGCGCGGGCGACATGCTGCGGGTTTTCCAGGGTTTCGATATGCTCCAGCAGACCGATACCGGCTGGAAAATCCAGCTCCCGCCGGATGGCCTCGAAGTCCAGGCCGGTCTCGGCGAGGGTGCCATCCAGATCGAAGATCACTGTCGAGAAGGTTGTCCTGCTGTCGCGTTGATCCATGGGCGTCCATAGTGACCGTCGTGAGCTCACTCCGCGGCCAGGGTAGCCGAAAACACAGTGACTTTACCGTGATGAGCGACAAGCGCACATGCGGACAGCACCGGAGCCATTGATGCAGGACTCACCCGCTATCGCCATTGTCGGCGCCGGTATCGCCGGCCTTACCTGTGCTCGCGAACTCGCGGCAGCCGGGCTGGAGCCGGTGGTGTTTGAAAAGGGGCGCGGCCTCGGCGGCCGCGTGGCAACGCGGCGGACCACGGAGGGTGCGCAGTTCGATCATGGCGCTCAGTTCGTTACCGCGCGAGACGACGATTTCCGCCGGCTCATGGAAACCATGGCCGAAGCCGGGGATGCCGCATCCTGGTTCACCCACAAGGACGAACCTCACTGGGTAGGGCGGCCCCGGATGAGCCGCGTCGGGCATTATCTGGGCGCGGATCTCGATATCGTCACCGGCTGTCGCGTGGAAACTGTAACGCGCGTGGCTGGCCAGTGGCAGTTGACGCCGGACGCCAAGGAGCGCGTTTTCGACCAGGTGGTGATCACTGCACCGGCGCCCCAGGCGGCCGAGCTGCTGGGCCCGGATCACCCCCTGGTCCCGGCGCTGGCCGGTATTCGCTACGCGCCCTGCCATACACTCATGGTCACCACCGGAGACAAGGCGCCATGGTTGCCGGATCGCTATTATCCGGATCAGGGGCCTTTCAGTCTGATCGCCCGTGATAACAGCAAGCCGGATCGTCCCGCCACGCCCTGCTGGGTGGCTCATACCACCCCCGAGTGGAGTGAAGGTCATCTGGAAGTCGACAACGACAGTGTTCGGGACGAGCTCCTGCCGGCCTTCTGCGACGCCACGGCCCTGTCACCGGATCAGATCCAGCACACGGATGCCCACCGCTGGCGCTATGCACGGGTCACGCAGGCCCTGGAGAAGGCCTGTCTTCAGGACGAAACCGGCACCCTCTGGATCGCCGGGGATGGCTGTCTGGGCCCGCGAGTGGAGGCGGCCTGGATGAGCGGGCGGGCCGTGGCTCGCCAGCTATTAGCGCGTTAATACTTCGTGCGGCAGCGCGCGACCCCGGCTTTCTCGACCCACTCGGCCGGGAGGTCGAGCCCCTGCCGGGTCGGACCCGACCTGTGGTGACCCGGGCCAGAGGCCGGGCGGGCGATTACCGCGAATCGTCTCGCTGTCCGGCCGGCCACAAGTCGCACAAAACGGCCAGCACCATGGCGGCAAGCGCCATGGCGTTGCCATACCAGGGCGCCTGGGCCGGCGTCCCGACCGTTACCGCCACCGTGGCCCAGAGCGTGGGGCCATAGAAGATCAACACCAATAGCGGCAGGGTCACGCGTACCCAGAGCGGGCCACCCGGAAAGGCAAACACGAGCAATGCCGCCATGGCCGCCGCCAGCGTCAGCCAACCCGCGCCGGCAACGCCCATCAAGGCCAGAATCAGGGTTTGCAGGGACGCATCCACGGCGCCCCAGTCCATTTCCAGCGCGGCGGCGTGATAGGGCATGAACTCGGTACTCAGCAGGTAGATCAGCCCCAGCACAACGCTAACCAGCGCGATAATCCCATAGCAAACGAGCGCTACCTGGCGACGCACGGGCATGGCGCACCTCAATGACGGCCGAAATCCCTGGGGCATGCTTGCATTGGGCGGATCAGCTGGCAAACACGCAGTCAGGGGCGGGGGATCGAGACGCAGGCGCGGGATTCGGTTATCCCGGATTCCTGCTCCCCGGTTTCGCGAATGGCGGCCGCTCTTGTGCCCCTCTTGCGAGCCGGGTTGCTGCATCCCGGTGCACGATTACCGGTCCCCGCTGGTCCGCCCACCCTTTCGCCGGGGGCTCGGGACGGGAACGAGTATTGCATGCGTGCTGGTGACCAGCAGTACTGCCCCGGGAGGGCCAGGTTATGGGAGCAATCTCCGTTGATACAAGCAATTGGCTCATGCACTACCCCACGCTGCGGCAGGTCAATCACTGTCGCCGCCAGATACAAGCGGAATTCGGAGTCAGGTTGCACCTGAACGACCCGGATTTGCGCAACACGCTGGCCCACTATGCCGGCCATAGCCGTTCACGGCGGGTGCAGGAGAGCTATGCCGAACTACGCATGGCCCTGATTGAACTCGAGGGCCCGGACGAGCCATCCGCCAACCCTGAGCCGGGCGAGGACCAAAGGCCCAAACGAATGTACCGGGGACGCCCCGTAGCCGAGCCCGAGCCGGACAACGAAGCTGTGGGCCAGAGTGACAACGGATCCGCTGAAGCCACCGAGGCGGGACGCGCTCGTACTATTATGTACCGCGGTCGAACCCTGAAACCGGATTGACAGCCCGGTCCCGGATGGACCGGAGGAGACAATAGGCCGGGCGTGCCCGCTGGAAGTCGGCACAAACGAATGTCAGCAATCCGGTCACCCGCTTGATTGCCGTGAAAACCGGCCCATCCTGAAGCTTTCGCATTTGCGGATCGATCGCGGGGTGTGCCGGATTTTGGGTAGGAACTTTGACCGAAGGCAACGGCACGGGATTGGTGTGAACATCTGCTTACTGCTGAAAACCTTTCATGCGCCGCGAGATCCCAATCTCCGGCACTGTCAGTCCGTCGACCGCGGGGAGTTTAGCTCAAGCCCGCCTGCGCAC
>CAYPKI010000096.1:3320-4867 GCA_964411265.1 uncultured Alcanivorax sp. | reverse complement strand
AACTGCATCAACACCAGCGCCTCGGCACTGTGAAACCCATAAGCGCGTCGCGTCACGGCAAATTGAGGGATCCCGGATTCTCCTGGCTGACCGACGAGGAACGCGCGGGCAAGCCCGCGGACCTGGAACCGGCGTTTTTGTGCCCGGGTCGGGACCGGCCGCTGACGGCACCCGCGTGCCCGCTAGCGTAGGGGGCCTTGCCTGACTCAGGCCGCCAGAAACAGCGCCAGCAGGAACGCGCCCAGGGCGGGCCCGGTGAAATACCAGTAGCGTGCCATAAGGCGCACCCGGTATTTCGGATGGGGGTCAACATGATGATCGGGCGGCCGGGTTCCCCGGTGCCTGAACCATCGGCGAGCCACGGCCAGGGCGAAGGCGGCTACAAGGAAGAGCCCCAGCGCCAGCAGATAGCGCGCGGCCCCGGTGAATTTCATGGCCTCACCCGCTCCGCCACCCCAGATAAACGGGTCCGTCGACAGAATATGGGCACCGCCAGCCGCCAGGGCGACAGCAAGGACGAGATTAAGCAGGATTCGGATTCCGGACATGGATTCGCTCCGCAGGGACCCAATAACCGGATTCCAGTCTACAGCACCCGGCGCTCCCGGTGCGGCTTCGGTAAGGGCCGGGTTGCTCCTCGGCCGCGAATTCAGGTGGACGCAATCGCGCGTGCCGATGGCGCCTATCGCTGCGTATTGCTGGTATTGCCGGGGCCGGATCGGGTGTTGTCTGTTTAAAGAGCGTTCAACCGGCAGAGCTCACCCTTCGTTCGGGCCTGCGTGTAGCATAGGATGCACCGCCCGGGAAGCTTGAGCCCGGGCGGCCATCTTATTCGCGGACCGGAGATACAATGGCATCGGAACTGGTAGCAACGCTCAAAGCCGACTGTCAGGACGACTGGGATGCGTATGTTCATCACGACTTCCCGCGGCGTCTGGCCGACGGTTCGCTGCCCGAGGCCTCGTTCCGGCATTACCTCATTCAGGACTACCTCTTCCTCAAGCACTTCAGCCGGGCCTGGGCCCTCATGGTCTACAAGGCCGATACCGTGGACGCCATGCAGTCCGCGGTTACCGTTCTGGATGGTTTGCTCAACCACGAGATGGCGCTTCATGTCGACTATTGCGCGCAATGGGGCATCGCGCGCGAGGACATCGAGGCGGCGCCGGAGGCGCGCGCCAACATGGCCTATACACGCTATGTGCTGGACGCAGGCCTGGCCGGCGATCAGCTGGACCTTCTGACGACCCTGGCGCCCTGCGTCATCGGCTATGCCGAGATTGGTCTCGCCTGTGCCCGCGAAGCCGGGGACGGCCTCGCGGAGCATCCTTTCAGCAACTGGATCCAGATCTACTCGGGCGAAGAGTTTCAGGCGCTGGCGAACCAGGTGTCGGAACAGATGGACCGGCTCTTCCGCGAGCGCGGCAGTGACCAGAGACTGCCGGCCCTGCGGCGGCTCTTTCGTGATGCCACCCGCCTGGAGCAATCCTTCTGGTCCATGGGACTGAACTGCAGTGATTGAGGCACCGTTATGAACGCAGCCGTCA
>CAYPKI010000096.1:0-3310 GCA_964411265.1 uncultured Alcanivorax sp. | reverse complement strand
GCATGGCCAAGTGCCGTGTCGAAAAAGGCTACTGTATCGATTGCGGGCGCACCCTGGACCAGATCGCGCGCTGGGGCTCCATGCCCGAAGACGAGCGCAACCGGCTCATGAACGAGCTCGGCTATAACTGCCCCGGTTGCGGTCGGGCACTGCCGGTCGTCGAGAATGGCGCGCCCTGTCTGTGTCCGGGCTGCGGCGTCCATTGCTGCGAAGGCAGCGTCTGATAAGCCGACGTTGGGGCAACCCTCCGCAATCCCGACCTTTGCCGGGCCTGCGTGCCGCTTCCCTGTTGCAATACGACTTTCGGCGTTCACGAATGCCATGAAACTGCGTGTGCCCGGCATTCCTTCGTCATGGGCTGGCCCATGCCGGCCCGACCAGGATGATGACCGGGACCTGGTGCACCCGTGCCATCCATGAGATCCGTGACCCCGGCCCATGGAGCACGTGGCCGGGGCACCGCAAGAACCCGCGCCTTTCGCCCGGACCCGTGGGCTCCTCCATGGACCCGAAAAAGTCGCCCTATCAGCTCGATAGGTTGGCTTGATTGCGCCTTGCGCCCCGGACAAGTGGCTGAATGTTAGGAATGACGCTCATGGGTAAATACCCAACCCCACCGAACCCATACGGGAAGGCTTGCTATGCAGGATATAACACCGACGGAGCTTTCCGCCTGGCTGGAAAACACGGCTCAACCGGACCCGATCCTGCTTGATGTCCGAGAGCAGTGGGAGTTCGACATCTGTCACATTACCGGTGCCCGGTTGGTACCCATGGATAGCATTCCGGATCAATACGCGCAGTTCGGCGGTGATGAACCTGTTGTCTGTATCTGCCACCACGGCGTCCGCAGCATGCAAGTCGGAGCATTTCTGGAAAAACGTGGATTTTCCCGTGTGCACAACCTTAGAGGCGGTGTTGATGCCTGGGCGACCGAGATCGATAGCACCATGCCAACCTATTAATGCTGAGCGCAGGCGGCACAAAACGACGAATGCCCGATAATGCCTGCTACACAGAAGTCACCGATGGCAGGACCGACTTTTTGAAATGTGACGGTGCAGGGCGTAGGCCCCTGTGCCGCCAGCACCAGCGGGAGCGTCCATGAGCAACCAAGAAGTGGCTGAATCCTTTACGGGATTGGCAACACTACAGGATCTGGCCGAATCCGCCGATTACTCATTCCTGGATGCGCTCGATTGCGATCCTGATGCTACGGAGGATGGCGTAGACCATGCACCGCGACAGGTTTTCTCTGGCCATTATGTCCCGGTCAAGCCGACGCCCATCGAGAACCCGGAGTATATTGCTCACAGTCAGGGTCTTTTCCGCGAACTCGGCCTCGCTGACGCACTGGCGCGCTCCGAGGATTTCATGCGCGTGTTCTCCGGCGATCTGAGCGCAGTGCCCGAGCCCATGCGCAATTTCGGTTGGGCCTGTGGCTACGCGCTTTCCATCATGGGGAAAGAACTGTACCAACAGTGTCCGTTTCAAACCGGCAATGGTTATGGCGATGGCCGGGCTGTTTCCGTCCTTGAAGCTGTTGCCAACGGACAACGCTGGGAGATGCAACTCAAGGGCGGCGGGCGCACGCCCTACTGCCGAGGCGCCGACGGCCGAGCCGTGTTGCGATCCAGTGTCCGGGAGTTCCTCGCCCAGGAGCACATGCACGCGCTGGGCGTGCCAACATCCAGGTCCTTGAGCCTGTATGTTTCACAAACTGAAACCGTCAGACGACCCTGGTACTCCGAAGGCACACAATCGCCCGATCCGGACCGTATTATTGCCGAGCCGGTTGCAATCTCTACGCGTGTTGCGCCATCTTTCATTCGGGTGGGTCAGATCGAACTTTTCAGCCGCCGTGCTCGCAAGGGCGAGCATCCGCGCGCAATGGAGGAGCTCGAGAAAATAGTCCTGCACTTGATTGAGCGCGAATACGCGGATGTCATTGATCCAGAACTGAACACCGCCGAAAAGGTGCTTTCGCTGGCAAGCCAATTCCGCGCCCGGCTGGCGTCCCTGGTTGCCAACTGGATCCGTGTGGGCTACTGCCAGGCGAATTTCAACAGTGACAATTGCGCCGCCGGCGGGTTCACGCTGGACTATGGTCCCTTCGGCTTTTGCGAAGTCTTTGATCCGTACTTTCAGCCGTGGACGGGTGGTGGCTATCACTTTTCCTTCCTGGCGCAACCCGGAGCGGCCGCGCAAAACTTCGACTCGTTTTGTTCAGCTCTGCAACCGTTGCTCACAAACGAGCCGGATGCTTTAGCGCGGCTGGAAGAGATCAGGTCCGGATTCACCGAAGTCATGCAAAGGGAACTGCAGCAGATGTGGGCGTCCAAGCTGGGGCTTGTGGATTTTGATGCCGGTTTATTCAGGGAGCTGACCAAACTGATGGCGGAAACGCCGGTTGATTACACCATCTTCTTCCGCGAGCTTTCGGCTGTTCCCGATGACATAGAGCCGCTCAAGAAGAGCTTCTATCCAGCTCCGCCCGCTTCCAGTGGCGTTCACCCATCCGGAGCCGAACCGGGCTCAGGCGAACTCGATGAGCGTTGGTCGGAATGGCTCCGGAAATGGCGATCGCTCATTGACTGCGACGAAACAACAAACCAGACAGCAAACCGGAGCCGTTCCCATGATGAGATTTCGCGGGCGATGAAAAGCGTTAACCCGAAATACACTTGGCGGGAATGGCTTGTGGTACCGGCCTACCAAAGAGCCGCCTCAGGCGACTATTCGCTGATCCGCGAACTGCAGGAGGTCATGACGGATCCCTATGCCGAGCAGTCCGGGGAGGTTGAAGACAAGTATTATCGATTAAAACCCGCTGAGCTTTTTGACGTGGGCGGGATCTCGTTTTACAGCTGCTCTTCCTGACGCCGTTTATGATTCAGGCCGGAAGATTATCCTGTCGGCTTATGCGGTAGGGAAGAGGGGATCAGGGGCGGGAATACCCCTGGCCATACCGGGCTGCGGGTTTTCTCGTGTTACGACGGCTTTTCGGCTCCCTGATCGTACGGCCGGATCTTGTTGAACTCATCCAGTTCTTCCCGCACCGCCTGGTACAGCTCCCAGCGCTGCTGCAGGTTGAGCCAGAATTCGGCGGACACCCCGAAGAACCGGCCAGGCGAAGCGCCGTGCTGGGTGTGATGCCGCGCTTTTGGTTCACCAGCTCGTTGATCCGCTGGTAGGGGACATGGATGGCATCGGCGAGCTGGCGCTGGGTGATCTGCATGGGCGCGAGGAACTCCTCGGTGAGCATCTCGCCGGGATGGGTCGGCTGCCTGTTGTCGGGAATGCGCACCAT
>CAYPKI010000095.1:0-9987 GCA_964411265.1 uncultured Alcanivorax sp. | reverse complement strand
TATCCCTATGTCTATCTACTGGCGCGCCAGGCCTTTCTCACCCAGTCGGGCACGGCCCTGGATGTAGCGCGCACGCTCGGGGCCGGGCCGGTGGAGCGTTTCTTTCGCGTAGCGCTACCACTGGCCCGGCCCGCCATCGTCGCCGGCGTGGCTCTGGTGCTCATGGAAACCCTGGCGGACTACGGGACGGTGAAATATTTCGGTGTGTCCACTCTGAGCACAGGCATCTACCGGACCTGGTTCGGTCTCGGCGATCACCTGGCGGCCGCTCAGCTCGCCAGCGGCCTGCTGTTCACCATGTTCGTGGTTCTCTGGCTGGAACGCCGGGCGCGGCGCCACCGGCGCACGGATACAGACCAGAGCCCCCCCAGCGAGCGTCAACCTCTTACCGGCTTCGCCGCTCAGGCGGCCACGGTGGGGCTGACCCTGCCCGTGCTGCTGGGCTTTGTCCTGCCGGCGCTGCAGCTCACGGCCTGGGCAGCGGACAACGCCGATCATCTGTTGTCCGCGGATTTTCTCGAGCTGATCTCTAACAGCCTGCTGATCGCCTTTTTTACCGCACTGACCACCCTGACGGTGGCGCTCGTGCTGGTCACCGGTCACCGCCTGCTGCCCACGAAAACACGCCGGCTGGCCATGCGCGCGGTGGCCTTCGGCTATGCCATGCCGGGCACAGTGCTGGCCGTGGGCGTGGTCTGGGTGCTGGGCTGGCTCGACGGCGGAGTCAATGATGCCCTGGCCGGGATGGGGTTCGCCGAGCCGGGTCTGGTGTTCTCGGGCACGCTCTTTGCCGTGGTCTTCGCCTGCAGCATCCGGTTTCTGACCATACCGGCGCAGGGCCTGGAAGCAGGCTTCGCTCGGCTGTCGCCCCACATGGACGAGGCCGCGCGCTCGCTGGGCGGGCAGCCCTGGTTGCTGTTCCGACGCATTCATCTACCCCTGCTGCGCATTCCCCTGCTCACCAGCGCCTTGTTGGTATTCGTGGACACGCTCAAGGAGCTGCCGGCCACGATGGTCCTGCGTCCCTTCGATACCAACACACTGGCGGTCCGGGCCTTTGAACTGGCCTCGGACGAGCGCCTGGCTGACGCCGCCCTGCCCGCGCTCGCTATTCTGGTGGCCGGAATTCTCCCCGTGGCGCTGCTGGCGCGTTCACTGGAAAACCGGGATGATGGCCAACATGCTTGAACTGGATCGACTGGAACTGCACCTGGATAACAGCGCCATTGTCACCGATGTCACCCTGAAACTGACCCAGGGGGCTATCGGCTGCCTGGTGGGTCCATCCGGTTGCGGCAAGACCACCCTGCTGCGCGCGATCGCGGGTTTCATCGCACCCAGCCGCGGTACCATTCAGCTACAGGGCGAAACCCTGGCCACAACCACCCGTCAGCTTGCGCCCGAAGCGCGGCGGATCGGCATGGTCTTTCAGGACATCGCCCTCTTCCCTCACCTCACCGTTGCGGAGAACATCGGTTTCGGCATCCGGCGTCAGGGCGCCGCCCAGCGCCGTCATCGCACCGCCGAACTGCTCCAGCGCGTGGGTTTGCCCCAGATGGGCGAGCGTATGCCGCATGAACTCTCCGGCGGCCAGCAACAGCGCGTCGCCCTCGCCCGAGCGCTGGCGCCCCGACCGCGACTGCTATTGCTGGACGAACCCTTTTCCGGACTCGACGCCGAGCTGCGCGAATCCATTGCCCGCGAAGTCCGCGATATCCTCAAGGCGGAAGGCATTACGGCCTTGCTGGTGACGCACGATCAGAACGAAGCCTTCGCCACCGCCGATCAGCTGGGTGTCATCAAGGATGGCAAGCTCCATCAATGGGACACACCCTTTGAGGTTTACCATCAACCAGCGACGCGTTTCGTGGCCGACTTCATTGGTCGGGGGGTGCTACTGCCTGGCCGTGTTTCCGGTATCGACCGCGTGAGCACTGTGCTGGCGGAGCTGCGTGGCGACCTTCCGGCGGGCCTCGGCCCGGGTGATCCGGTGGAAGTGCTGGTGCGCCCCGATGACCTGGTGCATGACGATCATTCCCCGCGCCAGGGCAAGGTCCTGGAGCACTCCTTCCGCGGCGCCTACACACTTTACACGCTGGAACTTGAAGATGGCGCCCGACTACCCTGTATTGCGCCCAGCCATCACCGTCATGTCTACGGCGAGTACATCGGCATCCACTTGGAGATGGATCATCTCGTCGTGTTTCCGTGTGCGGATGCAGAGAGACCTGAGTGAGACTTTTTCCCGGCACCAGCGCCAACAATTGACGCAGACCGTCTGCAGGACTGAAGCTCCCGCCCTGCGGCGGCTGAAGAAGCCAACTCAAGGGCCGGCCGCTATCCCGGGCGGAGGAGCTAGCGATCGCCGTTATCGTCACCGTGTCGTTGCATGCGCCGGAATTCCACGGCCGTCAGTACCAGCCCGACCCCCAGGAGTCCGAAAACGAACACGGCTATCCAGAAGTGGAGGTCTTCATTCATTGCTCACGCTCCTGACTGCGGGCCGCCAACACAGCCAGTTTGAAATAGATCCCGAACGAGAGAATGCTCGGTACCCAGATAGCGGTAAAAATGCCGTATTCATGGTAGCCGGAATACCACAAGTAGGCGGAAAAGATGAAGGAGACCCCCACCGCCAGCAGAATGAAGAGATCGGATAGTCTAAACATTGGTTTTCCCCTTGCGTGACGGACCCAGCCACCGGCCGGGCCCGGACCCTAAAAATCAGCGAGTATCAAACTCGCGGCCATCAAACCCGCAACGCTCAGCCCGGCCAGAACGCGTAAGCCGTCGAGCCCGAAGACCTCGAGCGGGGATGCCAGCATACCCAGTGTGCCCACAATGAGCCATAGTACAAAGAACGCGGCAAAGGCGACGACGCAGATGCCGGCTCGGACCCGCCATCGCTCGAGCCTACGCCCGCGTTCGGCCGGCTCGAGATCAAACAAGGGCGTAGGTTCTTTGGCACGACGTGCCGCCATGGTCTATTCCTTTTTTAATTGCAACTAGGCGACCACTATGGAGAGCGCGCCGTCAGTCTGGTGTGAAGATCAACCCGGGTTATTATGGGTGTCGACAAGAGCGGAGCGAGCAAGACATGACATCACGCCGCCGAAAACTGACCTTTGCCAATAGCGACGGCCTGCAGCTGGCGGGACTGCTGGAGCTACCCGTGGGCGAACCACGCGCCTATGCACTCTTCGCCCACTGCTTCACTTGTGGCAAGGACATCGCCGCCGCCACCCGCATCAGCCGGGCCCTGGCGAGTGGGAATATCGCTGTACTGCGCTTTGATTTTACTGGTCTGGGCAACAGTGACGGCGACTTCGCCAACACTAGTTTCTCTTCCAACGTCCAGGATCTGATCAGCGCCGCGGACTTCTTGCGTGAAAACTTCGAGGCGCCACAACTGCTCATCGGGCACAGTCTGGGCGGCGCGGCGGTGCTGAGCGCCGCCGGAGACATCCCCGAGGCCCGAGGTGTTGTGACCCTGGCCGCGCCCTCGACGCCGGCGCATGTCAGCAAACAATTCCAGTGTGATGTCGATCAACTGCGCCGGGACGGCGAAGCGGAGGTGGAGCTGGGCGGACGCAGCTTCCGGCTCAAGCGCTCGTTCCTCGAGGATATTGAAGAGCACCGGCTCGACGAGGACATCAAGAAACTCAACAAGGCGCTGTTGATCTTCCATTCGCCGGTGGACACAGTGGTCTCGGTGGATGAGGCCGCCCATATCTATCAGATGGCTCGACACCCCAAGAGCTTTATCTCACTGGACGACGCCGACCATCTGCTGAGCCGCGGCGCGGACGCTCGCTATGTGGCGCAGACCATTAGCGCCTGGGCCCAGCGCTATCTACCGGAACCGGATAAAAATCCGGAGCCTTGGGCCCGCACGGGCGAGGTGGAAGTACTGGAACGCAATCACGCCTTCCTGCGCACCATTGTCACCGACCAACATCTCCTCCAGTCCGATGAACCCGAGGCGTCGGGCGGAACCGACGCCGGCCCGGACCCCTATGAACTGCTGCTGGCGTCACTGGGAAGCTGTACATCCATGACCATCCGCATGTACGCCCAACATAAGGAATGGCCCCTGAACGACGTGCGCGTCCGCTTGAACCATGACCGTGAACACCGGGCGGACTGCGAAGATTGCGAAAGCGACCGGAGCAAGGTGGACGTCCTGTACCGCTATATCCACCTGGATGGCGATCTGGATGCTGAGCAGCGTCAGCGCCTGCTACAGATCGCCGACCGCTGTCCCGTTCACAAGACCCTGCGGAATCTGGGAAGCATTGAAACGGTGGAAGAGTAGCCGGGCGAAAGTGCCAAGCCTGAAGGAATTCCGTAGGCCGCGCGTGGCGCGGCCTGCAATAGACCTTGCCGCTTGCTCCTTGCTGCTTGCGACTCGTTACTCCAGTAAAGTGTCCACCCGCTCGCGGATCACAGCACGGCAGTCAGCAAGAATCTGCTGAATCAGATCATCGCAGGAGGGAACATCGTCGATCAGCCCCTGGACCATGCCCGAGGTCCAGACCCCGTAGTTGATATCACCCTCGTCCAGCGCCACCTTGCCGCGCGTGCCGGCCACGCGATCCTGGATCATTTCAAACTTGAGGTCGTTACCGGCTTCCTTCTCGATGCCGCGCACCTCCCGGGCCATTTCATTGCTGTACACGCGGGCTGTGTTATTGAGCGGACGGAAGAGAAGCTCGGTGTCCAGTTCACTGGCGTCCCGAACGGCGCTCTTGATGTTGTCGTGAATGGGCGCCTCTTTTGTGGCCATGAACCGCGTACCCATGTTGATGCCGTCCGCACCCAGGGCCATGCACGCGGCCATCTGAGCCCCCGTGCCGATGCCGCCCGAGGCGAGCATGGGAATGTCCAGTTGCGCCGCGGCGGCGGGAAGCAGCACCAGGTTGGGGATGTCGTCTTCGCCCGGATGGCCGGCACACTCAAAACCGTCCACGCTGGCCGCGTGCACGCCGATGCGCTGGGCCTTGAGCGCGTGACGCACCGAGGTGCACTTATGGACCACCTTGATGTCGTTGTCGCCGAACATGGGTAAAAAGGGTTCGGGGTTGCTGCCCGCGGTTTCGACAATCTTGACCCCGGATTCCACGATCGCCTGGGCGTATTCTTCGTAGGGCACGGGCGTAATCGTAGGCAGAATGGTCAGGTTTACGCCGAACGGCTTGTCCGTCATGTCCTGACAGCGCTTGATCTCGTTCGCGAGATCCTCAGGCGTGGGCTGGGTGAGGCCAGTAATAATCCCCAGCCCGCCGGCATTGGACACGCCCGCGGCGAGCTCGGCATAGCCCACATTCTGCATGCCACCCTGGACAATGGGATATTCAATGCCCAGTAATTCGGTGATACGCGTTTTCATAACCTTCCCCCTCGTAGCCAAAACCGGAGCACGCGCGCACGCGCTTGTTCAATCCGGCGAGACTTAAGCACGCCCGGCGCCGACCTTCAATGACCGTGCCACGTACGTTTTGGTCAATTGCCATGCTTGACGCCATAGCGAGACGGACCCTGAGAAGCTGTCCCCGCGCAGTCGCGCATGGCAATATGCGCCTGCCGGCTCTGGCCGGCGTCGTGACGGCATTGAGCAGCGTTATGAAAATCTATCTGGTGGGCGGGGCTGTACGCGACCGACTCCTGGGCCGGCCCGTAACCGAAAAGGATCATGTCGTCGTGGGCGCCACGGCCGAGGACATGCAAGCGCGGGGCTTCAAGCCCGTGGGCAAGGACTTCCCGGTATTCCTGCATCCGCACACGGGCCAGGAGTACGCGCTCGCACGCACCGAGCGCAAGAGCGGCCATGGCTACCACGGCTTCATCTTTCATGCGGAGCCGGATGTCACCCTGGAAGAGGACCTCGCAAGGCGGGATCTGACGGTCAACGCCCTGGCTCAGGACGAGGATACGGGGGAGATTATCGACCCCTTCAACGGCCGGGCCGATCTCGAGGCCGGGCTGCTACGCCATGTCTCGGATGCCTTTGTCGAGGACCCGCTGCGGGTCTTGCGGGTGGCACGCTTCGCCGCGCGTTTCCATGACAGCGGCTTCCGGGTGGCCGACGAAACCCGGGACCTTATGACGGCGATCGCCGAGCGCGGTGAGCTGGAATATCTGACACTGGAACGCGTCTGGAAGGAAACCGAACGCGCGCTCATGGAAGACCGGCCGGATGTCTTCTTGCGGGTACTGGCAGACTGCACGGCGCTGCCAAGCGTCTTCCCGGAACTGGCCGCGCTACGGGGCGTGCCCCAGCCCGAGGCGCATCATCCGGAAGTGGACACCTTCGTGCACCAGCTACTATGCCTGGAACAGGCGGCGCGACTGGACCTGCCGCTCGCCGCACGCTTCGCCCTGCTGGTGCATGATCTGGGCAAGGCCACCACGCCCGAATCCGAGTGGCCGCGCCATAGCGGCCACGAAGCACGCAGCGAAAAACTGGCGCAGGAATGCGCCGAACGCCTGCGGGTGCCAGGCGAATGCCGGGATCTGGGCATGCTCGTGGCACGCTGGCACACCCATGCCCACCGGGCACTGGAACTTAAACCCGGCACGCTCTGGAAATTGTTCAAGGCGCTGGACGTGCGTCGCCGGCCCGAGCGGCTGGAACCCTTCCTGGGCGCCTGCGAGGCGGACGCGCGCGGGCGCACCGGTCTGGAAGACCGGCCCTACCCCCAGGCCGATTTCCTGCGCGGCGCCGCCGAAGCGTTACACCATGTGGATATCCCCGCCCTGCGCGCAAAGGGCCTGGAAGGGCCCGCGCTGGGCGAGGCCATCGAGCAGGCCCGCATACGGGCCCTGAAGGAGTTCAAGCAGTCATGGCAAGCAAGGTCGTCCTGATCACCGGCGCCGCCCGGCGTATCGGCGCGGATATCGCCCGTGCCTTCCACGCACGCGGTTGCGATATTCTGATCCATTACCGCCAGAGTGCCGATGACGCGCGCGCGCTGGCGGACGAGCTCAACGCCCGGCGCGGCGCCAGCACCGAGCTGCTCCAGGCCGAGCTCTCGGACCCGGATCAGGTGCGTCGCCTGGCCCGGGACGCACTCGGATGCCGGGGTCGGCTGGATGTGCTGGTAAACAATGCGTCCAGCTTCTACCCCACCCCCCTGGGCGAGGCCGGCGACGACGACTGGGACCAGCTGCTGGGCAGCAACCTGCGCGCGCCCTTTGTGCTCACCCAGGCGCTTGCTTCGGCGCTAACCGAAACGGGCGGGGCCATCGTGAACCTGGTGGATGTCTACGCGGAAAAACCATTGTGGCAACATAGTCTCTACTCCATGGCCAAGGCCGGTCTTACCAGCCTGACCCAAAGTAGCGCCCGGGAGCTGGGTCCGGCCGTGCGGGTCAACGGCGTCGCACCCGGACCCATTCTCTGGCCCGAGCAGGATCCGGGCATGGACGCGCAAGCGATCATGGACGCCACGGCGCTCAAACGCAGCGGCGAGCCCGGCGACATTGCCGGCGCCGTTGTCTGGCTGGCACTGAATGCGCCCTTTGTAACGGGCCAGATCCTGTCGGTGGACGGCGGGCGCAGCTTGCCGCTGGCCGGTGGCTGATACGATCAGGGAAGGAGATCCATGAAATATGTTCTGTTGTTGTGCTGTCTGCTGCCGCTCACCAGCGTTGCCGAGAGCTACCGCTGGACGGACGAGGATGGCAATGTTCATTTCTCGGACCAGCCACCGCCCGATCGCGATGGAGAGCAGACTGAAGAGATCGAGCTGACCAATCCCGAGCCCATTGGCCAGGGGGAAAGTGTGGAACGCACTCGGCGCGAGCTTGAGGAAATGCGCCGGGAACGCCAAAAGCGTGAAAGCAAGGCGCAGCAGAAAGAAAAACGCCGGGAGCTGCAGCGGCTGCAAAAGTGCCAGCGCGAGTCGCGCAAGCTCGCGACAATGAAAAACAAGCGCGTGCTCTACAAGCAGGAGGATGGCAGCTACAGCGGCGTTTCCATGGACGAGCACCAGCGGCGCATCCGCGAACGGGAGAAGTGGCTTCGCGAGAACTGCGAGGACGGTTGAACGTCGCTATTCCAGCTCGATGGGCCACAACCCCTGTCCGGAAAAATCACGCTCGGCCAGCAGCTCGCGATAGGTTCGGCCCTCAGCAGGGTGGACGCCCCCGGGAAGAAGATCCGCCAGCGGCTTAAGCACGAAAGCGTGCTTGAGAATCTCGCCACGCGGCAGCTCGACGCCGTCGATCACCCCGACCTGGTCGTCGTAGGTAAGAATATCAATATCGAGGGTGCGGCTGGCGAATTTCGCCTCCCCCCGCACACGGCCGTGCTCCGCCTCAATGGCCCGCAGATGCTCGCTGAGCTCGCCCACGCGCAAGTCGGTTTCGAGCCGGGCCACCAGATTGAGGAAGGGCTCGCCGTCAAAGCCCACCGCCTCGCTCTCGTAGACCGGACTCAGCTCCAACCTGCCGAAGCGCGCGCGCAGCTCACCGAGCGCGGCGCGGATATTGTGGTGACGGTCAATATTCGAGCCGAGGCTCAGCGTTACGTCCGCCATCAGGGGCGCTCCCCGCGTTCGATCACAACCCCTACGTCGCGCGAACCGCGCAGCGCACCCGGCTTGCCGACACGGAGCTTGAGCCAGGGCACGGAGAACTCTTCGAGCACGATCTCGGCTACGCGCTCGGCCAGCGTCTCCACCAACTGAAATTCCGAGTCCTGCACATAAGCGATGATGCGCTTACCAATGGCCTTGTAGTTCAGGGCGTCATCGATATGGTCGGAATTGGCAGCCCTGCGGATATCGGTAGCCATATCCAGATCCAGGCTCACGGTCTGGCGAATCCGGCGTTCCCATTCGAAGATGCCGATGACGGTATCTACCTTGAGGTCATTGATGTAGACGATATCCATAATGTATCCGTCACCCGGCCGTGATTGATCCCGATGTCCCCGCGACCCTGATATGGTTCAATGCGCACATCCGCCCGATCGAGATTATAACCGTGGAACTCGCCGCCTTACAGGACAATGCGCTGATTCTGCTGCCCCTCGCTGCAGGCGCTTATCTGCTGGGCTCCATCTCCAGCGCCATTCTGATCTGCCGGGTGCTCGGCCATCCGGACCCGCGCAGCGACGGCTCGGGCAATCCGGGCGCGACCAATGTGCTGCGCGTGGGCGGCAAGCCGAGCGCGGCCCTCACCCTGGCCGCCGATGTGCTCAAGGGCGTGCTTCCCGTGCTGGTCGCCCGGGCGCTGGCTCTTTCGCCCACGGGCGTTGCCCTGGCCGGCTTTTTCGCCGTCCTGGGCCATATCCTTCCGGCCTTCTTCCAGTTCCGCGGCGGCAAGGGCGTGGCCACTGCCTTCGGCATGCTTTTTTCGCTGCACTGGCCCACCGGCCTGGTAGCCGGCGCCGTCTGGGCAGCCCTGTTCAGGCTGCTGCGCGTATCCTCGGTGGCCTCCATGGCCGCCTTCATCGCCGCCCCGGTCGGTCTCTGGTTCTGGCTGCCCGAGGCCTTCGTGCCCATGGCGGTGCTCACCGCCATGCTGCTGCTGCGCCATCACGATAATATCCGGCGCCTTTTCAGTGGCGAGGAGCTCGGCTTTCGAAAAACGGGTGAATAGAGCCCGGGCGATGATCAGCGCGAGGACGCGCCTCCCACATCCCAATCCTGAACCGTGGGAGGGGCGTCCCCGCCCCGACCCAGCCAGCGGCAAACCAGGTGTCAGGCACGCGGAAGTGCCTCCTACACGCCACCCGGCGGCCCCAGCTCGCCCAGGGGCCAGCGCGCCCGCACGCGAATGGGCAACCCCTCGCGCTCACCGGCGGCCAGGCGCAGCGCGCCGGCGTAGGCGATCATGGCACCGTTGTCGGTGCAGTACTCCAGGGCCGGGTAAAACACGGACACCTGCTGCTTCTCCATGGCCTCATCCAGCCGAGATCTTAGCAGCTTGTTAGCACTCACTCCGCCCGCTACCGCCAGCCGCGCAGCGCCGGTGTTTTGC
>CAYPKI010000094.1:0-9999 GCA_964411265.1 uncultured Alcanivorax sp. | reverse complement strand
GTCACCGCGAGCAGCACCACCAGCCAGAGCCAGTTCCGGACGAAATCACTGATGACGATCAGCATCTGGGTGAGCCAGGGCAGCTCGGCGTCCTGACGGGCGAAAACCTCCACCATGCGCGGAACTACATAGGTCATCAGCAGCACGATGATCGCGAACGAGAACACCAGGATGAAAGCGGGATAGATCAACGACTGGGCCACGGAGCGCCCGGTATCGTGACGGTTTTCCAGATACTCCGCCAGTTGCTCCAGTACATCCTCGAGATGACCGCTCTGCTCGCCGGCGGCAACCGTGGCCCGGTACATTTCGGGAAAGGCCCGGGGAAACTCGGCCAGGGCGGCGGCCAGGCTGTGCCCCTCCAGTATCCGGGCGCGCACGGCCACCACAATCCGTTCAATACGCGGCCGCTCGGCCTGATTCACAACGGCGGACAGGGCCTGTTCCACAGGCAGGCCCGACCGAATGAGGGTGGCCAGTTGCCGCGTCACGAGGGCCTGTTCGCCGGTGTCGAGCTTACCGCTGCGGGAAAAACGGCCCCCTGAGCCGCTACCGCTGGAGCTATCCCGCGTCTCATCCACCTCCATCGGCACCCAGCCCTTGGTCTTGAGCTGCTGACGAATCTGGCGAGCGCTGTCTCCCTCCAGTACGCCCTTGCGCACTTTACCCCGGTGATCCAGGCAGCGGTATTCGAAGGCGGGCATGAGGGCTCAGTCCTCCCGGGTCACGCGCAGCACTTCCTCAATGCTGGTTTCGCCCGCGCGCACGCGCCGCCAGCCATCGGCGCGAATACTGGGGGCGAAGCGCCGGGCATGCCGTTCCAGCACGGGTTCGCCAGCCTGATCATGAATCAGCTGGCGCATTTCGTCATCCACCGGTACCAGTTCGTAAATGCCCGTTCGGCCACGGTACCCCTGATGGTTACAAACCTCGCAGCCCAGAGCCCGGTAGAGCGTAAGCGCTTCGTCTGCGGCCAGGCCCATGAGGTCGCGCTCCGCCTGGTCCGGCTCATAGGCTTGTTTGCAATCCGTACAGAGTAACCGCACCAGCCGCTGGGCCATAACCCCGAGCAAACTCGACGACAGCAGGAAAGACTCCACCCCCATGTCCTGCAAGCGGGTCATGGCCCCCACCGCCGTGTTGGTATGCAGCGTGGACAACACCAGGTGACCGGTGAGACTCGCCTGAACAGCGATGTCCGCCGTCTCCTTGTCGCGAATCTCGCCCACCATGACCACGTCCGGATCCTGGCGCAGAATGGCGCGTAGCCCGCGCGCAAAGGTCATCTCTACTTTCTGATTGACCTGGGTCTGACCGATACCTTCCAGCTGGTATTCAATCGGATCCTCGACCGTGAGGATGTTTCGGCTGGCATCGTTGAGTTCCGTGAGCGAAGCATAGAGGGTCGTGCTCTTGCCGGACCCGGTAGGGCCCGTTACCAGAATCACGCCATGGGGCTTGTGCACCAGCTCCTTCATGAGCTCGAAGGTCTTTTGTCCCATGCCCAGGTTTTCCAGCTGCAGGCGCCCTGCCTGCTTGTCCAGCAGTCGGAGTACCACCCGCTCGCCCATGCTGGAGGGCATGGTGGAAACGCGCACATCCACGTCCCGCCCGCCGACACGGAGTGAGATGCGTCCATCCTGGGGTACACGCTTTTCGGCGATATCCATCCGGGCCATGACCTTGATGCGCGACACCAGCAAGGGCGCCAGCTCCCGGCGCGGCGTTAGCACCTCGCGCAAAACACCATCCACGCGCATGCGCACCACCAGGCGGCGCTCAAAGGTCTCGATATGGATATCCGAGGCATTTTCACGGATAGCCTCCTGGAAGAGCGCGTTGATCAGGCGAATGATGGGTGCATCATCCTCCTGTTCCAGCAGATCCGAAGTCTCCGGCATGGACTCGGCCAGGCTGGCGAGATCGAGGCCCTCAAGATCGTCCGCCGCCTCGGCCGCGGCACCGCGCTGCTGCTCATAGGTCAGCGCCAGAGCGTCCGCGAATTCGGGTTCGTTGAGCGTACGCACGGGCGGTAACCAGCCCAGGTGCCGCCGCACCTCGGCCAGCACGTCGGCGCGCACCGGCGGCACACAGGCCAGCTCGCGCTGCTCATCACGCTCGCGCAACAGCACGTTATGACGCCGCGCAAACCCGTAGGGCAGCAGATCGGCCTCGACCTCCGGTTCGTGCTCCGCGGTCAGCGCTTCGTCGTCCATGGCCATACCGTCAGAACCTCTCGATCAGGTTTTCAATAATAGCCCGGTTACCGTCACTGAGTTCAATGAACTGAAATCCCGCGTGATATTCACCGGCGCGCTCCTGTTCCTCACACCAGATATTACGCGCATCAAAACTCAGGGTGTTAATGCCCTCGATGGGCTCGGGCAAGACCATGCCCAGCGCCCAATGCAGCCCCTCCTCCGGGGCGCTCCGCACGAACACCTTGAACCCGTCCACGCTGATATTGATCAGTCGTCCCACATTACCGCCCGTTTCACGGTTAAAGACCACCATTTCGCGTGATATTTTCTTGCGCGAATAACGCCGCGCTTCGCGTCCCTGAAGTTCGTCCGGTTCGCTTTCTTGTCCGGTAACATCACGCAACACCAACACGACGCCCGAAAACGCCTCGCCCGGGTCATTGACCGGGTTAGCCGTAACTTCGAGCGCACGGAAAAAATCGCCACCAGCAACATAAAAAGGACTGCCGCTGCGCCATACTTCCCCTTCCCGGGCGCGCTCGTAGACCGGCGAATCCGCCCAGGCCCAGCGCATGCTACCATCGCGTTCGCGAAACAGCAGATCGTCCGCCTGATCCTGATCGAGCCGGATATCGCGCCCCACCAGCGCACGGGCGGCGTCATTGCAGAAAGTGACAACACCATACGCATCCGTGCCAATTACACCCTCGCCCAGCGCCTGCAGCAGTCGCTCATTCTCGTCCTTGAGGCGCTTCATCTGGACCACGGCCTGCTGAAGCTTGCGCCTTTCCATATCGAGTTCCAGGAAAACCCGCACCTTGGCTTCCAAAACCTGGGGATCGACAGGCTTGAACAGATAGTCGACGGCGCCGCATTCATAACCGCGCGAGACATACTGCTCCTCTTTGGAAATTGCGGTGACGAAAATGACCGGAATTCCTCGCGTGCGGCGATTCTTGCGCAACAGCTCCGCAACCTCGAAACCATCCATCTCCGGCATCTGCACGTCCAGCAGGATCAGCGCCAGATCCTGCTTGAGGGCGAGATCCAGCGCCTCATTGCCAGACGTAGCCGTGATCAGGTTGCGGTCCTCAGCCTCGAGGATCGCCTCCAGCGCAACCAGATTCTCCCTGTGGTCATCAACAATGAGGATATTCTGCTTCATGATCCCTGCATGCCTGTAATGCTGTCGCGCAAAAACCTGCCCAATTCGTCGGTGGCCAGTACATTCGGCACGAGGCCCGTCGCTATCGCCGCCCGGGGCATCATGGACGCTTCCGCCCCCTCGGGATCCTGCACCACGGCTGTACCCCCACGCCGGGCGATATAACCAATCCCGGCCGCCCCATCCTCGTTTGCGCCCGTCAAAATGACGCCCGTAGCGCCAGCACCATAAACATGGCCCACGGAGAAAAACGTCTCGTCGATGGACGGACGCGAGTAATGAATATGCTTAT
The DNA here is from genome assembly GCA_964411265.1 of uncultured Alcanivorax sp. GTDB lineage: Bacteria > Pseudomonadota > Gammaproteobacteria > Pseudomonadales > Alcanivoracaceae > SLJS01. The sequence goes on along the minus strand of CAYPKI010000094.1, from coordinate 6,341 downwards.
AGACCGCCAGTCCGATAGACAAGTCCCGATTGATCAGCATGTGATATCCCGGCGGTGCAACATACAGATGGCCGGGCGCGACGCCCGTCTTGTCATCAGGCGCCACTGGCGTCAACGGGGAACGCCGGGACAGAATTTCCACTAATCTGCTGTCCAGCGCCGGACGCTGATGCAGAACCAGAAAAACCGGAACGGGGAGTGAGGCGGGGAGCCACTCCAGAATCTGAAGCGTCACTTCAAGCCCACCCCAGGATCCGCCAATGGCGATGGCGTCGTAGGTGGCCGGACCGGGTTCAATCTTCATTGTTTTCCGGGCCCTCGCGCTTGGTCTCTTCATAAGCGGCACGATGGGCCTGAGCCTGTTTGAGCTTTTCCTGCAAGTCCCGCCGTTCATGGTCGAGCTGCAGGAAAAAGTCTACTTTGCTCTTCAAAATGGTGGGGTCAAGGGGTTTGAATAGATAATCCACCGCACCTACCTGATAGCCCTTGAATACATACTGATCCTCCTTCGAAATAGCTGTGACGAAGATGATGGGAATATTCTGGGTGTTCTTGCGGCTACGCATGAGCTCAGCCACTTCGAAACCGTCCATTTCCGGCATCTGCACATCCAGCAGGACCAAAGAGACATCCTCGTTCAAGAGCGTCTTGAGCGCGTCCGGACCGGACTCCGCCTTGAGCAACTCACGACCCTCGTCTTCAAGGATCGCTTCAAGTGATACCAGATTTGCCGGTTCATCATCTACAAGCAAAATTTTCTGCTGCATTATTTCGACTCTCTGGATGCAAATTCATGTTTACGAAAAATCTTGAGCCGCTCATCAATGGGCTCAAATGCCTCTTCCAAGCCGGAATACCGAAGACTTTCCTTAGTGCCCAGGCACAAGACGCCCCCCATATCGAGGCTGTCGAAAAACAGCTTAAATACGCGCTGCTGCAACTCCCGGTCAAAGTAAATCAGAACATTGCGGCAGAGAATGACGTTCATTTCGCCAAAAACCTGATCCGTAACAAGGTCGTGGTCCGCAAAAACAATGTTACGCTTCAGCCGCTGATCCAGAATGGCGCCGTCATATTTGGCGGTGTAATAGTCCGAAAGAGACCCGCGGCCTCCGGCCGCACGGTAATTGTCACTGAATTGTCGCATGGACGCGATCGGATAAATGCCCTTTTTCGCGGTCGCTAGAACATTTTTGTCAATGTCAGTGGCATAAATAATGGTTCGGTCGTACAGGCCTTCCTCTTCGAGGAGAATGGCCATGCTATAAATCTCCTCGCCGGTCGCGCAGCCCGCGTGCCAGATTTTGATAAATGGAAAGGTTTTTAGTAGCGGCACTACCTCACGGCGAAAAGCTACGTAAAATTCCGGATCCCGGAACATGTCCGTTACGTTGACCGTCAGATCATTTAGCAGGGAGACAAAAAAATCACGATCACGCAGCACGCGCTCAGTCATGCGCGTGACATTATCCATCCCGGAGAGACCAAGCCGGTGCATAATACGGCGACGGATGGATGCTTTGGTATAAGAGCGAAAATCATAGCCATAGCGCTGGAAAATCGCTTCCAGAAGCAGGTCGATTTCGATGTCCTCGATGGCGACATCTTCGTCTGTGATTTCCGGGTTCTGACTCAAGGCTGTCTCCGCTACTTTTGCAGCCAAACGCGCATCAGAGACGTCAGCTTGGTCATATCAAGGGGTTTGGAACAATAGTCATTGGCCCCGGCATCGATGCACTTCGCTCGATCTTCTTTCATCGCCTTCGCGGTCAGGGCAATGATCGGAAGCTTTTGAAAACGCTGCTGCTCACGAATCTTCTGCATCGCCTCGTAGCCGTCCATCTCGGGCATCATGATGTCCATGAGCACCAGATCCATGTCCGGGTTCTCGTCCAGTGTGTTTAGCGCCTCGCGGCCGTTATTCGCCAGAGAAATTTCAAAGCCGAGTTCCTCAAGCTGCGCGGACAGAGCGTAGATATTGCGCATGTCATCGTCCACCAACAGAAGTTTCTTGCCCTCAAACACCTCGGCACGATGTTCAAGCGACGTCTGACTGGGCTTTTCGTCATCGGGGATATTGGATTCAAGCCAGTGCAGAAATAGCGAAGCCTCGTTCAAGAGACGTTCCGACGACTGTTCCGTTTTGAGAATAATCCGGTCCGCGTACTTATGCAGCTTGTTTTCTTCGTCCCGGCTCAACTCCTTGCCCGTATACACAATGATTGGCAGGTTGTCGTATTGCTCGTTATCGTGGATCGTTTCAAGCAGTTCCACGCCGCTCATGTCGGGCAGGCTGAGATCAAGAATCATGCAGTCGTAGACACTCTCCTGCAGATGTGCGAGCGCCTCTTCCCCCGATGTTGTCGCCGTGATCTCCACGCCTTTTTCGTCGAAAAGCTCACGAATGCTCGCGTGTTGTATTTCGCTGTCCTCCACTACCAGCAAACGCCGAACATTCGTTTCCACCGCGGCCTCGATATTCTTGAACGCTTCCAGCATCTGATCGCGATTCAAGGGTTTGGTCAGGAAGTCAATAGCGCCCCATTCCATCGCTTTTTCCCGTTCGTCCTTGCCGGAGAGGAAATGCACGGGGATGTCCTGGGTGCGCGGATCCGCTTTCAGGTTCTCCATGACTTGCCAGCCATCCATGCCGGGCAAACCGATGTCGAGAATAATAGCACTGGGCCGGTAATGCCGGGCGTATTCCAGTCCAGTCTCGCCATCCGGTGATATATGCCCCTCAAGACCATAGTCCTCGGCCAGGTCCACCAGGATCTGACCGAAGCTGTCATCGTCCTCGATGATAAGCACCGTTTTCTCGCGGACCTCGTAGTTGTCCTCCGATTCGTCCGTCTGGGGCCGCGTATCCGGCTCGACCGTACCCTCCTCGGACTGCGTTTCGCGGACCACAGGCGGCTCGCTGGTGCCCGGGGCCTGCTTCGCCTCGTCCCCTTCGTGCTCAGCCATCATGGATTTATCGCCGATGGGCAGGAAGAGCTTAAAGGTAGTGCCCTTGCCCTCGCCTTCGCTGTACATGCCCACATCGCCGCCCAGCATCCGGGAGAGCTCGCGAGAAATCGTCAGGCCCAAGCCGGTACCACCGAATTTCCGGCTGGTCGTGCCGTCAGCCTGCTGGAAAGCCTCGAAGATCAGTTTTTGTTTTTCCTCCGGAATGCCTGTGCCCGTATCCTGCACCGCGAAACGCACGGTGTCTTCCGGTTTGAGATCTGTATGCGGCAGCTCCACCGACTCCGGTCTTGAGATTTCGACAGTCACACTGCCCTCTTCCGTAAACTTGAGGGCATTGGAGAGCAGATTTTTGATGACCTGCTCGAGCCGCTGTCGGTCGGTGTAGATATGACTCGGCAGACCATCGCCCAGCACAATATGGAAATCCAGCCCCCGATCTTCGGCAATATGGGCGTAATGCTTACGGAAGTGTTCGCCCAACTCCTCGGGATCGAGCTCGTCAATCACGACATCCATCTTGCCTTCCTCGATCTTGGAGATATCGAGGATGTCGTTGATCAAGGCCAACAGATCGGAGCCCGCCGAGTGAATGACCTGCAGGTGCTCGAGCTGCTTGTCGGACATATTGCCCTGTTTGTTTTCCGCCAGAGCATTGGACAGGATCAGGATACTGTTCAGCGGCGTGCGGAGCTCGTGCGACATCGTGGACAGGAACTGGGACTTGTATTTGGACGATAATTCCAGTTCCTCGATTTTCTCCTGCAGCTCGGAGTGCAGCTTTTCCAGCTCCTCGTTTTTCTTATCGACTTCGGATTTTTGTTCCTGAAGCACCTGCTTCTGGGATTCCAGCTCCTCGTTCGTGACTCGCAACTCTTCTTGTTGTGCCTGAAGATTCTCTTCCGACGCGCGCAAAGCCTGTGTTTGCTGTTCGAGTTCTTCGTTGGTGGAACGAAGTTCCTCTTGCTGCTGCTGCAGACGCGCTTCGGAATCGGACAATTCCTTTGCCTGATTCTCCAGGTCCTCGTTGGCGCGGTGGAGCTCTTCTTTCTGGCGCTCCATCTCGTTCGCCTGCTCCTGGGTCGTCTCCAGCATCTCCGACAAGCGTACCCGGCTCTGTGCCGTATGCAACGCAATCGCGATCGTGCGAACGCCCTGTTCCAGAAAGTTCAGGTCGTCATCACTGAATTCGTGCACAGACCCGATTTCGATAACACCTTTGAGCTCGTTTTCGTGAAGAATGGGCGTAACCACGATATTTTTCGGCACGCTTGCACCGGTGCCGGAAGAAACCTCGATATAATCTTCCGGCGGCTCGGTCAGCAGGATCTGTTTGCACTCCAGCGCAGCCTGACCCACCAAGGATTCACCGGGACGAAAGCTGTTGGCCAGATGCTTGCGCCGTGCCAGGGCCCAGGAACTGCTTAGCTGCAACGCCTCGTTATCCTCGTCGAACATGAAAAACGCCCCCACCTGGCCGTCCAGCGTGGGCACCAGAAACTCGAGCATATTGTTGCCGAGTTGTTGCAGCGTCATGTCACCACGCATGCGCTCGTTCAGCTCGGCCAGGCGCGATTTGATCAGCTCCTCACGCTGCTCCTCGTCCCGGCGAGCCTTGAGCGCGTCCCGCATCTGGCGAACGGCATCCAAAAGCCGACCGGCTTCATCGTGGTTCTCTACCTCAATAGCGCGGTCCCAGTCGCCGCGGGCAATATCATCGGAAACGTCCACGGCATAATGAATGGGCCGGATAATGCTGCGCGTCACACGCCAGCTGATCAGCGCCAGCAAAAGCAGCGCTATAGCGCCCAGTCCGATGCCGATAAACTGCGTATTCAGAATGCTTTCACGGCTCTGTTTCAGACGCTTGTCGAAGGCCGCGTTGCGCGCGTCACGGAAATCACCCAGCACTGTTTCGAACTGGTTGCGGAGTTTTGCGACCTGTCCCAGTTGCTGGTAAAAATCACTACCCGAAGCACCGTCAATAGCATTCTCGGCCAGCCCACTGGCGGCGTCGAAATAGTCACGGAATGCCGTTGTCAGCTTCTCCACATCCGAACTGATACTCGGATCGAGCTCTTTCAGCGAACGCAGATTCTCCGTTGCCTTCTCGGCCAGTTCCCGCGCCTTTTCGAGCGCTTGCGGATCACTGTTGTTAATGGCACGGCTAAGCGAGTCGCGGACATTGTAAAGGGTGACGTTATTGCGCGTGGTGGCTTCCAGGACGGCGAAGTCGGTCTGGCGCATCCGATCCAGCCGCTCGACACTGGCGTCCGCGATGGTGTAGCTGTAGACAAGATAAGCAAGGAAGAACAGGATCCCGAGGCTGCCCACCGAGAGCACCTTCAGGCGGACTGACAGGTTATTCAGCCAATTCATGGAATAACGCCCCACAGCAAAACGGATTCAGGGTCTGAACCATTATTCTTGAAATTGTGTCCGGTCGCGCCCGACACGCAGTCTTGAGCCACGAGAATCCCTTCGCCGAGCCCGTCGCGTCTGCCTCGGATAACAGCAATACGCAGTATCGTAGCCTAGCAAACGCGGATAGAGTCGGCCAAGTAAGCCCATTCGGGTGGAGGTGTAAAGGCATTGAGTGGTGCCCGGGGCGGGACTTGAACCCGCACGTCCCGAAGGACAAGGGATTTTAAGTCCCTTGCGTCTACCCATTTCGCCACCCGGGCGACGGTGGAGGAGCAGGAAAATCTGGAGGCGCGGGTCGGAATCGAACCGGCGTAAGCGGAGTTGCAGTCCGCCGCATGACCACTCTGCCACCGCGCCAGAGAAAATAGAAAACCCCGGTTTGGACCGAGGCTCTGAAAACCGCGGCTTGCCTGCGCGGTTTTCCGGAATCTGGAGCGGGAAACGAGATTCGAACTCGCGACCCCAAGCTTGGCAAGCTTGTGCTCTACCGGCTGAGCTATTCCCGCTATGCTCGTGCTCGGGCGAGCCCCGAACGTGCGCAAATTCTACCGGCTGGACCACCTGTGTCAACCAATCCCGGGCAGCCCAACCCTATTCACTACGATCGGACCAAAACCCGGACCAAGCAGCCTGAAGATAGGCAAGCATGGACCAAAGGGTTAAAACCGTAGCCAGATACAGCAGCGCATAGGACATGGCAATGAAGGGCGTAAACATCAGCTCGCCGTCGATAATCTCCGGCTTTTGCGCCAGGAGTCCGGTGATGGCGGCAATCTGGGCCACGGTTTTGATCTTGCCCACTTTACTGACGGCCACGCGGGCGCGCTGGCCCAGCTCCGCCATCCATTCGCGCAGTGCGGAGACGGTGATCTCGCGCGAGATAATCACAATGGCCGGTACTACCAGCCAGGCGGTGGCATGCACCTGAACCAGCATAACCAGCGCCGCCG
>CAYPKI010000093.1:0-10014 GCA_964411265.1 uncultured Alcanivorax sp. | reverse complement strand
GGTCGCCGATCATCATGGCTCACCGCGGACAGGATCCTGCTCCGAGGGTAGATAGCCGCCTGCCGCCTGAACCGGAGCCTGACGAGCCGGGTGGCTGACCCAGGCCACCACGGCCGTTCGCTTCTGCCCCCTTCGAGGAATCTGGACCGGTAGAGTCCAGCTCCGCGCGGGAGAACGCTCAACCCGGTCCATCACCACAAACTCATGCTGCAGCGTACGGCCGGCGTTCTCGCCACGATTCACCACAGTGGACAACCCCATGCCCAGCCAGGCGAAATGTAGCCGGAGTGGGCGCTCACCGTCCCACCGGACCCGGATTTGGTCCGCCTTGAGTTGCACACGCAGCACCCCCGGGCGACCATCGGGCCGGGGCCAGGCCCGGCCTTCGCGCCAGCCGCGCCATTCACGGCCCGCAGCCAGAACACCCGGGGTGTAGACCGACGACAGGGCGCCTTGCCGCTGATAACGGCGCTGGCGCTCACTGAACGCCGACCGCGCGAAACGGTCCGGCCAGCCGAGACGATCCCAATAGTCCACATGGAAGGCTAGCGGATACACGGAACTGAACAGCCCCGGATGATCGCGCAGCGACGCCAGCCAGCGGTCGGCGGGCGGACAGCTGCTGCAACCCTCGGAGGTATAGAGTTCGATTACCGTGGGCGCTGCAGGCCCGCCGCTAAAGGTTTGGGCACTAGCGGCCAGTGGCAGGGCCAACAACCCCCATAGCAGACAACGCACAGCGGTTTCTCCCGCAATCGGATCCTGTTGCGCCCTGGATGCACAGATGCCGGTGCTGTTACATCGTCGGGCTGCCCACAGCTTATGAGCCGGCACCAAGAAAAGGGTAGTCCGGAACCGGAATGCCCGGTTCAGGGATGCATGGCTGAGCCCCTGAAACCAGCCCGGACGGCGCATAAAAAAGGGGGAGGGCCTTGCAGGCACTCCCCCTGGCCTTGCCAGGCGTTACCGAGCGTTTACCACCAGGACCAACCATCGTCACAGCTGGAGCTGCCAGACGCCGCTTGGGCAGACACGACAATGGACTGCCCGGCGCCCACATAATAGCGGGTTTTGACGTCGGTACGTTGCGCATCCTTATCGGTGCGCTGCCAGGCGAGGCTGCCATTGGACACGCTGACGGTGTCGCAGCTGTTCAGGCTCTGCACCACCGCACCGCTGACCGGCTCGAGCGAGTTGTTGGTGATCCGGTATTCGCTGCGTGTGGCCGTAGCCGTAATCCGGTTCACATTGAGGAAATAGGATGGATGAGAGTAGTACCCGACGTCCACCACATCCGGGTTCACGCTACCCCCGGGACCAGGTACCGCCTGGGTATCGTCGATGGCCTGCAAGGCCGCGTTGGTCATGGGGTAGCCCATGTTCGAGGGGCTCACGCCCTGGCCTGCCTGACCATTCACGGTGGAGTAGCCGCTGACGCGATCCAGCGGGAAAACACGCCAGCCCCAGTAAGCACCCTCGGAAGAGGTTGTGGTAGTTTCCACAAAGAGTGTGCCATTGCCCGGTTCCAGCAGCGCCTGTTTGTGCTGGTACTGGGTGGCCGGATCGGAAGCCCCGCACTGGCTAATACTGTGGTCATCATTCTGCGTGCCTTGCTGCGGTGTCGTCTTGCGGAAGCAGTTGCTACCCAGGGTCTCAACAACCTTGCCGTACTTGCTGCCGTCGTCGACATAACGCGCCAGGTGGTTCGAATGGGTGTGACCCGCGAAGTGGGCATCGACCCCGGCGTCATTCAAAACGTTGCGAAGCGTAAGGCGGTTCTTGCCGCTCCACTCCTGATCCTGCGGATCAAGGATGTTATCCAGCAGACCGGGCGACTGCTCACGGGCCGGGTTATGATGGGCAAAAGTGATCAGGGTGCCGTTAGGGTTATTGGTGCGCCAGTTGTCGAGATCACTTTGCAGCCAGTTCAGCTGTTGGTCGCGCACCGACCCACCCCAGGTGGTGACCAACCGATGCTTGTTGCGCCAGTCATAGGAGTTGATCGAGGTGATATGGGTGTTGCTACCCACATTGGCGCTGTAATAGCGCGGGCCAAAGAACTTTTCCCACTTTTTGAGGCCATCCGCCCGTAACGGATTGTCATAGCCGTCATGGTTACCCGGCGTAATAAAGGTTGGCGCCTTGATCTGGTTGAGAAGACGATAAGCGTCCTCGAACTCGTACTCATAGGCCGCGCCAAATGTCAGGTCGCCACTGACCAGTACGAAATCCGGATCCTGAGCGTTAATCTCCTGAATGGTCTTCTGGAAGGCCGCCCAGCGACCACCCTTGGAAGTATCACCGATTACTTCGCTCCAGGTGTATTCCAGGAGGTCCAGGTTGCCGTTGTCCCAGCTTTCCCGGGCCGCATCGACGACGGCCCGGGGATCACCGATTTGCGGGTCCGCGATCGTGGCCACTTTGGGCGTGTCCGGAATCTGATCCATAACCTGCACCGCACGGTGCTGGACGTCCTCGATCGTCTTCAGCCCCCAGTAGCGGCTCCACTTCACATGCAGGTCATAGAGGTCCTCAGTCACATCACCACCCAGCACGGGCACGCGGACATGAACCACATGGACCTGCCGGTCCGGCCAGAGTCGGCTGGGCTGGTTGCGATTGATCGATACTACCTCGACATCGATCCGCTCACGCGCTTCACCGAAACTGGGCTTGAGCCAGATGTCGAGGGGCTTGTCGAGCACGCGGTAATCATCAATCTCAATGCGCAGCCGCCCGCCGTCGGGCCGAATCTGGGGCGCGCCCGCCAGGGGTGATTCAATCACATCGATTTTTGGACCCTTGTCCGGCAGATCCTGTTTGCTCAGTCCCAGGTAACGGTAATCAATCTCGGCCTGAACGGGCGCCGCGGCAAGCAAGGCCATCGTCGCAAAAGCCGACAGCAACGCGCGAAGCATTTGGTAACCGGTCAACATGAATCTTCCCTCCTGGCATGGCCCCGGCCTGGATTCTCTTGACGGGATCCGTGTGCCGGGGCAGTGAAGCTTTTTTATTCTGACTGAATGGTCACAAGCAAATTTATGCATAACGACAACGGTGGTCAACGGAGATGCCTTAAAAACAGCCGTAAGCACCAGACAGCGATTGCGCATTAAGGGCTAGAAGAGGGAAGAGCTAATACGAAGGAACCAGACCAACAGGTTCCGAGGCCGCCTTCCTTCGCCCGGGTAAGGCCGGCGAGGAGATGAGCTTGCCTTTGGGGCGTGGCGGCCCGCGCATAAAAAAGCCGGGAGTGTCCCCCCCCGGCTCCTTGTCGAGCACGTGCGCCTGAGCGTCGATCCTAGTCGTCGTCCGCGGCTCCGGGCCGGTCGACGAGTTCGACGTACGCCATGGGGGCGTTGTCGCCAGTACGGTAGCCCATCTTGAGAATGCGCATATAACCACCCGGGCGCTCCTTGTAACGCGGGCCCAGCTCGTCAAAAAGCTTGCCCACCATGGACTTGGAGCGGGTGCGTGCGAAAGCAGTCCGCCGATTGGCCACGGAATCTTGCTTCGCCAGGGTGATCAGCGGCTCCGCCACCCGACGAAGCTCCTTGGCTTTGGGCACTGTAGTTTTGATGGCCTCATGTTCGAACAGGGACACGGCCATGTTGCGATACATGGCTTTCCGGTGGCTGCTGTTGCGATTGAGTTTCCTGCCGCTTTTGCGATGACGCATGGTTATGACCCTTGATTTCCGAAGGCGCCAACAAGCGCCCGACTTTCATTCAGTTAACGCAACCGGGCGTTCAGCCGATCATCCTCGCGCAGGCTGGCCGGCGGCCAGCTCTCCAGACGCATGCCCAGCGAAAGCCCCTTCGACGCCAGAACATCCTTGATCTCCGTCAGGGATTTCTTGCCCAGGTTGGGCGTTTTGAGCAATTCCACTTCCGTACGCTGAACCAGGTCGCCGATATAATAGATGTTTTCCGCCTTCAGACAGTTGGCGGAACGCACCGTCAGCTCAAGATCGTCCACCGGGCGCAGCAGGATCGGATCGACTTCCTCGCTTTCCTGCTTGGGCTCGGGCTTGCTGTCCTGCTCCATGTCCACGAACACGGAGATCTGCTGCTGGAGAATGCTCGCCGCCCGGCGAATGGCTTCTTCAGCCTCGATGGTGGCATTGGTCTCCAGATCGATGACCAGCTTGTCCAGGTCCGTGCGCTGTTCCACGCGCGCCGATTCCACCGCATAGGACACTCGCCGGATAGGGCTGTAGCTGGCATCCAGCTGCAGGCGCCCGATGCCCCGGTTCTCGTTTTCGTCCTTGGGCCGTGCGTCCGCGGGCACATAACCCCGGCCTTCGGTCACCTTGAGCTGCATGCGCAGTTCGGTATCGCCGGTGATGGTGCAGATCAGATGGTCCGGGTTGACGATCTCAACGGTATGGTCACGCTGGATGTCGTTAGCGGTGACCTCCCCCGGGCCCTTCTTTACCAGCTCAAGCGTAGCTTCCTCGCGCTCGTGCAACCTGAGGGCGACGCCCTTGAGATTCAGCAAAATATTGATGACATCTTCCTGAATGCCCTCAATCATGGAGTACTCGTGCTGTACGCCGTCGATTTCCACTTCGGTGATGGCACAACCAGGCATACTGGACAACAGGATCCGGCGAAGTGCCGTGCCCAGGGTGTGCCCGAAACCACGCTCCAGCGGCTCGAGCTCGACCTTGGCATGCGAGGAGCTGGTCGCATTAACCTCAATGGATCGAGGCGTAAGAAATTCGTTCGCGGCGGTCATAGAGATCCCTCGGCAGTCTTTACTTGGAGTAAAGCTCGACAATCAGGCTTTCATTGATCTCGGCGGGCAGATCAATGCGTTCAGGCAGCGCTTTCAGCGTGCCCTCGAACTTCTTTTCGTCCACTTCCAGCCAGGTCGCGAAACCACGCTGCTGGGCTAGCTCCATGGCATTTTTGACACGCAGCTGATTCCGCGCTTTTTCGCGTACCGTTACGACGTCACCCGGCTTGACCTGACAGGAGGCAATATTGGTCGTGCGCCCGTTGAGCAGAATGGCGCGGTGACTGACCAGCTGCCGGGCTTCGGCGCGCGTGGCACCAAACCCCATGCGATAGACCACATTGTCGAGCCGACCTTCGAGGAAGCGTAGCAGCAGCTCGCCGGTGGAGCCCTTGGACTGGGCTGCCTTCTTGTAGTAGTTGCGGAACTGCTTCTCCAGTACGCCGTACATGCGCCGCACTTTCTGCTTTTCCCGCAACTGCACGCCATAGTCCGAAAGCCGGCTCATCCGGCGCGTGGCAGCAGCCTGTCCAGGCGGCTGTTCCGCATTGCACTTGGATTCGAGGGGCCGGATGCCGCTCTTGAGGAAGAGATCCGTACCCTCCCGGCGCATCAGCTTGCACTTGGGACCGATGTATCTTGCCATGCTTCGCTACTCCCCTTAGACGCGGCGCTTTTTGGGCGGACGACAGCCGTTATGCGGAATCGGCGTGGCGTCTTCAATCTGGGTGATCTTGAAACCACAGGCATTGAGTGCGCGCACGGACGACTCACGTCCCGGCCCGGGTCCCTTGACCCGAACTTCCAGGTTCTTCACACCATAATCCTTGGCCGCGTTGCCCGCGTTGTCCGCCGCGACCTGGGCCGCAAAGGGCGTACTCTTGCGGGAGCCACGAAAGCCCGCGCCGCCCGCGGTGGCCCAGGACAACGCATTGCCCTGGCGGTCCGTAATGGTGATGATCGTGTTGTTGAAGGAGGCGTGAACATGCGCAATGCCGTCCGCCACGCTTCGGGTAATCTTTTTCCGGCGAGTGCCGCTGTCTTTCCTAGCTTTAGCCATTTTGCCTACCTGGATTCAGACGCTTACTTGCGGATGGGTTTCCGCGGGCCCTTACGGGTCCGTGCGTTGTTTTTCGTGCTCTGCCCACGCATAGGCAGGTGGCGCCGGTGCCGGATCCCGCGCGTGCAGCCAAGATCCTTGAGCCGCTTAATGTTCATGTTGATCTCGCGGCGCAAATCCCCCTCGGTGGAGTATTTGCCCACTTCTGTTCGAAGCACGTCCACCTGATCCTCGCCCAGATCGCGCACCCGCAGGGTCCGATCAAGGCCCACATCCCGCACAATCTGCTGTGCAGTCGTCGGCCCAACGCCGAAAATATAGGTGAGCGCGATTTCCGTGTGCTTGTTATCCGGAATATTTACGCCTGCAATACGGGCCATGCCCAACTCTCCGCTACCAAGGGCGAACTGCTATCATGCCGAAAGGCGGCAGAGGATACAGTTGCACCGTCCTATTTTCAACCAAACACCTGACTTACAAAGAAAAACGATTTCAGCCCTGGCGCTGCTTATGGCGCGCCTCGGTGCAGATCACCATTACCCGCCCCTTGCGGCGGACGACCTTGCAATTCCGGCAGATTTTCTTGACTGACGCCTGTACCTTCATCGTCGTTGCCTCTCTCCGTTAGCGCACCAGGCCGGTGCCGCCATAGCCCTTCATGTTCGATTGTTTCATGAGTTTTTCGTACTGCGTGGACATCAAGTGCGCATTGACCTGCGACCAAAAGTCCATGACCACTACCACCACGATCAACAAGGAAGTCCCGCCCAGGTAAAAGGGCACATTCCAGATACCTTGCAATGCCAGCGGCAACAGACAGACCAGCGTCATATAAGCCGACCCGATCAGTGTTAGCCGACCCATGACCGTATCGATATAGCGAGCCGATTGTTCGCCCGGGCGGATACCGGGAATGTAGGCACCAGACTTCTTCAGGTTATCGGCGACATCCTTGGGATTGAAAACCAGCGCCGTGTAGAAAAAGCAGAAAAACACGATCGCAAGGGTGAACAACAGCACGTACAGCGGCGTTCCCGGCGCCAACGCGTCGGCGATGCGTTGGAGCCACTGACCCACTACGTCATCGCTGCCGCTGCCCACCCACTGCGTAATCGACGCCGGGAACAGCAGCATGGAACTAGCGAAAATCGCCGGAATCACACCCGCCATGTTCACCTTAAGCGGCAGGTGGCTCTGCTGCGCCGCGTACACGCGTTTGCCCTCCTGACGGCGCGCGTAATTAACCGTGATTCGACGCTGGCCGCGCTCTACGAAGACCACAAACGCGACCACGCCCACAGCGACCGCAAAAATGAGTAGAAGAGCCAGTAGACTCATTTCGCCCTGACGCGTAGCTTCAAAGGTCTGCGCAACCGCACCGGGCAAACCGGACACGATGCTGGCGAAAATCAGCATGGAAATGCCGTTGCCGATACCGCGCTCGGTGATCTGCTCACCCAGCCACATCAGAAAGACGACACCGGTAACCAGCGTAAGAACGGCCACGAAGTAGAACGAGGCCAGCTGCAAGGGCGCCGGGTTATCCGGCAGCAGGGTGACACCCTGACTGAGCAGGCCCGCGGCTACGCCAAAGGATTGCACCGTCGCCAAACCCACCGTCAGATAGCGTGTATACTGCGTAATCTTGCGCCGACCGGATTCACCCTCCTTGCGCAACTGCTCAAGCTTCGGGTTCACCGCGCTCATTAACTGGATAATAATGCTCGCCGTGATATAAGGCATGATGTTAAGCGCAAACATACTCATGCGCTCGAGCGCACCACCCGAGAACATATTGAACATGCCCAGGATGGTGTCACTATTATCGGAGAACAGTTGTGCCATCTGCTCTGAATCAATACCGGGTACCGGAATATGAGTACCGATGCGGTAAATCAGCAGAGCCCCGAACAGGAACCCGAGCCGCCGCCAGAGTTCGCTCAGCGAAGACTTGTCGGACCCCGCGGTCTGGGCGGATTTTGCGCGGTTACGGGCCATAATGCGAGTTACTCCTCGACCTTGCCGCCAGCATTTTCAATGGCCGCGCGAGCGCCCTTGGAAACATTTACGCCCCGTACCGTCAGGGCCCGCTCCACGCTGCCCTTGAGCACAATCTTCGCGCGTTTCATGTCCCGGCGCACAATATTCGCCTGCTTGAGCGCCGCCAGATCAACGACCTCGCCCTCCACACGCTCAAGCTCGGTCAACCGCACCTCGGCCGTTTCGCGCGCGGCCGCTGAACGGAAGCCGTACTTGGGAATCCGGCGCTGCAGTGGAATCTGTCCGCCTTCGAAACTGGGCGCCACGCCGCCACCGGAACGAGAGTTCTGACCCGTGTGGCCCCTACCTGCGGTCTTGCCGAGACCGCTGCCGATACCACGGGCCACCCGCTTGACCGGCTTGTGCGCGCCCGGCGCGGGGCGCAGATTATTGAGATGCATTATTACTCTCCCTCTACCCGGAGCAGGTAGGACACCTTGTTAATCATGCCGCGCACCGCAGGCGTATCCTCAACTTCTACGGTGTGCCACATACGGCGCAACCCCAGCCCTCGCACGCAGGCCCGATGCTGGGACAGCCGGCCATTAGTGCTTTTGACCTGGGTCACCTTGAGTGTTTTTGCGTTGTTCGCCGCCATTGTTCTGTTTCCAATCGCCGTCTGTGCTTAACTGACTACCTCGTCAACCGAAATGCCCCGCTTCGCCGCGACATGATCCGGCGAAGCCATATCCCGCAGCCCCTTGTAGGTCGCCTGGACTACATTAATGGGATTCGTCGACCCGTAACACTTCGCCAGAACGTTGTGCACACCGGCCACTTCCAGCACCGCGCGTACGCTGCCGCCGGCAATGATCCCAGTACCCTGGGACGCCGGCTGCATGAATACTTTGGAGGCACCGTGTCGGCCGCGAATCGTGTGCTGAATCGTGGTTTCGTTCAGATCGACCTGGATCATGTTGCGCCGGGCCGCTTCCAGAGCCTTCTGAATCGCGGCGGGCACTTCGCGGGCTTTGCCGCGACCATAGCCCACCTTGCCATTGCCGTCGCCGACCACGGTCAGCGCTGTGAAACCGAAGAGGCGGCCACCCTTGACGACCTTGGCCACACGGTTCACCTGAACCAGCTTCTCCTGAAGACCTTCGTTGGGATCTACCTTAGCCATAATTCAGTACCTAGAGTTGAAGCCCGTTTTCGCGTGCGGCATCCGCTAGCGCCCTGACGCGACCATGATAACGAAACCCGGAACGATCCAGCGCCACTTGCTCAATGCCCGCTTTGTTGGCGCGTTCCGCAATGGCCTTGCCCACACGCTCGGCCGCTTCCACGTTGCCGTTATTGCCGCTGCTCAAATCCTTCTCCACCGTCGAGGCGGAACACAGAACGCGGTCCCCTTCCGGGGCAATAACCTGGGCGTAAGTGTGGCGCGGTGTGCGGTGAACGCACAGGCGCACAGCGCCCAGTTCGCGAATTTTCATGCGGGAGCGCTTGGCTCGACGCAGTCGTGCAACCTTTTTATCGCTCATGAGATCAATCCCGACGATTATTTCTTCTTGGCTTCCTTGAGGCGAAGCACTTCGTCCTCATAACGTATACCCTTCCCCTTATAGGGTTCGGGCGGACGGAAGCCTCGAACATTGGCGGCCACCTGACCGACAAGCTGCTTGTCCGTACCCTTGATGACCACTTCGGTGTTGCTGGGCATTTCCACCTCGACTCCTTCCGGCAATTCATAGTTGACCGGATGAGACAGGCCCAGCGTCAGATTCAATACATTGCCGTCGATCTGGGCGCGATAGCCGACACCATTGAGGATCAGCTTGCGCTGGAACCCCTCAGTGACACCGACCACCATATTATTGATGACCGACCGGGCTGTTCCTGCCTGTGCCCAGGCTTCCTGGGAATTGTCGACCGGTTTGAGGTTGACCTCGCCCTCGTCCTGTTGGAAGTTGACCAGCTCGTTGAGTGTGGTAGTCAACTCGCCCATGGCGCCCTGGACGGTCACCCGCCGGTCGTCCAGCCTGAGCTCGACGCCTTCGGGAATTTGCACGGGACTTTTCGCTATTCTCGACATTACTGCACCTAAGCCCTATCGCTCTGGTCCGTCAGGACACTTCACAAAGGAGCTCGCCGCCCACATTGGACTGGCGCGCCACGCGATCACTCATGACACCCTGATTCGTGGAAACGATCATAACGCCCAGACCCGCTTT